>JAJYNL010000054.1 GCA_021786375.1 Actinomycetes bacterium
GGCCATGGTTGCCACCACGGCAACATCGAGAACCGTGGCGAGCATCATCCAGTTGCTCGGCCTGGCGGTCCAGAGATGCCCTCGCTCGCGTACCAGGTAGACGGTGGCCTGGCCGGTGAACACCAGCATCACGAAGACCAGGGTCTGAGTGCGGGCAAGCCCCATCCCCAGCGTGTCGCGGCCGATGTAGTAGGTTGCGAAGGATGCGGCCAGCCAGGGAACGGCGACGCCGAGGGCGGCAATGGATATCGTGGGCACGCGCCAACGGTCGGGTCGCGGGGAGAAGCCGACCCGGTCGGTGGAGATGGCCATCGTCACGAAGTCGTTGGCGAAGAGAAGCAGCAGCACCAACCGGGGAGTGGTCACCAGGTTTCCGGTGACGAGAAGTCCGAGGCCCAGGAAGAGCGAGACCTGGAAGGTCTTGGCGATCTTGTTCAGAGTGTATGTGAGCATCCTCTGGTAGACCCGGCGGCCGGTCTCGACTGCGGCCACAATCCCGCCCAACCCGGCATCGGTGAGGACCACTCCGGCCGCTTCCTTGGCGACGTCGGTTGCCGAGGAGACGGCGATGCCGACTTCCGCGCGCTTGAGGGCGGGGGCGTCGTTGACGCCGTCGCCGGTCATTCCCACCACGTGTCCGGCCGCCTGCGCTCGTTCCACCAGAGCGAGCTTGTCCTCAGGGAGGACCCCCGCGACCACGTCGAAGTCGAGCGGGTCCCGGGCGCCGGCGCGCAGCGCCTCTGGGGTGGCAAGGCGGGTTCCGATGCCGACCTCGCGTGCGACGGCAACCGCGGTGGGCGCGGCATCGCCGCTGACCATCAGCACCCTGACTCCCAGCCTGCGAAGGTGCTCGACGAGTGCGCCAGAGTCCGGGCGGAGCGGGTCTCCCAGAGCCACCAGGCCGGCTACCCGCAGCCGGTCCGCTCCGGAGGCGACGGCGAGCACGCGGGCGCCGCCGGAGGCGAGCTTCTCGACGTCGGATTCGAGCGAGGCCGGGGCATCGGACATGGCCGAGATCACGGCAGGGGCGCCCTTGGCCACCCGCAAGGTCGCGCCGCCGGCCGCGTAGCTTGCCTCCGATCGCTTGGTCCGGGGGTCGAAGGGCATGAAGCCGACTCTCTGGCCGGGCCCCTTTGCTTCCGCCGCCGCGGCGATGATCGCCAGGTCTATCGGGTCCTGAGTCGCCGCATCGGAGGCCGCCGCCCCAAGGGTGACGACCTCGGAGTCGCTGAGCCCGTCGTAGGCCCTGACCGCGGTGACGGATAGGAGGTTCTGGGTGATGGTGCCGGTCTTGTCGCTGCAGAGCAGGTCCATGGCGGCGGCCTCCTCGATGGCGGTGAGGTGGGTGACCAGCACGCCCGAGTGGGCAAGCTCGAGTGCTCCCAGCGAGGAGGCGAGGGTGAAGGTGGCGGGCAGAGCCACGGGGACGGTCGCGATGACCAGGATGAGGATGAAGGGGAGGAGCTCGGCCAATGGCATCCGTGTGGCCACGCCGTAGGCCAGGGTGGCGATCACCAGCGCTCCATCCAGGGCAAGCAGCGCCCATACCACCTTGAATATCGTCTCCTCCAGATGGCTCGCGGTCTGTGCCGTGCGAACCAGCTCGGCGGTGTGCCCGAAATAGGTCCTGGTGCCGGTGGCCGTCACCTGTCCGGTGGCCTCGCCTAGCCGCACCAGCGATCCGGCATACAGGGTGTCTCCGGCGGCGGCTTCGACAGCGGCGGACTCGCCTGTCAGCACCGACTTGTCCGCTGAGACCGACCCTTCCAGCACCAAGAGGTCGGCCGGGACGATGTCGCCCATGCGGACGTGAACCACGTCTCCGGGAACCAGCATCTCGGCCTTCACGAGCGCCCAACGGCCGCCGCGCATGACGCGAGCCTGTACGGCCAGGCGGCTGCGCAAGAGGTCGAGGGCGTGGCGCGCTCGGCCCTCCTGCACGAAGCTGAGGATTCCGTTGAACAACACCAGAGCAGCGACGATGACCGCCTCGGTCGGCTTTCCCACGGCCAGCTCGAGGACGACGGCTGCTTCGAGCAGGTAGGGGACCGGCCCCGTGAGCTTCGAGGCGAGCTGGCGAAAGGGGTGCCGGTGTTCGGCTTCGATGGTGTTGGGACCGTAGCGAGCCAGTCGCTCGGCGGCTTGCGCCTCGCTGAGCCCGATGCTCGGCACCGCCGGCTGGATGGCTTGTCCACCCATTTTGGAACGGTTGTCGGCCGGGCCCGGACCGGAATTCATCCGGCCACCTGCCATCGGCTTTGGAGACTGGTTGGAACCGAGTCCATCAGGCAGCGCGAATAGCCGCCTTCCCAGCCGAGGGTGCCGAGTACCGCGCCGCGTTCCGGCGCGGCGCCAGAGTCACCGGTGCGCGGTTGGATCGCCTTCATTTCCGGCTCCGTCACATGCTCGGCGAGGCGCCGTGGACTACCCAGGATTGGGAATCGCCTAACCGGCGGCCACCGGCTTTCCGGGCGGCTGCCGTTCGACCCGCTCGCACGTTAGGCGTCAGCCTACCCCCGGGCGCTCGAGGGCCTAAATCGTCGGCCAAAGGTGCTGCGGGCTTCCCCCGAGCTATTTTACCCTCCGGGCCTGGCCGGCTTGGCGTGGAGCTCCAACTCGGACTCGAGGTGGGGCCAACACGCGGGCCGTCGGCGGTAAAGCCGGCGGCCCGCGTGCGAGGACAAATCAACTTGGGCCGCGATGGCTCTTGTCCAGGTCTGAAAGGTCGACGGAGCTGTGCCCGGCCGCAGCCAGCTGGACCGCGTCGCAGGCAAGCATGGTTTGATATCCGGCCCAGAAGTCGCTGGTGATCGGCCTTTTCGAGACTATGGAACCGACGAAGTCCTGGGCCTGGGCGACGAAGGCCGCGCCGTACCCTGAGCCCACGCCGCGGGCGGGCATTGGAATGGTGTATGCGAAGGCGGGTTGCTCCGGGCCTACCAGCACGGTCCTGGCGCCATTGGACTCCGCCGGGGCGGAGGAGGGCTGAAAGAGCTGGAACTCGTCGGCGTGCATGGAGTCGAAGGCTATCGAGCCGTCAGAGCCGATGATTTGGAATCCCAAAGAGTTGGGAACCCCGGTCGCCACGCGGCTCGTCGTTATCTGGGCCAGTCCTCCACCAGCCAGCTCGGCTACGACGCTGGTCACGTCGTCGGTGGTCACGGCGGCCGTCTCGGATGAAAGCTCGGCATGGCCATGTCCGATGCCGGCGGTACCGGCCGGGAGCCTTCTAGAGGGGATAAGCGTCCGCGCCTCGGCCGCGATCACCCGATTGATTGGTCCGGCCAGGCGTTCTATGACCGAGATGATGTGCGCACCTACGTCAACTATGGCCCCTCCGCCGGCCAGCGACTTGTCGTAGCGCCAGGAGAAGGGGGTCTCCTCGGTCGCGGCGTAGTCGGTCAGGTACCAGGCCGAGAGATGCCTGATGTTGCCGATCGCCCCTGACTTGAGAAGCGTCTCGATCGCTTCAATGGCACCCAGGCGGGAGAAGGAGAAGCCGACGCCGTGAACCACCTCCGCCGCGTCAGCCGCCGTTGCGAAGCCATAGGCCTCCGCCGCCGAACGTCCGAGCGGCTTCTCCGCCAGCACATGCTTCCCCGCCCCGATCAGCCTGGGGATGACCTCGGCGTAGGCGAAGTTGGGGAGCGCCACGCTAACGGCATCGATCGAGTCGTCTTCGACGACCGCATCCACGCTGTCCACGGCTCGGGCGAACCCGTAGCGCTTGGAGACGGATTCGGCGAGTTGCCGGCTTGCGTCCGCGATGGTGGAGAGTTCGATATCCACCTCGGACAACGCCGGGTGCATGGTGGCGTTGCGAAAGCCGTAGGCATGGGCCTGGCCGGCCATGCCGGCTCCGATGACGGCAACCGTGATTTTCTTGTTCATTTTCCTATCCAATTCCTGCGTCTCGAAGTGTCTTGCGTGTCCGGAGGGCAATGGGCAGCGGGCGGCCGAAGTCGCAGGGGTATAGGTCCTGCTCTACGACTACGAAGGTGCCCGCGGGAAGATTCGAGATGGCGTCGCGCATCTCCTCAAGCGGCGGAATGCCGCGGCTCGGCTCGCACATTACGCCGAGCTTCACCGCGTCGGCGAAGGAGAGCCCGTCGGCGGCCACTTTCGCCAGTACGGCGGGATCGACTGACTTGATGTGCACGTACCAGACCCGATCAGGATGCTCGCGCGCAATGCGTGGAGCGTTGCCGCGCGCATAGGCCACATGGCCGGTATCCAGGCACAGGCCGACCAGGTCCGGATCGGTGCCGGCGAGGAAGCGCTCGATCTGTTCGTCGGTCTCGACATGGCTGTCCGCATGGGGGTGAAAGCAGAAGCGCATTCCGGTCTCCTCCAACAGCACCTTGGCTAGATGCTCGGCTCCACGGGCCACCGCCTGCCATTGCCCCGCCGTGAGCTCGGCCGGCTCGAGCAGTGCGCCGTCTTTCAGACCGCGATACATCGACGGCAGGAAGACGAGATGCTGGGCCCCCAGTGCACTGGCCAGGCGGGCAACTTCGAGCATGTTCCGCCGGATCGCCCCCAGCTCCCCCGGCCGGTGCAGGGGACCACCCACCGTCCCGCCCGAGAGGCGAAGTCCGCGCTTGTCCAGCTCGGCTTTCAGCTCCTGTGGATCCGTCGGCAGGTATCCAAACGGGCCAAGCTCGACCCATTCGTATCCCGCGTCGGCGATTTCGTCGAGAAATCGGGTCCATGGAGTTTGCAGGGGGTCGTCGGGAAACCAGACGCCCCACGAATCAGGTGCGCTTCCGACGGGGAAAAGGCGAGGTTCGCCTCGTCTCGGTTCATGGTTCATGACATGCTCCTAGCTGATGCCGGGGAAGGCAACGGATGTAGGGAGGGCCCTTGGCCTCCCCTTGGCGCAGCAGTGGAAGTGCGGGCTACCAGATGAGGTGGAAGGAGGACCTGACGCGGCTGGGACGATCCTTCGCCTTCGGCCAGCAGTAGCTCGGCGGCCTGCTTTCCCAGCTCGCGGCGGGGCTGGTGCACGGTCGTGAGCGATATGTGTCGGAGGCCGGCCAAAGCGGTGTCGTCGTAACCGACAACCGAGACGTCTGCCGGCACGCTTAGGCCCGCGTCCTCGAGGGCGTTGATGGCGCCGATCGCAGCAAGGTCGTTCGGTGCACAGATGGCGGTCGGGATGTCGCCGGATCGGGCAATCTCCTGTGCCGCCGCATAGCCACCATCCTCGGTGAAGTCCGCTTCGAGGATGACGGGTACCAGGCCGGCCTTCTTCATTGCCCTCTGATAGCCGCTGAGCCGGTCGCGCGCAGGCGGGGACGGTGCTCCGCGCAGGTAGGCGATGCGGCTGTGGCCGAGCCCGGTGAGATGTTCCACTGCCAGCCCGGCGCCTCGTATATCGTCGGTGGCCACGCTGCTCCCCGCATTGCTCCGCAGGCGGTGCGCCGCCACCACGACTCTGGTGGCCGCGCGTGCGCGCTTCAAGGTTTGGGGGCGGATCTGAGGGCCCGCCAGCACGAGCCCGTCGACTCGCAGCTCGAGGAAGGCCTCGACGGCATCCTCCTCGTTGCGCGTGTTGCGCCCACCCGCCATCACCATCACCCGGTAGCCATGCTCTCTGGCAACATCTTCGATGCCGTCGAGCATGTCGGCGAAGAACGGGTTGTGGAGGTCGTCGACCACCGCGCCGAGGATGCGCGTACGGTTTGACGCCAGGTGCCGGGCCGCCGCATTGGGCCGGTATCCGATCTGAGCGGCGGCCATGAGGACGGCCTTCCGCGTCGCGGGACTGACAAGAGGGGAGTCGTTGATCACCCGGGAGACAACGGATTTAGAGACTCCAGCAAGTGCCGCTACGTCGAGGATCGTGGGTTGGCGCGTCAAGACGCCCTCCGAAGTTGCAGTGTCCGCCCGAAGGCGGATCCCAGTGGGAACGTTCCCTAGAATATGGGAACGTTCCCATATCCGTCAAGTCGGGCCGGGGGACATTTTTCCCGAGCTGCCGGATGACCAGGTGCCGCTCAGCCGGCGCAGTATTGCTTCTGCGGGCGCGGAGCCAATCGACGAGGCCATTCCCGGGTTTGAGCCAATGGCCGGGGCCTGCCTCGGGCCGGTCGCGCAACGTCGCCCCCGGCGTCGCTCTCGGGATACGCGCAAATGCGGTGTCCGGCGGCTCGGAAGTGTTGGTGGGGGGTCGTTGTCCCCAAGGGGTTCGGCTTTGCGACTGGAGCCGGCACGGGCCCTCAGGCCAGACCCGCGGCATCCTCCTCCCAGCCCGCGCTGATGGGTGGGTGAGAAGTGGAGCGGCGCACCACCAGGGTCGGCGCGGTCATGTGGTGGACGGTCTCCGTGCGAGTTCCTCGGATTCGCTCGATGACGGTGCGAACCGCGAGCTCGCCCATGTCCTGGCGCGGCTGGTTCACCGAGGTGAGGCTGATCTGACTCAGGGAGGCCAGGAACGTATTGTCGAAGCCAACGATCGAGATGTCCTCGGGGATCCGCAACCCCGCTTCTTGAAGCCGGGCCATGGCGCCGGCGGCGGCGAGGTCGTTGGCAACGAATACTGCGGTGGGCAGCTCATCCATCTCAAGGATCCGCTCGGCGGCTCGGGTCCCGCCATTCTCGCTGAAGTCGCCCGGGATCACCATGGTCTTCAAGCCGGCCGCCTTCATCGCCCGCTCGTAACCTCTGCGCCGTGGTGGGCCGCTGGGGTACTCGCCTCCGTCGATATGGGCGATTCGGACATGTCCAAGGGCGATGAGGTGCTGCACTGCCAGTTGAGCCCCAAAGGCTTCATCGGTGACCACGGTGTCGACATCCTGGATCCGCATGGTGCGGCTCAGGACGACCACCGCTGTGGTCTCGGCGGTGCGCCGTATGACCGAGCTGGAAAGGAGGGGGCTAAGCAGGATGACTCCGTCGACCCTGAATTCGAGCATTGCCTCGAGCGCCGTCTCTTCGCGCTCCTCCCGGCGCCCGCCAGTGCTCAGCAGCAGGCGATATCCCTCGCGCTCGGCGGTCTCCTCGATCCCGTCCATAATTTCGGCGAAGAAGGGGTTGTGGAGGTCGTTCAGCAGGACGCCGATGATGCCCGTCTTGCGGCTGGCCAGCGACCTTGCCATCGCATTGGGCCGGTACCCCAGCTTTGCCGCCGCTTCGAGAACCCTCTTGCGCCGGTCCGCGCTTACCAGGGGTGAGTCGCGCATGACCAGCGAAACCAGTGCTCGGGATACCCCGGCAGCTCGTGCGACGTCGTCCATTGTGGACGGGGAAACTTTCTTTCGTATCGGCTTGACAGGCTCGCTGTGATCCGCCATAATGGCCAGATTACACGATTTAGAGCGCTCCAAATGGCCTGGGGGTGAATTTAGAGCGCTCCAATCAAGACTGGTGGTTGCGCTTTGGCGCCGGCTGATTGAAGGGGGAGGTCTGCCAAGTGGCAATAGATTCTCGGCGGTTTGCCGGCGCGCCCATTTCGTGGGGAGTTTGCGAGGTTCCCGGCTGGGGGCAGCAACTGGGGCCGTCCCGCGTTCTGGGGGAGATGAGGCGGCTCGGCCTCAGTGCCACAGAGCTCGGTCCGGTCGGCTACCTGGGTGACGACGGCGCCGCGATTCGCGAGCTCCTCGATGCGCACGGGCTGCGGGCGGTCGGAGGCTTCGTTCCGCTGGTCCTTCATGATCTCAACCAGCGGGAGTCGATGAAGAGCTACGCCCGCAACTACGCGCGCCTGCTCTCCGAGGTCGGGGCTACCAGGTTCGTGACCGCGGTGGTGGCCGATGAAGCCTGGAGCGAGCCTCCCGCCATGGATGAGGTCCTCTGGCGCAACCTATGCGAGGGCTTGGCGCTGGTGGAGGAGATCTGTGCGGATAGCGGCCTCGTCCAGGTGCTACATCCCCACGCCGGAACCTTGGTCGAGACCGCCGACGAGGTGGAGGAGGTCCTGGCGCGCTCCGATGTGCGCTGGTGCCTCGACACGGGGCACCTGACCATCGGTGGGGTCGATCCGGTCGCCTTCGCCAAGAGCAATGCCGACAGGGTTGGCCTGGTGCACCTCAAGGACGTGAAGGCGGACATCGCGGCACGGCTCCGGCGCGGAGAGCTCTCGCTGCTGGACGCCACCCGGGAGGGGCTCTTCTGCTCGCTGGGTGGTGGAGACGTCCCGGTGGGCGATGCGGTCTCCGAGCTGGAGCATGCCGGCTACCAAGGTTTCTACGTCCTGGAGCAGGACCTGACAATCGATCCGTCACTGGCGGCGCAAGACGTGCGTCCGGCGGACGACGTCGAGGCAAGCCTCGCATATTTGCGGAGCCTCGGCGCGTCCTAAGGCGCATCCCGCCGCTCGCTAGCGGGCGGCACCTTTGAGAAAACCATGTCAACCGAGCTAGAAAAAAACCAAAAAGCAATTAGGAGGGGAGAAGGCATGCGTAAAAAAGCGTCTGCCAGACCATTGCGCGTGATCGCGGGGTTAGCATCACTCGCGCTATTCGCGGCAGCCTGCGGCAGCAGCTCGTCGAGCAGCTCGAGTGGGACGACCGCGGTGCTGAAAACTTCGAACACCGCGGCGACGGCCGGGCCGTGCACCTATACCTTCGCCGTTATAACACACGGCGACAATGGCAACTTCTGGAGCGTCGTCTACAAGGGAGCGAAGGACGCTGCCAAGACGCTTGGCTGCAAGCTGAGCGAGGTCTATGGTTCGCAGCAGCAAGGCCAGGCGAATCCTGACGACAACGCCGAGAACGCACAGATCCAGGACGCCATCAACGCCCATGTCAATGGCATCGCCGTCTCGGACCACGACCCCACCCTCATGAACGCGACCCTCGCGGCGGCCACCAAGGCCGGCATCCCGGTGGTCCTGCTCAATGCGGGGTGCAACAACCAGGACATCGCCGCTACGGGCGCCATCACCTGCGTCGGCCAGCCGGAGACCCTTGCCGGCCAGATGGCTGGGCAACGCTTCAAGCAGCAGGGCGTCACCAACGTCCTGTGCGTCGTGCACCAGTCCGGGCAGAACCTGCTCGACCGGTGTAACGGGCTTGCTCAGGGACTCGGCGTCGGCCAGACCTGCTCGACCGGTAATGCTCCGACTTCGGGCCCGGCGTGCACCGAGCTGATGCTCTCCACGCCCAACGCGGCCAGCAACCCGCAGCAGGCGATTGGACAGGTCACGGCCTACCTGCAGGCACACCCCGGGATCAACGCGGTGCTGACCCTGAACACGGCAATCTCCGACGCGCTGGTGGCGACAAATCCCCCCAACGTCAAGATTGCAACCTTCGACCTCGACTCGACGGTGCTTGCAGACCTGCAGGCCAATCCGCCCAAGCTCGACTTCGCGGTGGATCAGCAGCAGTACCTGCAGGGCTACCTGCCCATCGTCTTCCTTTACCTGTACAACAAGTATCACGGCCAGACCGTTGGTGGCGGAACCACGGTGGCGAGTGGGCCAAGGCTCATCGACCACTCCAACGTCGCCTCGGTCGCCGCCTCTGTCAAGGCGGGCGACAACTAGTCCGCCAGAGCCGCTGAAAGGGCGGCAGATCCCCCAAACCCCGTGGACGCCGGGCCGGCTATGCCTGGTCGGCCCGGCGTCCCAGGGGCGGCAGGCCGATGGGCATGCCGCCCAGGGGGGATGTTCCCGGCCTCTGCTTTCTCAGGCCTCCTGGTGAGGCCGACTGATCAAAGGGACTCCAATATGACAGTTACTGCTGCCGATTTCCAGACACCTGGGCCGGCCAAAGCCGGAGACGAGCGGCTCGCACACGTAGGCCGGGCCACACGTCTTCTGATGCGCCCCGAGTTGGGGGCGCTCCTCGGAGCCATCGCGGTCTTCGTGCTCTTCATGGCCACCGACGCAACCGCCAATCATCTCTGGATTCATCAGACGGGCTTCGCCGCATGGACCCAGCAGGCCTCGGTCTTCGGGATCATGGCCGTTCCCGTCGGAATGCTGATGGTGGCGGGCGAGTTCGATCTCTCGACCGGCGTCTTGACCGGTGTGACAGCCATCGTCATGTGGTTCTTTATGGACAAGCTGCACTGGAATGCGTGGCTGGCGATCGTGGGCACCTTTGCCTTTGCGGCCGTGGTGGGGCTGGTCAACGGGTACGTAGTCGTCAAAACCAAGTTGCCCAGCTTCATCGTCACTTTGGCGACCTTCTTCGTTCTCCGCGGCGCCAGCGTCGGCGGAGTCCTCAAGCTCAATGCCGGCAGCACGCAGGTAAGCCTGACCGGCAGCCACTACTCCGGCATGGCCAGCGCCAAGACCATCTTCGGCAGCAGCTTCTTCGCCTCCAAGGCGCTTCCCAACGGGTACCAGACGGCGGACATCTGGTTCGTCATCGTGACCATAATCGGTGCGTGGGTGTTGAACCGAACAACCTTTGGAAACTGGATCTTCGCCTCCGGGGGTGACGCAAACTCGGCCCGCAATGTCGGGGTCCCGGTTGCCCGCACCAAGATGATGCTTTTTGTGGCGACGGCCATGTCCGCGGCCCTGGTTGGCATCATCTCCTTCACCCAGGCGAGTTCAGCGGTCTCCGAGCAGGGCGTCGGATACGAGTTCTTCTATATCATCGCCGCGGTCGTGGGAGGCTGCTTCCTGACCGGCGGATACGGCTCCGCCATCGGAGCCGCCATCGGAGCCTGCGTCATCGGCATGGCTTTCGAAGGCGTGATCTATGCCGGCTGGGCAAGCGCCTGGGACTTCACTTTTCTCGGGGTCATTCTCTTCCTGGCCGTGGGGGTCAACACCTTGGTCTACCAGCGTGCGATGAAGGCAAGGCGGTGAGCGGGATGGCCCAGGTCAAGGAAACCCCGCTGCTAGAGATGCGCGGGGTCAGCAAGTACTTCGGAAGCGTCAACGCTCTTCAGGACATTTCGCTCCAGGTGAACGCAGGCGAGGTTACCTGTGTACTCGGCGACAACGGCGCCGGGAAATCGACGCTCATCAAGATGCTCTCCGGCGTACACTCGCCGGACGCGGGCGAACTACTCATAGAGGGCCGGCCGGTCCACCTGCCAAATCCCAGGGCGGCGCAGGCCCAGGGCATTGCCACGGTATTCCAGGACCTTGCCACTGTTCCGCTTATGTCCATCTGGCGGAACTTCTTCCTCGGCAACGAACCCACGAAGGGCTGGGGACCGCTGAGGCGCATGGACGTCGGCAAAGCCAAGACGATCATGCACTCCGAGCTCGCCAAGATCGGCATCGACGTTCGTGACCCCAACCAGACGGTCGGCACACTCTCGGGAGGTGAGCGCCAGGCGGTGGCGATCGCCAGGGCCGTCTACTTCGGTGCGCGCGTGCTGATACTCGACGAGCCGACTTCGGCGCTTGGCGTGCGCCAGTCCGGCGTCGTGCTCAAGTACATCGTCCAGGCTCGTGACATGGGCAAGGCGGTCATCTTCATCACCCATAACCCCAACCACGCATTCCTGGTCGGTGACCGTTTCGTGCTCCTCAAGAGAGGCCGCATGATGGGCTCCTACCTCCGTAGTGAGACCAGTGTCGAGGCCCTGACCGAGATGATGGCGGGTGGCGCCGAGCTGCAGCAGCTCAGCGACGAGCTTGCCAAGCTGGCGGACGCGCCCGATATTGAGGAGATCGCCAAGGAGGCCCGGGAGCTCGCTCAAGGAGCGGAAGGATAGTAGGGCCGTGGATCACGACCTCGAATTGCTGACGGTTGGCCGAATCAGCGTGGACCTCTACGCCTCCGAGGTCGGAGCCGGCTGGAACGAAGTGGCCACCTTCACCAAGGCGGTCGGTGGGAGTGCCACCAACGTCGCCGTGGCCGCTGCCAGGCTTGGGCACCGTGCAGCCGTTCTCACCAAGGTTGGTGCGGACCCCTTTGGCGGGTACCTGCGCAAGCGGTTGGCGGAGTTCGGTGTGGAAACTCGTTACGTCGGCACCTCCCCGCAGCTGCGCACTCCACTCGCCTTTGCGGTGCTCGACCCGCCTGAGGATCCCCAACTCCTCTTTTATCGCGAGCCGACGGCTCCGGATCTGACCATAGAGCCCGGGGACGTCGAGGAGGACGTGATTCGTGGTGTCGGGGTCCTCTGGGTGACCGGGACCGGCATGTCGGCCGAGCCCAGTGCCGGAGCCACCATGGGGATGCTGGAAGTGCGCGGACGCCGCCGGCATACGGTGGTGGACCTCGATTACCGCCCAACGCTGTGGGCGTCGGAGCAAGCCGCGCGCAAGGGGATCGGCTCCCTGATTCCGCACGCCACCGTCGCTGTCGGCAACCGTACGGAGTGCGAGATCGCGGTGGGGAGCTCCGAGCCCGACGAGGCCGCCGACCGCCTCCTGGAGGCGGGGGTCGAATGGGCTGTGGTGAAGATGGGAGGTGAGGGAGTTCTGGTGGCGACCGAGCGCAGTCGCACCATCGTGCCTCCCCACCCCGTACGGGTTGTATGCGGCCTAGGCGCCGGGGATGCCTTCGGCGGGGCTCTCGTCCACGGGCTCTTGTCCGGGTGGGATCCGGTTAGAACCATCGGCTTCGCCAATGCCGCCGGAGCACTGGTCGCCTCGCGCCTGCTGTGTGCTGACGCGATGGGGACCGAGGCTGAGATCTCGGCCTTGTTTCAGGAGTGAAGATGCAAATCAGTGACCAAATGTTTCACGAGTTGATCGGTGCCAGGGTTTCCAGCCCTGCCCGAGTGGCGGGTGCGCTCTCTGAGCGAAAGCACCGGGCTGAGCTGGCCCCGGACGGAGTTCTCTTCGTGGTGGCGGCCGATCATCCTGCCCGCGGGGCCCTGGCGGCCGGCCGCGAGCCGCTGGCCATGGCGGATCGGCGCGACCTCCTGCGCCGCCTGGCGACGGCTCTTGGCAATCCGCGCGTCGACGGCGTGCTGGCCAGTGCCGACATCTTGGAGGACCTGGCCTTCTTCGGGTTGCTCGACGACCGGCTTGCCATCGGCACCATGAACCGTGGGGGCCTGGCGGGCGCCCGCTGGGGGATGGACGACCGGATGACCGCCTACGATGCGGCCCACGTTGAGGAGCTCGGTCTCGACGGCGGCAAGGTCTTGCTGCGGCTGGACGACGAGGATCCGCGCACGGCGGCCACCATCGAGGCATGCGCGCGCGCCGTCACCGAGCTTGCCGACCGGAGGCTGATGGCGATGATCGAGCCACTGGCCTATACCAAGGACGCAGGCGGCATGCCCGTCAACGACAACCGGCCCGAGAGCCTGATCAGGGCGGTGGCGGTGGCGAGCGGCCTGGGAGCCTCCTCTGCCCATACCTGGCTAAAAGTTCCTTCCGGCGAGCGCGTGGCCGATGTGATGGGAGCCAGCACGTGCCCTGCGGTCGTCCTCGGGGGAGCTGTCAGCTCCGACCAGGCGGCTGCGCTCGCCGCCTGGGAGAGTGCGCTTTCGCATCCGCACTGCCGCGGCCTGGTCATCGGGCGCAGCCTTCTCTATCCTTCGGTCGGTGACGTCGAGGCCGGTGTGGCGGCGGCGGCAAAGCTGGTGGATGCCAAGGCGAGGGCGCTGTGAGCGCGCGGTTGCTTCACCACCCGGAGGGCTCGCTGGCCAGGGAAGGTTATGCCGCCTGGCTAGACCCCGAGGAGGCCGGTTGGGTCTACTCCGGCCTGCGCGTTGCCCACCTGGCGCCCGGAGGGCGGATCGAGCTTCGGGCCGAGGGAGTGGAGATGGCCGTGCTACCGCTCGCCGGTTCCTTGCGTGTGACGCTCGCCGGAAAGAGCTTCGAGCTCAAGGGGCGCAGGAGCGTTTTCTCGGCTGTCTCGGATTGGGTGTATGTTCCGCTCGACTCCGAGCTGATACTCGAGTCCGATGGCGGTTGCGAGGTGGCGCTGCCATCGGCCCGAACCGAAAAGTGTCTCGAGCCGGCCTATGTGGGCGCGGCAGAGGTTCCGGTGGAAGTTCGCGGAGCCGGCCCTTCCACGCGCCAGGTCACAAATTTCATGGCCCCCGGTGTCTTCGACGGAGCCGACCGGCTTATGTGCGTGGAGGTGCTGACCCCCGACGGCAACTGGTCTTCCTACCCGCCTCACAAGCATGATGACTCCCCCGAGTGCAAGGTGAACAACGAGGAGATCTACTACTTCCGCCTGGGGCGCGCCGGCAGCCTAGAGACCTCCAGGGAGGGATTTGCCATGCACCGCCTGTATACCACGGATAGGAGCATCGACGAGAACGTCGTTATAAAGGACGGTGACGTCTTTCTGATTCCGCGCGGCTACCACGGGCCGAGCATCGCCGCTCCCGGCTATCCGCTCTACTACCTGAACGTGCTGGCCGGCCCCGGAGGCGGCCGAAGCATGGCCTTTTGCGACGACCCCTCCCACCACTGGGTCCGCGACCAGTGGGAGGGCATGGAGATCGATCCCCGTTGCCCGATGACCGCCGCCGTGGCGGAGGAGGTTGCCCAATGACGTCCAAACCCAGGATCGGCGTCGGTGTCGTCGGCTTCGGCTGGATGGGCCAGGCCCACAGCCGGTCGGTCCGGCGGCTGGCGGGGATTTTTCCCGGCGAGCCCTACTACATCGAGCTGGTTGCCTGCTCCGACACCGACCCCGGCAGGCGCGAACAGGCGGTCTCGGATTTCGGCTTCGCGCGTGGTGAGGCCGATTGGCAAAGCCTGGCGGGGGACTCCGATATAGACGTGGTGTTCATCACCACCCCCAACGCGCTTCACGTGGAGCTGGTCGAGGCGTTCTCGGCCGCCGGCAAGCACGTCTTCTGCGAGAAGCCGGTGGGCGGCACGCCGGAGCAGACCGCCAGAGCCGAATTGGCTGCGCGCAAGGCGGGGGTCATATCCGCCGTGGGCTACAACTACCGCTGGGCGCCTATGGTGCAGGAGGCGAAGCGCCTGATCGACGACGGCGCGCTCGGGAGGATAACCAACTACCGCGGCCGGTTCTTCTCAACCTACGGAGCCGATCCTTCCGGCCTGCTCACCTGGCGCTACCTGGTCGACGAGGGCGGATACGGTGTCTCCTCCGACCTGCTGTCCCACTCGGTGGATCTGGGGCTGTACCTGCTCGGTCCGATCACGCGTGTGGTGGGGACGACGGCCACCTTCATTCCGGAGCGGCCGCTTCCCAGTGCCGGCGCCGTCTCCCATTACGGCCACGGCCGACCCGGGGATCCGACCGGAGCGGTGACCAACGAGGACTACGTGGGGATGCTGGTCGAGTTCGAGGAGGGCGTCCGGGGATCGTTCGAGTCGAGCCGCACCATGGTCGGGCCCGAGAGTCAGATGGCCTTCGAGGTCTACGGCACGGAAGGCGCCTTGGCGTGGAACCTGGAGCGGATGAACGAGCTCCAGTTGTACCTGCGCTCCGACGGGCGCTACGCGGGCTACCGCACCATCTTGGCGGGAGAGCGCTTCCCTTACCACGGCAACTTCGTGCCCGGCAACGCGAATGGAATCGGTTTCGAGGACCTGGTTCTCATCGAGGACCTGGAGTTGATGCGCTCGATAGCCGAAAAGAGGCCGTTCCAACCCGGCTTCGAGGACGCCGTGCGATACGTGAGCGTGCAAGATGCGCTCCTGCGCTCCGTGGCGAGCGGCGCCTGGGAGCCGGTCAAGACTGTGAGGTCGGAATGATGGCGGATAGGACCATTCGGCTAACCACCGCGGAAGCCATCGTCCGGTGGATGACCGCCCAGCGGACCGTGATCGACGGTGTCGAGGCGCCGCTGTTCCCGGGAGTCTTCGCCATATTCGGGCACGGCAACGTGACCTGCCTCGGCCATGCGCTGGAGGAGGCGCGCGATGCCCTCCCCACCTGGCGTGGCCAGAACGAACAAGGCATGGCGCTGGCGGCTGTCGCCTATGCCAAGGCGCTTCGCCGACGCCAGATCATGGTGGCCACCTCTTCCATTGGCCCGGGGGCGCTGAACATGGTGACCGCCGCGGGAGTGGCCATGGCCGACCGGCTCCCCTTGCTCCTGTTGAGCGGAGATACCTTTACCACCCGTGTGCCGGACCCGGTTCTCCAGCAGCTCGAGCACTTCGGCGCGCCATCGGTGACGGCGAACGACGCCTTCCGTGCCGTGGTGCGCTACTGGGACAGGATCATTCGTCCCCAGCAGGTCGTGCAGTCACTGCCACAGGCCCTGCGCACCATGCTCGATCCGGGTGAGTGTGGGCCCGCCTTCATCGCGCTCCCTCAGGACGTGCAGGCGGAAGCCTGGGACTTCCCGGAGTCGTTCTTCCAACCCCGAATTCACCGCCAGGTCCGGCCTCGGCCGGATCGGGGGGAGGTGAAGGCTGCCGCAGAGGCGCTTCGTGCCGCCAAGCGCCCTCTGATCGTCGCCGGTGGCGGCGTGCACTATTCGCTGGCTGAGACTGAGCTGGCGGACTTTGCCCTGGTCCGGGGCATTCCCGTGGCCGAGACGGTTGCCGGAAGGTCGAGCCTGGTCGCCACGCACTCGTCCTGGGTGGGGCCTATCGGGGTGACCGGCTGGGACCAGGCTAACAAGCTTGCAGAGGAGGCGGATGTGATCCTGGCCATCGGCACCCGGCTGCAGGACTTCACCACCGGCTCGTGGACCGTCTTCGGCTCCGCACCTAAGGCGATCATCGGTCTGAACGCCGCGCGCTTCGACGCGATCAAGCACGGATCAACCCCGGTGACCGGCGACGTGCTGGCCGGGTTGGAGGAACTCGCCCAGGCATTGGGGGAGTGGAAGGCGCCCGCCGAGTGGCTGGATCATGCAGCAGCGGAGGCGGCACGGGGAAGGGCCGCCGTGGAGAAGGCCACCGCGGCGGGCGCCGGGTTGCCCACCTACGCGCAGGTGGTGGGTGCACTGAATCGCCTGGCAACCGCCCAGGACTACGTTCTCACCGCCTCAGGGGGCCTGCCAGGGGAGCTCAACGTCAATTGGCTCGCCAAGCAGGTGGCCTCCATCGATTGCGAGTACGGATTCTCGTGCATGGGTTATGAGGTATCCGGCGGGTGGGGCGCGGCGATGGCCCGGGCCGGCTCCGGTGGGCAGGTCTTCGTGCTGGTTGGTGACGGCTCATACCTGATGCTCAACAGCGAGCTATACAGCTCGGTCCTGGCCGGCCACAAGATGGTCGTGGTCGTTTGCGACAACGGCGGCTTCGCGGTGATCGAGCGTTTGCAGCTGGCCCAAGGCGGCGCCTCCTACAACAACATGTTTGACACCAGCAGGGTCGTCTCGCCGATACGGGCAGACTTTGCCCAGCACGCTGCAGCTTTGGGCTGCATCGCCGAGGTGGCCACCACAATTTCCGAGCTGGAGGAGGCGCTTGGCCGTGCCCGGGCCGCCGAGCGTACCAGTGTGATCGTGATACGCACCGACCCTCAGGCCTGGAGCGAAGGAGGCGCCTTCTGGGAGGTTGGGGTGCCGGAGACGAGTCCGCGGCCCGAGGTACGGCAAGCGCGGGAGAAGATGACGGCCGCGAAGTCGGCCCAATGGATCGGAGGTTGAGCTGATGCTTCACAACAATGCCGGCGCACTCAGGGTGGGAGTGGTGGGCGCAGGGCGCATCGGCCGCTTGCACGCCGAGATTCTTGCGAGCCAGGTGCAAGGCGCAACCCTGACCGCTGTTGCCGACGTGCGCCCCGAGCTGGCAGAGGAGATCGCCTCGTCCCTGGGCGTTCCGAGCATGACGCCCTCCGCCCTGATCGCCAGTTCGGACGTGGACGCCGTGGCCATCTGCTCCTCCACGGACAGCCATGTGGACCTGATACTTGAGGCAAGTGCGGCGGGCAAGGCGATCTTCTGCGAGAAGCCGATCTCTCTCGATCTGGCCCAGGTTGACAAGGCGCTCGGCGCCGCGGAGGGAGCCGGCATCGCCTTCATGATCGGCTTTAATCGGCGTTTCGATGCGGCGCACGAGGCGGTTCGCAATGCAGTGGTCAGTGGGGAGGTCGGGGAGGTGCAGCTCGCACGGATTACCAGCCGGGATCCCGCACCGCCACCGATCGAGTACTCCAAGGTGTCCGGTGGCATTTTCCTCGACATGACCATTCATGACTTCGACATGGCCAGATACGTGACCGGCAGCGAGGTCGTGGAGGTTTACGCACAAGGCGCGGTGCGGATCGATCCCGCGTTGGCCGAGATCGGCGATGTGGACACCGCCGTGATCAATCTGGTGCACGAGAACGGCTGCTTCACGGTTATCGACAACAGCCGCCAGGCGGTGTACGGATACGACCAGCGAGTCGAGGTTTTCGGCTCCAAAGGCCTGGCGGCCTCTGACAACCCTCTGGCCACGACCTCCACTGTGCGTACCGCAGATGGTACGCGCCAGCCGGCGCTGCCTTATTTCTTCCTGGAGCGGTACCACTTCTCTTATGTGAACGAGTGGAGGGCCTTCGTTGAGGCGCTGTCCCAGGGTAGGCCCATGCCGGTCGGACCCGAGGATGCCCGCGCGCCGCTCGTGATTGGGCTTGCTGCCGGGCTTTCGCTGCGCGAGCATCGCCCGGTGGCGGTCGCCGAGGTGGATGTAGCCAGGCTTTGATTGGGAACCAAGGAGCGAACGTGAGAAGAATCAGCCATTGGATCGACGGGAAGGTGGTGCCCGGAAACTCGGGCAGGACCGGACCTGTCTACAACCCCGCCCTAGGTGAGCAGAGCGCAGAGGTGGACCTGGCCTCGGCCGAGGAGATCGACTTTGCGGTGGCCTCGGCAAAGAAGGCCTTCTCCTCCTGGAGAGCCGTGGGCCTCTCCCGTCGCGCGGAGATTCTCTTCCGCATGCGCGAGCTGCTCGACGCGAACAGGAAGGAAGTGGCGGCTCTCGTCAGCGCTGAGCACGGGAAGGTCCTCTCCGACGCGGAGGGGGAGGTCGCCCGGGGCCTGGAGAACCTGGAATTTGCCTGTGGCGTCCCGCATCTGCTCAAAGGCGCCTATTCCGAGCAGGTCTCCCGTGGCGTCGACGTTCACTCGGTGATGCAGCCGTTGGGGGTGGTGGCCGGGATCACCCCGTTCAACTTCCCCGCCATGGTCCCCCTGTGGATGATGGCCAACGCCATCGCCTGCGGCAACGCCTTCCTGCTCAAGCCGAGCGAGAAGGACCCTTCCCCATCCATGCTCATCGCCGAGCTCTGGAAGCGGGCGGGTCTCCCCGAAGGTGTGTTCTCGGTCGTGCACGGCGACAAAGTTGCCGTCGACAGGATCCTTGAGCACCCGGACATTGCCGCGGTCTCCTTCGTGGGGTCGACTCCCATTGCGCGACACATCTATGAGACCGGGACCCATTACGGCAAGCGCGTCCAGGCATTGGGAGGTGCCAAAAACCATATGGTCGTTCTCCCAGATGCCGATGTCGGCTTGGCGGCCGACGCCGCGGTGTCGGCGGGCTATGGCTCGGCGGGGGAGCGATGCATGGCCATCTCCGTGATCGTTGCAGTCGGCTCCATCGCCGACCCTCTTGTGGCCGCCATAGAGGAGAGGGTGTCAAAGCTCAAGGTTGGCCCGGGTGACGATCCTTCGTCCGAGATGGGCCCGCTGGTTACCCGCGAGCACCTCCAGAAGGTCTCCTCCTACCTCGACGCCGAGGCGCTGGGCGGGGCGCAGGTTGTGGTCGATGGTCGCCGGCTCACGCCTCCGGGCAGCGGCTTCTTCATCGGACCCAGCCTGGTGGATCGTGTTCGGCCCGGCTCGCGTGTCTACGACGACGAGATTTTTGGCCCGGTCCTCTCTGTTCTGCGGGTGGGCACCTACGCCGAGGCGGTGGAGCTTGTCAACTCGAACCCCTATGCCAACGGCGTGGCGATTTTCACCCGGGACGGGGGAGCGGCCAGGCAGTTCGGGGTGGACGCAGAGGTCGGCATGATTGGCGTCAACGTGCCGATTCCGGTGCCGGTCAGCTACTACAGCTTCGGCGGGTGGAGGGCCTCGCTCTTCGGCGATACGCACATGTACGGCCCGGACGGGATCCGCTTCTACACGCGCTCCAAGGTGGTGACCTCGCGTTGGCCTGACCCGGCCACCAGCTCCATCGACCTTGGCTTCCCCCAGCATCGCTGAGGGCGCTGTCGCGTCATCGCACAAGGAATCCGCTGCACGTTCGCAGATCCTCCTTGGTATGCCAGGGTCCGGTGCCGCCATCGCGCCGGTGGCCCCCGGCCTGGGTGGCACCAGGCAGGGGGCCACCGGCGGCTAACCTTCGGGCATAGTTGAACGGGGCCTTGGCACGCTGGCAGGTAACTGGGGAAACACCTACGAAGGCGGCGGTACCGCTGCTCGCGGGGTCCGTGCTGTCGCTGGTACCGGGATTGTCGTGCTTGGGGCCCTACTCCTCGTCCTGCAATCCCTGTGGAGGGGCCATGTAGGGCGGGTGGCCGAGTACGACGATGGCGTCTACTTTGCCGCAGCTCTTGAAGTGGCGCGCGGGATCCTTCCCTATCGCTCCTTCGACTTCCTGCAGCCGCCACTGATAACCGTCTGGCTGTTCCCCTTCGCTGTCGTGGCCGCGGATACCTCACAGCGACTCGGCTTCGAGCTGGCCCGATGGTTCACCGACCTGGTCACGGTCCTCGACGTCGTCTTGGTGGGTGTGCTGATGCGGGGTCGCAGTACGGCTCGCATGACCCTGGCCATGGCGGTGACCGCCTTCAGCATCGGGTTCCTCCAGGCTTCCCAGACCATCTTGCTCGAGCCGTACCTGGTCTTCTGGTGCCTGCTGGGATTGGTGGCGCTCAGGCGCCGCTCGCATGGTGTTCTTGATGGGGAGATCCTGGCGGGCATCTGCTTCGGGCTGGCCGGTGCGACCAAGGTATGGGCGGTCTTCCCTGCGGCCGTGGTGTTCTTGGTGCTTTTCTCAGACCATCGTCGCCGCGCGCTGCGCTTCGCCCTTGCCACCGGCGTCACCTTCATCGTGGCGATCGCTCCTTTTGTCGCCTCCGCCCCGGTGGGCGCCTTTAGGCAGGTGTTGTTGGCCCAGGCACAGCGGGGCTTCTCCGGCGAGAGTGTCGCCGGCCGGCTCGGCAGCCTGAGTGGGCTCGCCGTTCTTTCCCACCCTTCCCGGGAGGAGCCGGCGGCGGTGGTCGGCGTGGTCGTCATTGCGGTCGGGGCGGCACTCCTGCTCTGGCGCAGAGGTGCGCTGCGGGGCGGCGGGGCGCGCGCCTCGGAGCTGGCCCGGATCTCGCGTTGGAGCGCGCTCGTGATTGGGTTGGCGCTGCTGGCGGCGCCCGAGTTCTACTATCACTATGCCGGCTTCTTCGCCCCTTTCCTCGGCTTGGCGGTCGGAACGGCGGAGGTACCCGGCTGGCTCGCGCCCCGCCGTTCGATCGCCGTCGTTGCGCTCGTAGCTGTGATTGCGCTCTTAGGCGACGTGCAAGCGGCGATTTCGCCGCCGATATCGGGGCCGGTGCCCGTGTCCAGCCCGCTGGTGCACGGGGCTTCCGCCTGCGCCGTTTCCGATCAGCCGTCGGTGCTTATATTGAGCAACTCCTTCACCGGGGGAAAGCGGGCATGCCCGCACGTGGTTGATTGGCTGGGCACTGAAAGGGTGCTCGTGCACGGGACCTCCGGCGTGCCGGCGGACTCCAGGAGCAGGGTGTTTCAGGCGGTGGTTCGCCAATGGGTGGCCAGGGCCCAGGTGGTTGTGCTCTCCTCCATAGATGGTGGCCTCGGTCCGGGCGTCTATGCCTTGCTCGGTCGTCGCTTTCTTGCTCAAAGGAGGCCTGACCTTGGCGCCACGCTTTATCGAAGGCTTCCGGTCCGCAGGGGATAGCGAGAGTGGCTTCCCGGCTCCGTGGGCAGCGGGACTCTGCTCGGAGCCGCCGAACTTGCTTGGCCGTGCACTGGATCGCACCTGCGGCATCCTGCAAGCCGCCGTGAGCCCGGGCGCGCACCAGGGGTGCAGGCCCCCGGGCCGGCACCCTTCTCACCGGGCCGGCGGCCCCCCTTAGGCGATACTCTCGGTACCGTTGCCGGACAGGTCCGGGGTGCCGAATCCGCGGCCACGCAGTTCGGCGGTCAGGAGGGGGAGGGCGTCCTGCCATCTTGCCACCAGGCCCAGGTCGCACTGGGAAAAGATCGGCGCCGATTCATCGCTGTTGATTGCCAGGACGACCTGGGCGGAGCGCACGCCAACCATGTGCATCGGCCTGCCCGAGACTCCGATGGCCAGGTAGACGAGCGGAGCTACGAACCTCCCCGTCGCCCCCACCTGCCTGGACCTCGGCATCCAGTGGCGGTCGGTCACCTTGCGTGTGGCGACCATCTCCGCGCCGATCAGATCCGCGAACTCCTCGAGCCGTGCGTACTCACCGGGTTCGACGCCCAGCCCTACGCCGACCAGGATTTCCGCTCGTGCCAACGGCTCGAGTTCGTCATCGATGACTCGTGCCACGGTTTTGACCAGGGAGGGCACCGAGATCGGGGGAAGGTGCTCCTCGGGGAGTTTCGACAAGGAGCGAGGTGCGGTCCGGGAGCCACTGCCCGGCCTGAGGGTAACGATCGCCGTCTCGGTCGCACAGGCTATCTCGACCATCTCCGAGTAGTTGAGAGCCGGCTTCCAGTAGGCGGGTGAGCCCTCGTGCACTTCGATCAGGGCCACATCGGAGACAAGCGCGCAGGCGAGCCTCACGGAGAGCCGCGCTCCGACTTCGCGTCCCCAGGCGGTCGAGGGGAGCAGGACGGCAGTCGGGCGGTGCTCCTGCGCCCAGGGCGTCAGCGCGGCTGCCAGCCGATGCGGATCGGCCAGGTGATCGACCATGAGCAATGCATCGGCACCTTGGCTCGACACTTCCTGTCCGGAGAGGCCGGGCTCGGTGGCCAGCACCACATGGCCCGAGAGGGAGCGGGTCATGATTGCCGCCGTGCCCAGCATCTCATGGGTCAGCCAATCCATTCGCGGGGCGGCCACCACCAGCACGGCCGGAGTCGAAGTGGGCGCCGAATCCGGGGCGGGCGGGGGATCGACGGCCTTACCGCCTGCAACGCCTGCGAGGATTTCGGCGGCACGGGCCGCCCAGGCCGAGACGCCGTCCCGGAAGACCTCGGATGATCGTGAGGGGAGGTGATGGCGTATCCGGCCCACGCGGGTGGGACTGCCCTCCAGGCCGTAGCTGCCGGGGGGAAGCGCCCCGGTGCCGATGATCTCGACCCTCTCCTTGGCCACGGCGGCGAGCGCCTCGGGATCGGCGCGACGCGGCGAGCACAGGCGCTCCGCGCACGAGACCACCAGCGGCAGCTCTGCTTGGACCTCGACCCAGCCGTCGTCGGTCTCGGCTTCGGCGATCATCGCGCCAGGGGTGATCCGCATGGCGCGCGCGGCGGCGATGAAGCCTGTTTCCAGCATCTCTGCGATTTGAGCGGGCAGGACGGCTGTTTCCGCGTCGGCGGAAGCCTTGCCGCAAAGGACCAGGTCGAATCGGCCCGCATAAGCCAGCGCCCCTGCGAGTGCGCGCGCCGTCGCAAGCAGGTCCGAGCCGCGCAGCGAGGGATCGGTGAGGACCACCGCACGGTCGGCCCCCACGGCCACGGCCTCGGTGGCAATGGCAACGGCGGTGGGCGGACCCATGGTGATGGCCACGCATTCCCCGCCGGTCTCCTCGGCGATCTCGATGCCTTTGGCAAGCGCCCGCCGGCAGTAGGGGTTGATCTCCAGGGCGAGACCGTCCCGCCTGAGGTGCCCCCTCTCGTCGAGGGTCAGCTCTTCGATCTTCGGCACTGCCTTTACCAGGACTGCGACTCTCATGATTGCTCCTGTGTTGTTGAGTGTGCGGGCTTCGCGGCTGCGGCCCGCGGGCTGGATGAAGGTATGGAGGAATCCGATTGGGACGAGGGGCTTTGGCCGAGGCCGCTCCACCGGTTTTCCGCCCCGGTGGCCGCCGGGGCGGATGCTTCCGGTGCTCCGACGGGTGGAGGATCGCTCGGCCATCCACCCGCGGCCGGCAGCCTCACCTCGGCGAGCGCGCCCCCGTCGGGATGGTTTGAGATGTCCACCGATCCGTTGTGCGCGGTCACGAGGAGCAGTACCAGGCTCAGTCCTAGGCCGGAGCTCTCCGGCCGGCGGCGGTGCTCGCCGGTTCCGCGAGCAAAGGGCTCGAAGATGCGCGGCCCCAGCTCCTCAGGGATTCCCTCACCGTGATCCCGAACGGCCAGAATTACAGCCTCTCCCTCGGCACGGATCCCCACCTCCACGGCGCTTCCGGCCGGCGCGTGATGAATGGCGTTGACCACCAGGTTCTCGACCACTTCGGCAATGCGCACGCTGTCCATCCACAGCCTTGGCACCACCTCGGCGTTCAGCACCAGGCCCACCTTCCGGGCGCTTGCCAGCGGGGTCAGGGCCACGAGCGCGCCGGAGACGACCGCCTCGAGATCGGCGTGGGAAAGATCCAGCGCCAGGTCGCCGCGGTGCCCTTCGGCGATGCGCAACAGGCCTTCGGTAAGGGTTATGAGGTGGGTTACCCTGCGATCGAGCCGTCGCAGGAGGGCCTCGTCCTGCTGGTTCCCTGCCGGTGGCCTGGTCTCCAGCTCCGCGCGGATTCCCGCGAGAGGTGTGCGCAGCTCGTGGCTGGCGGCGGCGATGAATTCCCTTTGCACCACGGCCACCTCGTGCAGGCGCGCGAGGAAGTCGTTAAGGGTGTGGGCCAGGTGTGCCAGCTCGTCCTTGGTGCCCGGGTCGGCAAGCTTGACATCGGAGTCGCCCAGGCTGAGCGTTGCCGCCTGCCGTCGCATGCGCTCAACCGGCTTTAGGACGACGCCCGCCGCCAACGCGGCCCCCAGAGCCGCCAGCAGGACGGCGAGCGCCCCGCCTCCCCATAGGAGCTGGTCGACCAAGGCGAGCGAGTCGCGGATCTGGTCGGTCGACGCGCCGACCATGACGATCTCCCCCCTGGCCCCGGGCACAGGCTGGGCCAGAAGAAGAACCGGGTTGTGCGCCCCTTGCGGCACGATCTGTTCGTAATGAGCGCCTTGGAGCCCGGATAAGGCGCGCCGTGGCAGGAGCGGGGCCGTGCCTGCGGTGCCGGTGGTGTATAGCAGCCGGCCCTGGCGGTTCACCACCTGCACGATCGACTGGTCCAGGACCGGCTTGACGGGGCCCGCAGGGGATGCCAGGGGCACCAGGCCTTGCCGGACCGCGGCCTGGACCCGCTGGATCCGGGAGTGCAGGGTTCGCTCCAAAGTCGCCCTGGTCGCCATGCCCACGTAGGCGTGGAAACCGATCCCCATGGCCACCACCAGAACCATGGCGAGCAATCCCATGGTTAGAGCCATCCGCAGCCGCATCGTCACTGTGGCGTGACCTGCTTCGGAGGCACTCTCCAACCCAGCCCGTAGACGTTTTCGATCAGCTCGTCGCCGATCTCGCTCTCCAGCCGGTGGCGCAGCTGATGGATGTGCCAGTCGACCGTGGTACGGGAAAGAACCCCCTGTGCTCCGGTGAGCAGGTGCTCGATCGTCGCACGGGTGAGTACCACGCCTGGGCGCTTCAGGAAGAGCCGCAGCAGTTCCTCCTCTCGCGGCCGCAGTGGAATGCCACGGCCGTCGCAGGCCACCCCTTCCCGGGAGACGGCGAAGACGAAGGATCCCACTCCCACCATCTCGGGCTCGGCGTCCTCGGCACCGGAGGCGGGACTTTCCTCCCGGCCGCCGCGCCGAAGGACCGCGCGGATGCGGGCGCGGAGTTCGGCGACCCCGAAGGGCTTGACCAGGTAGTCGTCCGCACCCGCCTCCAATCCTTTGACCGTGTCGTTGACGCCGCTGAGAGCGGTCACCACCATGACGGTCAAAGAGCTGTCGTGTTCAAGCGCGAGCCGGCACACCTCGAGCCCGGAGATGCCGGGAAGCAGCAGGTCGAGCAGGAGCAAGTCGAAGTGCTGGCTCGCGAGGCGCTCCAAGGCGCATTCCCCGTCGTTGGCGATCGCAACCTCGTAGAACTCGCTGGCGAGCCCGGCGGCGATGGCCCGGGCAAGTTCGACGTCATCCTCCACTAGGAGGATGTGCGCCAGTGCGTCGCTCGACGGCGCTTGCGTCATCGGGGCTTCTCCGGGTGCGGTGCTGACCATCGGCTAGAGGGCGCTCGAGCCGCTCATGTAGGAGTCTCCCTGGCTCTGCAGCTGGCTCAAGGCGGCGCCTACCGGCTGGGATCCGGTGACCGCTTGTTGGAATGCCGCGTCCAGCACCGCCTGTACCTGGGCGTAGCTGTCACTGACCGGCCGGCCGTAGGTGTAGGGGGATGACATGGCTACGACCGAGGCGGCCAGGCCGGGATGGCCGGCCAGGAAGCTCTGTGGAATCGCCGCAGCGCCCGCCTTGGTCAGCGGGGCAAAGCCGGTGTGCTCGGACCAGTACGCCTGCTGGGCCGGCTGGTACCACCAGTCGACAAAAGTGAACGCCGCCCGGTCCTGGGCCGCGGTGTGTCCCTTGGGCAGCACGAATCCGAGCCCCTGCACGAGATTCGCGGCGTGCCCGGTGCTGCCTGCCGGCTCGACGAACGCCCCCACCTTGAACTTGCCCGCTACGGCGTCGAGCACCTTCTGATACCCGGCCGAGGTTCCGTCGATCATCGCCATGTGACCGGACGCCAGGTCCTGGCGGAGCGTGGTGCCATGGTCAAACACCATATCGCCCGCAACGTAGAGGTTGCGGAAGTACTGGAAGGTGGCCTGCGTGGCTGCATTGTTGAAATCCACGGCGGTTCCCACCGCGTTGGACCCCTTCAGCATCGTCCCACCGTTGGAGAGGATGGCGGGGAGGATGTGGGCCGAGGAGTCCTTCCAGCCCAGGGGAACGACCGAAGGCGACTTCAGCTTGGCGGCATCGGCGGCCAACTGCGCCCAGGTCGTGGGTGCAGTGGTGATTCCCGCCGCGGCGAACATGGACTGGTTGTAGAAGACCTCCGAGACCTTGGCGTCGGTAAGCAGCCGGTAATGCTGGCCACCGCTGACCTCGCCGTTGGTCCAGACCGCGGGGAAGACGTTGGCGGGCGCGAAGGTCTTGGAGACCTTGATGTAGGGGTTCCAGGATTGCAGGGCCAGACCTTTTACCAGCACGCCGTCGTAGTGGCTGATCTCGGCGAGGACTGGTGGATCGCCCGCCGCCACCGCCGCCGGGAGCTTGGAGGAGGCCTTGGTCACCACCAGGGTCACCCGGACGTTGGTGTGGGTTGCGTTGAACTTTGCCACCAGGGCGCTCATAGCCGCGCCCACCGGCCCGCCGTTGTGGGACTCCCACAGGTCGATTGAAATGGGCTTGGCCGGCGCGGGTGAGGAGGATGACGCCGATGCCGCGCTTCCGCAGGCGCTCAGAGCCAGTGCGCCCGCGGTAACGAGGCCGAGCGACTTGGGCAGGCGAGGACGGCGAACGCGATGCGCCACCTTGCCCCCTCCCGGAGTGGAACGGCGAGGGTTGCTGTTCTGAAAGCTAGATCCAGGGGATAGTATCAATTTCTGTCCTTTCAAGGCTGTCGCAGTTTTGAGGGGTTGGCCGGTGCCGGCTGTCGGGCCGGTACCGGCCGGTGGTCTTGCTTGTCGGCGGCATGCCACCACTTGCCTGCCGATGCCTCCCTGAGTGCTCAGAGATTCACGCCTCCGTCGCGCCCTGCCACACCCGTCACTATGTGGCGTTGAAGCAGGAGGAACAGGAGGACGATGGGGGCCAGCGCGATGACCACTGCGGAGGTGAGCTTTCGCCAGTTTGCCTCGAAGGTCTGCATGTAGTGGCTGAGCGCTACTTCTATCGGCTGGACCGAATGGGACGTGGTCATGATCAGGGGCCATTGGAACTGGTTCCAGGAGCCGATGAAGGTGAGCAGTATCACCGTCAGCATGGCCGGGCGGGCGAGTGGAAGCGCAACGCGCCAGATGTAGCGCAGATGTCCTACCCCTTCGAGCCTGGCAACCTCCCAATACTCCCGTGGCAGGCTCTTGAAGAACTGGCGGAAGAGGAAGACCCCGAAGGTGGAGGCTGCGAAGGGGAGGATCTGGATGGCGTAGCCGTTCAGGAGATGCAGGTGGAGTGCCAGCGCGTACTGCGGGATTAGCAGCGCCTGCGTCGGCAGCATCATGACGCCGAGCGCCAGCAGGACGAAGACTCCTGAGCCCCGAAGATTGAGCTCGGCCAGCGCGTATCCCGCCATGGCCGAGGTGGCGACCACCAAGACCACCGTGGCGCCCGCAATGAACACGGTGTTGAGGAGATAGTGCAGCCAATGGGTATGGGTGAGCACGTAGACGAAGGCGCCGGTGTGCATGGCCGGGACGAAGCGGGGAGGAATCGAGAAGACCCCACCGTGGCTGTTGAAGGCGGTGACCACCACCCAGTAGAGCGGGAAGGCGAACGCCGTCGCAACCGCGGCAATCGCGAGCTTTCTGAACCAGCTGGCAATGGGCATTGGGAGCCACCTCATCGGTAGAAGACGATGCGATCGGAGATCCACTTCTGCACGATCGTCAGGGTCAGGATGATCAGGAACAACACGAGGCTCATCGCCGCCGCGAGGGAGAAGTGGAA
Organism: Actinomycetes bacterium; assembly: GCA_021786375.1. Taxonomy (GTDB): domain Bacteria; phylum Actinomycetota; class Acidimicrobiia; order Acidimicrobiales; family Acidimicrobiaceae; genus Acidithrix. The sequence goes on from JAJYNL010000054.1 coordinate 28,405, forward strand.
GTATGTGAAAGCGGTTTGGAAGACCAGGAGCGCGTCGGTGGTGGTCGCGAACGCCGGGCCCCCCGCCCCGCCGTGAGACCCGCCGGTCATGGTGTAGATCTGGGAGAATGCCTGCCAGGTGTTGACCGAAGCCAGCACAACGACGAAGAAGGTGGTTGGCGAGATGAGCGGCCAAATGATGCGCCTGAAGATCCTCGCCCCTCCCGCGCCTTCCAGGGAGGCGACCTCGATCAGCTCCCGCGGCACGCGGGAGAGGCCGGCGAGGAAGATGATCACGTACAGGCCCAGAGAGTGCCAGAGGGAGTCGATCATCACCGCTGGCAGCGCCCAGCTCGTGCTCTCCAGCCATCCCAGCTGGGGCAGGTGGAGAAAGCCGAGGATGGCGTTCGCCAGCCCGAAGTGGGGATTGAAGATCCAGACCCAGATGATCGAGGTCGCCACTACCGGAGTCACGTGCGGCAGGAAGACGGCGGCTCGCCACATGCCTCCCCTGCGTGCCGCCAGGCCGTCACGGAGCAGCATCGCGATGCCGAGCGCCAGGAAGGTGGTGGCCGGAATCATAACGACCGTGTAATAGGCGGAATTCTCGAGGGACCGCCAGAAAAGGGGTTGGTGAACCAAGGTGACGAAGTTCTTGATTCCGACGAAATGCGCGATGGGCGAGAGCACGCTCCAGTGATAGAAGGCCAGGTAGAAGAGGTAGAGCGCCGGCAGATAGAAGAACAGGACGAAGACGGAGCCGGCCGGAACGAGCAGTCCGTAGCCGACCAGGCGGTTTTTCAGACGGCGCCGGCGAGTACTTGTCGAGCTGGCCCGCTGACCGGAGGGACGTGAAATTCCGGCGTCGTCGGCGCCGATCCCCGCGGTTTCGGCGGTGGGCTGCGTCAGCATGCCTCTCCGACCTCCCCCATCTGCTTCGGGCTTGCCGCACCCCCTCGGCCCGCCAGGGCGAAGGAGCGGTCCGCGGCTTCATGTGGTCGTTCGGCGAGCCTCAGGCCGGTCGTGGTGTCGAAGAGGTGGATATCGGACTCCCGGAAAGACAGGGTGACGATCTCGCCGCGGCGCAGGTCGCGGCCGACGGGAACCTTGGCAACCAGCGCCATATCCTCCAGCGGGGCCCCCAGGGTCAGGTGAACCTGGAGATGGGTTCCCAGCTGCTCCACCAGGGCGACCCGGCAGTTCAAGCCAACCCCGTTGGAGGAGTCGTCCAAGTGCAGATTTTCCGGGCGCACGCCTATCACCGCTTCGCCCCCTCCACATCCGCGCAGGCGAGGCACGAGGCCGGCCGGGACGGTGACGGGAGAGGCCGCGTGTTCCGGACCTTCCAGCATCCCCAAGGGGACGCGCAGGAGGTTCATGCCGGGGGAGCCGATGAAGCGAGCCACGAAGGTGTCGCTGGGGCCGAGGTAGAGCTCGCGGGGAGTGGCCACCTGGCGGACTTTCCCGCTGTCCATCACCACGATCCGGTCGGCAAGGGTGAGCGCCTCCACTTGATCGTGGGTGACGTAGACGGTGGTGATTCCATGCTCTGAGTGCAGCCTGGCGATCTCCATGCGCATCTGCTCGCGCAGGTTCGCATCGAGATTCGAGAGTGGCTCGTCCATCAGGAAGACGGACGGCCTGCCCACCAGGGCACGTCCGAGAGCGACGCGCTGGCGCTGCCCTCCGGAGAGTTCGCGTGGGCGGCGCTTCCCCTGCTGCCCGAGCCCGAGCATCGCGAGGACCTCGGCCACCCTCTCGGCGGTCTTGGCCTTGGTCTCGCCACGCGATCGCAAGCCGAAGGACAGGTTCTCCTCGACGGTCATGTGGGGATAGAGCGCGTAGTTCTGGAAGACCATGCCTACTCGGCGTTCGCGCCCAGGCAGGTCATTCACCACCTGCCCGTCGAAGCGTATGACGCCCGAACTGGGCTGTTCGAGTCCGGCGATCATCCGCAGCGTCGTCGACTTGCCACAGCCGGAAGGCCCGAGAAGTACCACGAACTCGCCGTCGTGGATACTGAGGTCGACGCCGTCCAGAGCCGGCGATCGCGTGTTTCCGTAGCTCTTGGAGAGCCCTTCGAGTTCGATTGCGGTCATCCCAACTCCCGTCCTGGACCTTCCATTGCACCGGCCGCAGCCTTTGCCGAATCAGATGTACCGGTTACAACTTCTATTCACCCGGAATGACCGGAAGCTGACCGCAAGTCGGCGTTTGTCTGAACTCTGGCGGAATTTGTTCTTGGTTTTCCGCCCGCCTCGCGTGCGAACGGCAGCACTCACTTGTTCCCGGGATCCGCCCGGAGTTATGTGCCCGCAGGAGCGGCCACACAGGAAGGCGCCTGGCAGGGCCGCAGCAGCGCTCACGCGCTCTGCCGCGGTTTTGCCTGCGTCCCGGCCGCGCCTCCGCTAGCCGGGCTTTCAGCACATGCAGGTGCGATGTCTCCCGACTCTTGACCTGCGACTCTTCAGCGAGGTCTTCGTGGATCGACGCCGAGTAGATCGAGGATGTGGGCCTGGAGCGGCGGCGGTCT
>JAJYNL010000043.1 GCA_021786375.1 Actinomycetes bacterium
CCGTCGGCAGCGGCTCGTCGCACCGGGGCTTGGCTCGAGTTGAGGAGTTTCCCGACTGCGGCATAGGGAAGGCCGGCCACGTAGCGACAGAGAACGGCTCCCTGTTGCTTGGTGGGCAAGGCGGCGAGATCGTCCAGGTCGTAGAGCAGGCCACCGCGATGGACATCCACACGGTGGCGGCGAGCGGTCGCTGCCGCAGCGGCGAGTCGCTCGGCGCGCCCTTCCTCGCCCGGCCAGAGCAGGCACGACAGCCACTCGACGTCGTCCGGGTCGCTCGGATCGAGCGGGTTCAGGCCGAGTCCAGCCCGCCATGCCACCTCGGGAGCGGCGCCGGGGACGGGAACCGCTCCGATCGCTCGACACGACATCACCGGCGCGTCGGGGTCGAGACCGGTGAGCTTCTGGCCGCCGTAGTCGTAGCTGTAGAAGTCGACGAGGAGGGTGAGCCCGGCAGCGGCGGCCCACCCTCGATAAAGAGCCAGCGGCGCTGGAAGGAGGGCCAGAGCTGGCAGCAGCACGGCGCAGCGCGCCGGCTCGTTGGTGTGGGTCCGCCGCTGCAACATGACCGCCGCCAACTCGTCGCCTCGCCCTCCTACAAGGTGCCCGAGGGAGTCAGGGCCGGCCGGCTGTCCGAGGAGATGGCGTGCCGCAGCGAAGAGCAGGTTCGGCTGGCGCTTGGCGGGCGGCAGCCGGGCCAGGAACTCAAGCATCTTCTCGTCGCCGGCTACGGCCTCGGCGAGACGCTCATAGGCCGGGGAGCGTCCGGCGGCCTCCAAGCGCGCGAAGCGTCGGTAGTTCTCGGCGGTTGTCACGTCGCTGTCGTGGCCAGCCATGGCGCCCGTGGCTACTTGAGGCTACCGTCCGGGTCGTTTGCTGGCACCATTTTGCAGCCATCGTACGACAGAGGACATGGCGGGAGAGGCGGTGGCCGCGCAGCGTAGGCGGTGGCCGATCATACCCTGGCCGTTGATCAGGTTGAGCTCGGCCCTTCGGTAGTGGACGTGGGCGAGGAGCGCTCGCTGATTCTGGCGAATTCTCGGGCACATATGCCTTCTCTTCGAGAAGGCACGCGTTCGGTGCATATGTATCGCCATGAGCGGACAGAGCTTGCAGACGTGCTCTCCCGTCAAAGACACCATGGGCATCATAAACCATGTGCTCTTCGACGAGGAGCCCAAGACGGCGGGGGTAGGCCTGGGGAGTCGCAAGGTGGGCTACCTGGCCGAAATCCTTGGCGGTGAAGCCAGAACCCCTCACTGGATTGGCAAGGGTTGGCGAGGCGAGCCGGGCGATGGTCTCGACCCCCTCGACCCCGCGGCAGTTGCAATCGAATTTGCCAGAGGGGCGCGCAAACAAACCCGGGTCTACGCGTGGAGCTGCGTCATGCACGTACCCAAGGGGCTATCACTGGTGGTCGCTTCAGACCCGGAACTTCGCGAGTGGTTCTCGACCGTGCGCCCGCTGATGGCCGCGGCGTACATGGACGCTCTGGAGAGCGGCGCGGAGGTCCGGGTCGGGAGCGGGAACGTGCGAGAACTCGTTCCTGTCAAGGGGCTAAAGGGGTACTGGGTCGGCCACTCGATCTCGGCGGGGGGCGACCCTCATCTGCACAACCATCTTATTTTTTCCTCGACGGCGGAAACCATCGACGGAAGGATCGGACAGATCGACGGAAAGAAGCTGCTGCGCCAAACCGCCAAGCTCGCCGATGCTGCCGCCAGGCGTGTGCTGATGAACGAAGCCGCGAAGATGGCGCTCAGGTTCGGACTCGACGGGGAACTCCTTGGGGTGGATCCTGAGGTGGTAGAAAGGGCGTCCACCGGACGCAACGCCGTTGCGGCAATCCAGAGCTATTTCGCGGCCGAGGGCACTCCGATCTCCGACGCACAGGCTTGGCACCACTGGCGCCAGATCGCCGAGGGAAAAGAGGACAGGGGTCTGTCGCGAAGTCTCGTAGCGAGCATCCGGGCCGCCCGAGGCCAAGAGATGCGCGCCGAGGCAATTGAGCACGCGCTCGATGCGGCAATGGCCGATGCCGAGAGGGCCAGGGTCGTCGGGGCATGGCTGGCGAACAAGTACGGGATCAGCAGGAGCGAACGGGAAGGCTTGTCCGGCCGGGCGCGTGCTGCGTCAAAGGTCGAGCCGCATTATGGCGACGCGACCATGGTCATAGCATTGATGGCAACCCTCTCCTACGCCCCCAAGCCAGAAGTCGTCGAAGCGCTGTGCGCCCGTTTTGCCGACAACGCGGCGAGGCCGGCTTTGCTGGCTGAAGTCGCAGCCGATCCCCGAGTTCTGGTCGGGGACAAGCACTGGGTGCTGCGCTCCCAGCTCGAGCGCGAGCAGTTGGTGGCAGCCCGGGCAACGAAGCTCCTTGCAGGGGTTAAGTCCGATGCCACGATTGACGAGCTGCTCGGCGATACCGAGGGCACGGCCCTTGTGGTGATCTCGGGGGTTGCCGGCGGCGGCAAGAGCTCGGCTTTGGCAGATGCCAAGCCCAAGTGGAGTGCCAAGGGCGTGACGGTCTAGGCGACGGCGCGGAACCGCCTCACCGCGACACAGACCGGCTTAGCCGCTGGCGCCGGGGAAGAAAATTCAATCTCCACCGCAGCGCTGAGACAAAGGATCGCGCTGCGGAGCTGGAACACGCCATTGCCCGGCGATGTAGTTGTGGTGGATGAATGGGGCCTGCTTGATGCTGCGGATGTGGATATGATCCTCGGCTTGGCGGAATCGGGTGTGCACGTCAAGGCACTCGGGGATGCCCATCAGATCCAGCCCATCGACGGATCAACCGATGCACGCATCGTCATGGACCTTGCCCGCCGGCACGGAATGCCGAGCCTGGAGGAGTCCTTCAGGACCGCAGCCTGGCAGGACATCCATGACCAACTGCGCGCAGTCGCCGTCGGGGACTTGGATCCCGAGGCGGTGCTCGGGCGTATTGACGTCAGAGTTGCCGACAGCGCCATAGAGATCGCGGCGATTGCGCAAAGCTCGCCCGGTGCCGAAATCGTGGTGCAGTCCAACGATCTGCGCTGCCAGGTCGCCGAAGCCCTGGTGCGGCCCGAGATGCCGATCTCCTGGAAAACCGGAAAGCCGAATGTCGCAATGCTGAGAGACGGCATCGCAGGCTGGGCAGGCGACCAGATAGTGGTGCGCAAGAACGTCGCAGGCAAGGTTTCCCAAGGCGAGGTTTTGGGATCCGCGCGGCTCACCAACGGGGAGCGCGGCCGGATCATCCAGGTGGGTCAAGAAATCGTTGTCGTCAGGATCGGCGGCAAGAACATCACCGTCAGCCGCGAAGTTGCCCGCGAGGCTCTGGCACTCGGAGGGGTGCAGACCGGCGATTCTGCCCAAGGGCAGACTTGGGAACGTGCGGTGGTGGTACTCAGCGGCTTGGAGACCCGCGAATGGCTTTACTCGGCAGCGACCAGGGGGAAGCAAGCTCCGATCTTCGTCGCCCTGGCCGATGGCGATGAAGCCGCCGCCCTCCTCGTATCCGGATTTCTCGCTCGCGAGGGAATAGCCCAGACCGTAGCCGAGATGGCCAAGACGGACGCGACTCTGGCGGCGAGCGTGCGCCGCGCCGTCGGTCAGGACGGTGGCGATGCGGGCGGATTCACGGACTTCGCCGAGGCGCTTGGGGAGACCGCAGCTGCGGCCGGCGAAGCGGCATTGTGCCACGCTGCGGCCCATGTGCTCGAAGCTGCGCCAGATTGGAAAACCGAGTTTGGCGCCATATCCGCACAGACGAGCCCGGAGCGTGATCGCAGGGGCAATCAAGATCCCGCGCCGAACTCACCCTCGGGTGACCTGCCCCCTCACGCAAAGCCCGACTCAGCCGGCCAGGCCCCCGAGAAGAAGAGGCGCCCCGATCTGATCTGGGGCACCTGGGACAGTGTGCCCGATGCCGATCCCGCTGGGCTGCTCGACGATACGTCGTCCCCGGTGGGCAACCCAGCCACCATCCCGGCGCCCGCGGCTGCCATCGGCGGCGATAGCACGAGCGTCACTTCGCCCGAGGAGAGCGTCCAGCCGCCATCGCCGACCAAGAGTGGGGCCACGGCTGCGGGTGGGGTGCGCGAGTACGTGCGCGGCTTCTACTACAAGAATGCCGAGGGCGCCTGGTGCGTGGATGAGGAGAGGCGCCATGAGCTGTGGCGGATAGGTGTCAGGCTCCAGTCGACGCCGGCACGCGTCAGCCCCGAGCGCTGGAGGGAACTGTTTGATATAACCAAGCCGGTACAGATCGCACCGAACGAGTGGTATATCCCCACTGCGGAGCTGCTGGCAGAGGTGGGGGGGGAGCACGCCGAGGCGGAGCGTTACGCCGCGCGGAACCGCGGATCCTATAGGCCGAGCGGCGGTGCGGGTTCTGGCGAGGGAAGCTCCCGAGGGCACTCGGGTGGCTACGGATACAGCTACGGCCACGGCTGAAATCCGTCTGGGCCTTCGCCGGGACGGGTGTCAGCAAGCAGTTGGGGCAAAATGTGGGGGCCAGCATATCAACCCCGGCCGCCTTGTCATAGCTGGCTGCCTCTCGGAGGTCGCGGGGGGGCCGAGCGCACCGGACAACCATGTAAGAGCAAAGCGGGATCGGGTTTTCGCTGAACTTGCTGTGGTGGCGTCGACCCCGCGTGCGAACACTCGCCAGCGAACCTCAGGTCGCTCAAAACAGGTATCAACAATCTGGCACGCGAGCGCGACCGACCAGTCAGTTTCGAGCTGCTCTGGACTATCCGGTGATCGAAACGGGGGGCGAGGGTCGCACGGCGAACTGCCTTCGCCGTGTCTTCGATGGCGTAACCGATGCAAGTTCTACGACCCAGCTGGAACGCTTGCCGGGCACAAGCGGCAGCGGGCCGACGTTGAAGGCCATCGAGCTGGTGAGTGGCATTCCAGCAATTGAACCAGGAGGTCGACCGACCTCAAAGTCCATCGAGACATGAAGGGCTTGATTAATCGGCGAGACAATTACTGGCTGTCCGTCCTCATCGACCAAGTAGATGGAAATGGAGTGCCGCATATTCGCCTCATTCCGGTCAACGTCGAAGATCAGGCCGAGCGCGATCGGCCCAACCTGGGGTCCGATCCAGGTCCAACCTCCACAATTGATGAAAAGCTTGCTGTCTGCGACCTCAGCGTGGTCAGCAAGAATCAGGGCGCAATCCATGCCTGTTACTACGCAGGCACCGCGGCTGAAGTTTCAGAACCGCCCTGAATATCAGGTACGGCCGACAAGGACACGAGGGCGAAGGTGGCAAGCCCACCTTCGCCCTGAAGGAGACTGAGTCCATGCGCTTCTATCCGCAGAGGTATCAGTCCCGGCTGATCCTCCGCGACAAGAGACATAATGCGACCGTTCAGTTTCTTGATCCTCGCCAGACACCTAACGTCAGCATCCGGGTCCACCATGACGACGGTCTCACCCTCACGTGCAGAGCAGCCCTCGTTGAGCACGCCAGGTACGCGACCTGCGCTATCTCTGCTATTGAAGTCAACAATTACGGTCAAGTGACCCATCTCGAGCCCCTATCGCTGTTCGCGCGGGCCAAACACGCCCATAACCGCGCCAAGTTGTTCTTCGTATTCCTCGTCGCCCTCTGTGATGCTCCTATGGTTGTCAAATGCTTCCGGCCGGCAGGGTCACTGCCAGTCCAGGCGCACTCGGCCAGCCACTGCCCATAGCGCTTGGCCAGAGCTCCGTCATGCACGAGGCCCCGCTCAAGCCCGG
>JAJYNL010000039.1 GCA_021786375.1 Actinomycetes bacterium
CGGTGCGAAGCTGGCGATGGCCAAGGAGGACATCCCGGCGCGGTCGACGGCTCCGGCAATGAGGAGCGGCCCGAGGTCGACGATGAATCACCTGGAATGCCCCCGTGACGCCGGCTGGACCTCGCGCGAGGCGGCGACAGCGGTGCCGAAGTCGGGTCAAACACGACGGTCACACCGATTGTGCATCCTGGTGATGCACTTTTGTAGGTGTGACCTCGTCAGTCTTGTGTGTAACCCGAGAGCGGGCGACGGGAATCGAACCCGCGTTCTCAGCTTGGGAAGCTGATGTTCTGCCGCTGAACTACGCCCGCGTGGTAAGACATCGTAGCCGGGGGAGGGGACTGTCTGCACGTCGTCGCGTGCGAGGCAGGGGTGTCCGCTCCGCTAGTTTTGAACAGCATGATCCTATCTGACGTCACGATCCGCGAGGAGCTCGCCGCGGGGCGCATCGTAATCGAGCCGCTAGGTGAGCGGGCTGTGCAGCCGTCCTCGGTGGATCTCAGGATCGACCGCCTTTTCCGGATCTTTCGCAACCACACCGCCGAAGTGATCGATGTGCGCAAGCCGCAGGAGGACCTGACCGAGGAGATCGACGTCGGCGAGGACGGCGTCTTTATCTTGCATCCCGGCGAGTTTGTTCTGGGGTCGACACTGGAGTGGGTGGGGATCCCGCTCGATCTCGTGGGACGCTTGGAGGGCAAGTCAAGCCTCGGGCGCCTAGGTCTGCTCATCCATTCCACGGCTGGGTTTGTCGACGCGGGCTTCGAAGGGCACCTGACGCTTGAACTTTCTAACGTTGCCAACCTGCCAATCACCGTCTATCCAGGGATGAAGATTGGTCAGATCAGCTTCCTGAAGATGACGACTCCTGCTGCTGTCCCGTACGGCAGCCCTGAACTCGGCTCGAAGTACCAGCGGCAACACGGGCCAACTCCATCGCGGAGCTTCAAGAATTTTGCCGAGTGAGCAATCGTCGCCAGAATTGGCATAAGTAAGCGACTGTTCAGTAGCATTCGGATAACCTGAATGGCCCATAGCCCGGCATAGCCGTGGCGGCGGGGCTAGAAAAGGATTGAAGGTCGCGACGTGGCGCCCCTGTGGGGGCGCCTGCGCGTGGGGCACGGATGGAGGCGGGCTTGGTTCTGGTACTCGGACTCTTGTTGACTGTGGTTGGCCTTGCCATCGCCGGCAGGAGACTCTTCTTCCTGTATCGGCTCGTCAGTTCTGGCAAGCCGGCCCCTGGTAGGACCGAAGGTGCATGGGAGCGCGTCCAAGCAGAGATCGTGGAAGTTCTGGGTCAACGGAAACTCCTGAAGAAGACGGTGCCGGGCGTGGCGCACTTCTTTACCTTCTGGGGGTTCACGATCCTCCTCTTCACCATCATCGAGGCCTACGGCTCGCTCTTCCAGTCCAGCTTCGCCATTCCTCTTATAGGGCACGACTCTTGGCTCGGCTTTCTCGAGGACTTCTTCTCGGTGGCTGTGCTCCTTGCCCTCGTGGTCTTCACCATCATCCGCATCAAGAACTCGCCGGCGCGCAAAGAGAGGTCCTCGCGCTTTTACGGATCCCACACCGATGCCGCGTGGATCACCCTCGGCGGCATCGCCCTCGTGGTTATCACCCTGCTCATGTATCGAGCCGCGCAGGTGAATGTAGGCGACTTCCCTTATAGCGACTTCGCATTCGCTAGCCATCTGATCGCAAACGCCCTACGTCCGCTCGGAGTGGCCACCAACCGGGACCTGGTTTCGGTCTTCCTGGTCGGCAACGTCGCAGTGCTCATGGCCTTCCTGGTGTTCGTGACGTACTCCAAGCACCTGCACATCTTCGCCGCCCCTCTCAACGTTGCCTTCTCTCGGCGGCCCAAGGCGCTTGGTGGCCTGTGGAGCACCCCCAACATGGATCCCGAGCAGCTGACCGAGGATACGGTCTTTGGCGCCGGCAAGATCGACGACTTCACCTGGAAACAGCTCCTTGACCTGGCTACCTGTACCGAGTGCGGCCGCTGCCAGGAGCTCTGCCCGGCTTGGGGTACTGGCAAGCCCCTATCGCCGAAGCTCTTGATCATGAGCCTCCGAGATCACCTCTTCCACTCCGCTGATCGACTGCTCGCTCCGGCGCCAGCCGAAGGTGCGACTGCGGTAGAGGCGGTGCCGCTGGTTCCCAACGTCATCGACCCGGACGTGCTCTGGGCCTGCACCACATGTGGCGCCTGTGTCGAGGCGTGCCCAGTGGATATCGAGCACGTGGACACCATCGTCGACATGCGGCGTTACCAGGTTCTCATGGAATCGGAGTTCCCCTCTGAGGCGGGCACCATGCTGCGCAATATCGAGAACCAGGGTGATCCCTGGGGACTGGGCACCTCACACCGCCTGGACTGGACCGAGGGTCTCGGCTTCGAGGTTCCAGTGGCGACCGGTGAACTTCCCGAGGATGTCGAGTATCTCTTCTGGGTTGGCTGTGCGGGCGCGCTGGATGAGCGGGCACGCAAGGTGACCCAGTCGACCGCGCGGCTGCTCAACAAGGCGGGCGTCAAGTTTGCGGTGCTCGGCCCTCGTGAATCCTGCACCGGTGACCCGGCTCGACGCCTCGGTAACGAGTACCTCTACCAGATGCAGGCGATGCAGAACGTGGAGACCCTCAAAGACGTGAGGGCCAAGAAGGTCATAGCTTCATGCCCGCATTGCTTCAACGAGCTTGCCAACGAGTATCCGGCCCTGGGCGGGAACTTCGAGGTGATTCACCACAGCCAGCTCCTGAGCGACCTGGTGAAGAATCGCGCGCTGGTGCCGTCAAAGGAGAGCCAGGCCAAGATCACCTTCCACGACTCCTGCTACCTGGGCCGACACAATGGCATCTACGACGAGCCTCGCTCCGTCATCGACGCCGTGCCGGGAATGGTGCAGGTGGAGATGGAGAGGACCAAGGAGCGCTCCTTCTGCTGTGGCGCCGGCGGCGCGAGGATGTGGCTGGAGGAGAACATCGGCACTCGCATCAACGAGGCCAGAGTTGCCCAGGCCCTCGAGCTCGATCCCGACATGGTCTCCACTGCCTGCCCCTACTGCATGATCATGCTCGACGACGGGGTGAAGGCCAAGCAGGCGAGCGGGGAGGCCAAGGAGACCGTGCAGGTCCTCGACATCTCCCAGGTTCTGGAGCGCTCGCTCCAGGAGTAAGCGCAAGGGCGCGCGGACTTGATCCCGCGCGCGTGCGTCAAAGCTCTCTCAGTTGGGGCCGCTTCCAGCGGCCCCTTCTCGCTTCCCAGACGAGCTCCGTGCCGGTCTCGCCGGGGGCGTCGATGGGCGATGCCTGCTGCAGGAGCAGCTGGTAACCCGCCTTGCGCGCCACCGACTGGCTGGTAAGGTTGGCCGTATCGTGGTGGATCTCCACGTACTCGGCATCCCCTTCGGACAAGGCCCAGGCGGTCAGCGCTATCGCCGCATGGCCGGAGACCCCCCTGCCTGCGAAGTCGGGGTGAATCCAGTAGCCCAACTCGAGTCCGCCCGGGCCTATACGCCGATGCAGCCCCTGCACCCCCAGTGCGCGGGCGCCGTGGAATATCACGAAGTTGTAGTTGCGGCCAAGGCGGGAATCCTCGCGCCACTCGGCGATCAGCCTGCGCCTGTCTTGGACGCTCATCGGCTCTTGCGCCGCCCAAGGCATCCAAGGCAGCAAATATTGAAGGCTCTCGGCAACCGCTCGGCCCACCTCCTCGGCATCCACTTCCAAGGGTTCGCGCAGGTAGAAGCCGCCGCCCAGTTCCATCCGCTCGCTGGCCGGGTTATCCGTAGGCACGCTCGTCGGCTTCACGCAGCCGCAGCGACATTGTCTCGAGAAGGCGGATCGCCATCGAGGGTATCTCTTCCAGCACTGAGGCGAATTCGCGGGCCGGAAGGACCAGTACCTCCATGGGAGTGATCGCTATCACGCTCGCGGATCTCGGCTGCTGATCGAGAAGTGAAAGCTCTCCGAAGTGGCTGCCAGGGCCGAGGCGCGCCACCTCGTGGCCACCCTTTTCCACCTTGGCTTCGCCCGCGACAATCAGATAGAGCTCCCGTCCCGCGTGCCCCTCTTCGCAGATGACGGCTCCCGCAGGAGCGCTGGCTTCGTCGCAGGCGCGCTCCAGCAGGGCAAGTTCGCGCTTGGAGCACCCGGAGAAAAGCCAGATGGTGCGGAGGTGGTCCATCTTGGATGGGGTGGTGTCACTCTTGGCCATGAGAACAACCTATCGGCTGCGGCCCACGGCGGAGGGCCAAACGGCTGCTAACCAGCGCTGCCGGAGGCGCTCTTTGCCGGTGGCCTCAGCGGCGTTCCCCCCGGAGTCACCGCGAACCAGATGCCGCCTGCGCCTTCCGCACTTATCTGCCCGGGGATCTTGTCTCCCGAATAGGTGTACAGCGGATGACCGGCGTAGGAGATCTGCTCGCCACTGTCGGCGGAGGTGAGGACACCCAGATAGCCGGCCAGGATTCCTCCGGAGGCCTGCGGTGCGCCGTTGGTGAGCATCGGCGGGAAAGCCAGCAGGCAGGTGGCGAAGCAACCGGAATGCGTGGGCGTGTCACCAAGGCGCATATAGAGCGTCTTGCCCTGTGGCGAAGCCAGGACCGGACCGTCGGGCGACTCCTCGACTTTGATGGTTGCCGGCGCCGTGGGAAGGCCGTTCCGGTATCCCGCGATGGTCGTCGGTGGGAAGGACGGCGCTGCGAAACCGGCACCGTCGTAAGCATTGACGTTCGTCTGGCTGGAGCCGTTCAACGCGGGGGCGTTGGTGCCTCCCGCTCCTACGCCCGGCTTCGCACCGAGGCTGCCGCCTTCCGGGGGCAGCGTGGAGCTGTGGGTTCCGCAACCGGCCAGCCCGACCGCGCTGGCCATGGCAAGGGCGATGATGACGCGTCTTGGCATAGTCATTTGATTGTACTGTCTTTTGGCGCCATTTCGTTTCCACTGGGAGCCCCCGGCGGTTCGGGAGCGCCTTTGGCGTGTTTGCTAGCCTGAACAGGGTGAACCTGGGCATTGGCGATGTGGAGCTCCTGGTGGGAGGGGTCGTGGGGGCTTGGCTGATTGCCAAGCTCATGTCCTCCTGGTTCGGGCGCTTCATCCCCTTCCCCGCCATGGCACTGGAGCTTGCACTGGGTTTTGCATTGGCCCGGCTGCACCTGGCGGGTACACCGGTCGGTTCGCCGGCCTACTTGGTGGGCGAGGCCGGCGTGGTGGCCATCATTGCGGCCGGTGGGACACACTCGCTTGGTGTCGGGTCGGGGCCTTTGCTCCGTCGCGCCGGGCTTATCGCCTTTACGGGCGTGGCTCTGTCGGTTGCCCTCATCGGATCGGTCTTTGCCACCTTTGCGTGGGGCACCGAGGCGGCCCTGGTGATCGCGCTCGCGCTCGCGCCCTCCTCTGCCGGTGTGGCGAGCCGGGTGCTCGTCGAGCGGGCGGCGAACCATACCCGGCAGGCGAGGACCTTCTTTGTCACCGCCGTGCTTGACGACATCCTCGGCTTGGCCGGCCTCGCGGCGATTCAGGTGGCACTGGCCAATGGCGGGCTGGGCGAGGCGGTAGGCGTTCTGGGCGATCTTGTGGCGATAATTGCCGCCGCCGTGGCCTACCTGATGATGTCGCGCGGCCCCAGCCGCTCCTTTGGGCGCAATAGCCAACTGGTGGCCTGGGGGGCGATCGCCCTAGCGGCGATAATCGCCCAGGTGATCGGTGCATCACCCATCGTGACCTCGTTTGCACTGGCAGCCGGACTCTCTCATGCCCTGAAAGAAGGCAAACTCACGGAGTGGGTCGAGAAGGGGGGTTTCATCCTGCTGCCGCTCTTCTTCGTGGCTCTGGGAGCCATCGCCGGCTCCTACCCCGCAAACCTGGGCAGCGCCATACCGGTGGCTGTGGTGGCGGCAGTCGCCGCGCTGCTTGCCAAGGTGGTGGCAGCGCGCGTCGGGTATGGTGCGCACGGCTTCCTGGGCGTGGGGGTGATGCTCGCTCCGCGGGCCGAGATCACCTTCGTGATAGCGGTCGCGGCACTGCAGGCCGGCGCTATCAACATCGACGCGGTGTTCGTGATCGCTTTGGTCGCGGTACTGCTGGGAACCGGAGCATCCTTGGCCCTAGCCGAGCACCTGGTTCTGGAGGAGTAGCTCTGTCAGCCCAGCCAATGGGTGCGCGTTGCAGAGAGCCTTTCGTCGACTTCGTAGACGATGGGTACCCCGTTGGGGATCTCCAGCGAGGGGATCTCCTCTTCCGAGATGGTCTCGAGGTACATGATGAGCGCCCTGATCGAGTTCCCGTGTGCGGAGACGAGGAGCGACATACCCGCGCGCAGCTGTGGGACCATGACGTCGTAGTAGTAGGGGAGCATGCGGGCCCGGACATCGGCGAGGCACTCGGCGTCGGGGACCAGCTCGGGAGGAACGTCCGCGTATCGCGGGTCGTGAACTGAGTGGGTTGGGTCGGACCGGTCAAGGGCGGGCGGACGGACGTCGTAGGAGCGCCGCCACAGGTGCACCTGTTCGTCCGAGTACTTCTTGCGCATCTCGTCCTTGTTGAGCCCCTGCAGAGCGCCATAGTGGCGCTCGTTCAGGCGCCAATGTCGCTGGACGGGCAACCAGGTGCGCCCCATTTCTCTGAGCGCGAGTTCCGTGGTGCGGATCGCCCTGTCCAACACGGAGGTGTGCACCAAGTCGGGGGTGAGGCCCTCCGAGGCCATTATCTGGCCGGCCTTGATCGCCTCCTCAACCCCCTGTTCCGAGAGGTCTACGTCAATCCAGCCGGTGAAGCGGTTCTCCAGGTTCCAAGCGCTCTGACCGTGGCGCAGCAGTATCAACTGTCCCATAACCCTTGAACCGTAGCCCCTCCGGCGCGCCAACCGCCAAAGCTGGAGCGAAAAAGCGGCGTTTTTCAAAGTTGATAGGAATAGACTCAACTTTGTTGCACATATAATTGTAAGCAAGTTTCAGTAGGAGGTTTGAACCTATGCCTAAGGCCGTCGGAATCGACCTGGGGACCACCAACTCGGTAGTCAGCGTTCTCGAGGGTGGCGATCCAGTCGTCATCCCCAATGCCGAGGGCGGGAGGACCACGCCATCGGTGGTGGCGTTCTCCAAGGCCGGTGAGGTCCTGGTTGGCGAAGTTGCCAAGCGCCAGGCCATAACCAATCCCGAGCGCACCATCCGCTCTGTCAAGCGCCATATGGGCACCAACTGGACGACGGACATCGATGGGAAGGCCTACACCCCCCAGGAGATCTCGGCCCGTATTCTAGCCAAGCTCAAGAGGGATGCGGAAAGCTACCTGGGCGACACCGTCACCCAGGCCGTCATCACTGTGCCCGCGTACTTCGATGACGCTCAGCGCACCGCGACCAAGGAAGCGGGACAGATCGCAGGTCTCGAGGTGTTGCGCATCATCAACGAGCCCACCGCGGCCGCGCTGGCCTACGGGCTCGACAAGGACTCCCAGGAGCAGACGGTCCTCGTCTTCGACCTGGGCGGTGGAACCTTCGACGTCTCCATCCTGGAGATCGGGGATGGTGTCTTCGAGGTCAAGTCGACCTCGGGCAATACCCACCTTGGTGGTGACGACTGGGACCAGCGCGTAATCGACTGGCTGGTGAAGTCGTTCAAGGACACCGAGGGGATCGACCTTTCCGGCGACAAGATGGCCATGCAGCGTCTCAAGGAGGCAGCCGAGAAGGCCAAGATCGAGCTTTCGGCGGTCCAGGAGACCACCATCAACCTCCCCTTCATCACCGCCAACGCCGAGGGGCCAAAGCACCTCGATGTCAAGCTGACGCGCGCCAAGTTCCAGGAGCTGACCGCCGACCTGGCCGATGCTTGCAAGGGTCCGTTCGAGCAGGCCATCCGTGATGCGGGCCTCTCCAAGGAGCAGATAGACCACGTTGTGATGGTCGGTGGCTCGACGCGTATGCCCGCCATCCAGGATCTGATCATCTCCCTCACCGGACGAGAGCCGCACAAGGGAGTCAACCCCGATGAGGTCGTTGCCGTAGGCGCCGCCATTCAGGCGGGCGTGTTGAAGGGCGAAGTCAAGGATGTTCTCCTTCTGGACGTGACCCCGTTGAGCCTCGGCATCGAGACCAAGGGTGGCGTCATGACCAAGCTCATCGAGCGCAATACGACCATCCCTACCAAGCGGACCGAGGTCTTCACCACCGCTGACGATAACCAGCCCTCGGTGGAGATCCACGTTCTGCAGGGCGAGCGTGAAATGGCGATGTACAACAAGACTCTGGGTAAGTTCCAGCTGGTCGGGTTACCGCCGGCTCCGCGAGGCATCCCTCAGATCGAGGTGACCTTCGACATCGACGCCAACGGAATCGTGCACGTCTCCGCCAAGGACCGGGCGACCGGCCAGGAGCAGTCGATCACCATTACCGGGCAGTCCTCCCTCTCCAAGGATGACATCGACCGCATGGTGAAGGACGCCGAGGCCCACGCCGCCGACGACAAGCGCCGCCGCGAGGAGGCCGAGGTTCGCAACAACGGCGACACCCTGGTGTATCAGACCGACAAGCTGCTGGCTGAGCAGGGTGAAAAGCTCTCCGGCGAGGAGCGGGAGAAGGTCGATGCGGCCCTCACTGATCTGCGTAAGGCGCTGGCGGGCTCCGACGTGAACGAGATCAAGTCAGCCACCGACGCCCTCATGCGCGCCTCGCAGGAGTTCACTCAGAGGCTCTACGAAGAGGCCTCGAAGAACGCATCGGCCGCCGCCGGCGGCTCCGCAACCTCGTCCTCAGGTGACGACGAGGTTGTCGACGCCGAGATCGTCGACGAACCCAAGGAGTAAGTCTCCGCCCCTGCCGCGCACGGAAACGCAAGGCGAAGTGCGGGGCAGGGGCGCGCGTGATTGATCATGGAAAGGAACGCAATGGACGACCAGCCCGAGGTTGAACCTGGCAGCGAGCTGCCGGAGGATGCCCTCGAAGCTGAGGACGCCGGCGAATATGGCGAAGGCGATCTTGCCGAGGGCGTCGAAGAGCTATCTCTGGCGCAGCTGGTGGACGTGTTGACCGCCGAGCGGGACGAGTACCTTAAGGCTCTACAGCTGACCAAGGCGGATTTCGACAATTACCGCCGGCGCACGCAGCGGATGGAGGCGGAAAATCAGGACCGCAAGGTGATTTCCGTCTTTGAGAGGCTGCTTCCCAATCTTGACGACCTCAACTCCCTCTACCTGCACAAGTTGGGAACGGAGGATGAGGACCTCGTTTCCAAGACGGTTTTGCCCCTCTTTGCCGCACTGGCGGCCGAGGGGCTCAATCGGATCGACGCCACCGGGGTTCTCTTCGATCCCGAGCTGCACCAGGCGGTGCTGCACGAGGACGGAGAGGACGGTCCGATGGTCGCCGAAGTGATGCGAGCCGGATACGCCTTCAAGGGGCGGACTCTTAGGCCGGCGATGGTGAAGGTAGTGGGGTGAACCTGAATGGCCGCTAGCAGCGAGTGGTACGAGAAGGACTACTACAAGATCCTTGGCGTCAGCTCGTCGGCTACGGACAAGGAGATCCAAAAAGCCTACCGGAAGCTGGCCAAGGAGTACCATCCCGACGCCCACCCCGGCTCCGAGGAGAAGTTCAAGGAGATATCCGCCGCATACGAGGTTCTCGGTGATGCAGAGAAGCGAGCCGAATACGACTCGGTGCGGGCCCAGGGGCCCTTCGTGGGTCAGAGCCGAGGCGAGGGGCCTGGCGGGTTCAACGTCCGCGTGGAGGACCTTGGCGATGTATTCGGAACGATGTTCGGCAGAGGCGGGCGCAGGGCCGGCCATGGCCCGCAGCGCGGTGCCGACCTGGAGACCACGCTCGGCTTGAGTTTTGCCGACGCCGTGGACGGCGTGACGGCGACGGTCAACGTCGCAGGCGATGCGGCTTGCGCCACCTGCCACGGAACCGGGGCGGCGCCCGGGACCTCGCCACAGGTGTGTGCTCGCTGCCAGGGCACCGGCTCGGTGAACGAGAACCAGGGCTTCTTCTCTTTTTCGTCGCCCTGCCCCGCCTGCCATGGACGTGGGGTGCGAGTGGACACGCCCTGCCCGACCTGTCATGGAACCGGCACCACGGTGCAGAACCGGCAGATCAGCGTGCGCATCCCCGCCGGCGTCGAGGACGGGCAGCGCATACGCATAAAGCAAAAGGGAGCTGCGGGGCGCAACGGAGGCCCGGCGGGAGACCTCTATGTGGTCGTGAAAGTCTCGCCTGACCCCCGTTTCGGGCGCAAGGGGCGGGACCTGACAACGGCGGCCAGGGTGAGCTACCCCGAGGCGGTGCTAGGAACCACGATCGTGGTGCCGACACTGCATTCCAAGGTGACTCTGAAGGTTCCGGCCGGCACGCGCTCAGGGCAGGTTATGCGGGCCAGGGGGTTTGGGGTTGCCGCGCAGGGCAAGCACCCTGCCGGCGACCTGCTGGTGACCGTGGAGATCGATGTGCCGAAGCATCTCACCGCCGAGCAGCGCAAGGCGGTGGAGGATCTCGGGAAGCTGCTTGCCCCCGCTATGGAGGCGTGAAGCCGGCAAAGTGCCTTGAAGGAGGTGTTGGGCTAGATGGCAAAGGATCGTGGCGACGACTTCGTCATGAAGGCGGTCTACGTGATCTCGGTCGCCGCCGAGCTTACGGGCGTGCATCCGCAGACGCTTCGCATCTATGAGCGCAAGGGGCTTCTTGACCCTCAGCGCACCAGTGGTGGCAGCAGGCGCTACAGCGAGACCGACATCGCGAGGCTAAGGCGTATTGCGGAGCTCACCGACGCGGGCCTGAATCTAGAAGGCGTGAAGCGCGTCCTGGAGCTCGAGAAGGAGATAGAGGAGCTGCGCGAGGAGCTCAGGCGAGTTCGCGCGGTGGCCGAGGAGAGGGTCATGGACGCCCATCGCCAGTACCGGCGGGATCTGGTGCCGCTGCGCCAGGCGATGGTTCCTTTCGGATACCGCTTCCCGGTCAGGGATATGGACTGAACGAAAGACGGGGAACCGCTCCTATGAGTTCGATGGATACCAACAAGTGGACACAGAAGACCCAGGAGGGTGTGACGGCGGCCGTAGACCTCGCCAAGGAGCGCTCCAATCCTGAGGTCACCCCGGATCATCTGGCACTGGTTCTCTTGGGTCAGGCCGAGGGGATGACGATGCCGATCATGGCGAAGCTCGGGCTTTCTCCGTTGTCCCTCAAGAACCAGATCACCGATCGGCTCGACCGCCTTCCACGCGCCTACGGTACCGAGCCACAGCTCTCACGGCAGTTGCTCGACCTTCTCCGCCAAGCCGACTTGGACCGCCAGGAGATGCGCGACGACTATCTTTCGGTCGAACACCTTTTGCTCGGCCTTGCCTCCAATTTTGGAACCGACCGTGGCGCACTGCTCGGGGCGCTGAGGGAGGTCCGTGGCTCCCATCGCGTGACGACTCAGAATCCCGAGGAGTCCTTCCAGGCGCTGGAGAAGTACGGCCGGGATCTCACCGAGGCTGCCCGCCGCCACAAGATAGATCCGGTGATCGGCCGCGACGAGGAGATCCGACGCGTAATCCAGGTTTTGTCCCGCCGGACCAAGAACAACCCGGTGCTGATCGGCGAGCCCGGTGTCGGCAAGACCGCGATTGTCGAGGGGCTGGCGGTGCGCATCGTGGAAGGCGACGTCCCCGAGCAGCTGAAGACCAAGAGGCTTGTGGCCCTGGATCTCGCCTCCATGGTCGCGGGAGCGAAGTATCGCGGAGAATTCGAAGAGCGCCTCAAGGCTGTGCTTGCGGAGATCGCCGCATCCGAGGGCGAGATCATCACCTTCATCGACGAGATGCACACCGTGGTCGGAGCGGGCGCCGCCGAGGGGGCGATGGACGCATCCAACATGCTCAAGCCCATGCTCGCCCGCGGCGAGCTGAGGATGATCGGCGCAACCACTCTTGACGAGTACCGCAAGTACATCGAGAAGGACCCCGCCCTGGAGCGCCGCTTCCAGCGGGTGCTGATCGATCAGCCCAATGTGGAAGCGACCATTGCCATCCTGCGAGGCCTGAAGGAGCGCTACGAGGTCTTTCACGGAGTGCGGATCCAGGACTCGGCCCTTGTGGCGGCGGCGGTTCTATCGGACCGGTACATCACCGACAGGTTTCTTCCCGACAAAGCCATCGACCTGGTGGACGAGGCGGCCAGCCACCTGCGCATCGAGATCGACTCCATGCCGACGGAGATCGACGTGGTGGACCGGCGCATCCGCCAGCTGGAAATCGAGCGGATCTCGCTGGCCAGGGAAGAGGATGCAGCGGCAGCGGAGCGAATGGCCCGCATAGACGAGGAGCTTTCCAATCTCAACGAGGAGCGCCTCGGGATGGTCGGCCACTGGCAGCTGGAGAAGTCCAAGATTGAGTCGATTCGCGCCAAGAAGGAGAAGCTCGAATCAGAGCGCGCCAGGGCGGATCAGATGACGCGTGAGGGTCGTCTTGATGCCGCCTCGGAGATCCTCTACTCGGTGATACCCGCCCTGGAGGAGGCGATTCGGACCGAGACCGCCGAGCTGGCTGAATTGCAGTCCAACATGCGCATGCTCAAGGAAGAGGTGAGTGAGGAGGACATCGCCGAGGTCGTGTCCCGTGCGACGGGGATCCCGGTTTCCAAGATGCTCGAGGGCGAGGTCTCCAAGCTCCTGCGCATGGAGGACGAGCTGAGCACCCGCGTGATTGGCCAGGATGCAGCCATCGCCGCCGTGGCGGCTGCCATCCGCCGCTCGCGCGCGGGCCTGTCCGACCCCAATCGCCCGATTGGCTCCTTCCTTTTCCTCGGCCCCACCGGGGTGGGAAAGACCGAGCTCGCCAAGGGGCTGGCGGAGTTCCTCTTCGACGACGAGCGGGCGATGATCCGCATCGACATGGGCGAGTACCAGGAGGCGCACACCGTCTCGCGCCTGATCGGCTCTCCCCCTGGATACGTCGGCTACGACCAGGGCGGTCAGCTCTCGGAGGCGGTCCGGCGCCGCCCCTACTCGGTGGTGTTGCTCGACGAGGTGGAGAAGGCCCACCCCGACGTCTTCAACGTGCTGCTCCAAGTCCTGGACGACGGGCGTCTGACGGACGGACAAGGGCGGACGGTCAACTTCACTAACACGGTGCTGATCATGACCTCGAACCTTGCGGTGGACCCACGCTCATTCTTCAAGCCGGAGTTCGTGAACAGGATCGATGAGATCATCCGTTTCAACTCGCTCTCCCGCGGGGACCTCGACACAATCGTCGAGCTCCAGATCGACGACGTGCGCCGCCGCCTACGAGCCCGGCGAATTGGGCTTGAGGTGACCTCGGAGCTCAAAGACCGGCTGGCCTCGGTTGGTTTCGACCCGGAGTTCGGAGCCCGCCCGCTTCGCCGGGTGGTGCAGCGCTGGCTGGGGGACACCGTCGCCACTGCGATCCTCGAAGGCCGCTTCGGTGAGGGCGACACCATACATGCCGATCTCGATCCGTCCAACGAGGATGCCGTCATCCTTAAGTGACCCGGCGGGCAAGTAGCATTTCCATGGACTTTTTCGGGCCTTTACCCGCAAACCTGGAGGTGGCTCTTGCCTGTCACGGTGGTCGTCGGAACGCAGTGGGGTGACGAGGGCAAGGGTAAGCTCACCGACCTCATGGCTGCGGACTGCGACTACGTAGTGCGCTACCAGGGCGGGCACAACGCCGGGCATACCGTAGTGGTGGATGGTCAGTCCTTCGCGCTCTCGCTCATTCCCTCGGGCATTCTCTCCGAACGGGCCACCTGCGTCATAGGCAACGGCGTCGTCGTCGAGCCGGGCGTCCTTATCGAGGAGATGGAGAGGCTTGCGGCGCGGGGAGTGGACATATCCAGGGTGCTGCTCTCGGGCTCGGCGCACCTGATCATGCCCTATCACCTCGAGCTGGACAAGGTTTCGGAGCGCTACCTCGGCAAGAACGCACTTGGCACCACCAAGCGCGGGATCGGCCCCGCCTACGCCGATAAGGCGAGCCGGATCGGTCTGCGGGTTCAGGACCTTCTGGATCCCAAGATCTTCCGCGAGAAGCTTGACGTCGCCCTTCGGGAGAAGAACCTGGTTCTCTCCAAGGTCTACAACCGCCTTCCCCTCTCGGCCGACGAGATCGCACGCAAGTACCTTGACGAATACGCGCCCAAGCTCGCCCCCCACATTGCCGACACCGTGAACATCCTGCACCGCGCAATCGAGAGTGATAAGGAGATCCTGCTCGAGGGAGCCCAGGCGACCTTTCTCGACATCGATCACGGCACCTATCCCTTCGTGACATCCTCCTCCCCGACGGCCGGCGGGGCCTCGGCGGGAAGCGGCATCGGCCCGCGCTACTTCGACCGGGTCGTAGGCATTGCCAAGGCCTATCTCACCCGAGTCGGGGCGGGACCATTCCCGACTGAGCAAAAGGATGAGACCGGCGACCGCCTGATCGAGGTGGGCCACGAGTTCGGGACGGTCACCGGCCGCCGCCGCCGCGCCGGCTGGTTCGACGCCGTGCTGGTTCGCCAAGCCGCCAGGCTCAACTCTCTTAGCGAGATTGCCCTGACCAAGCTCGACGTGTTGGACGGCTTCGAGACTCTCAAGGTGTGTATTGGCTATCGTGACGGAGACCTGGTGCTCGATGCGGTTCCCTATCACCAGTCCGTATTCCACCGTGTCGAGCCCATCTACGAGGAGCTGGAGGGCTGGATGACCCCGCTCTCCTCCTTCACCACCGCATCGCAGCTGCCGTCGGCGGCGCGGCGCTACATCGAGTTCCTCGAGTCCGCGGTCGGCGTCAAGATTTCAACCGTAGGGGTCGGGCCGAGCCGGGACCAGTTCGTGAGACTACCGTGAGGATCGTCGTCGTCGGATCAGGCGGCCGCGAGCACGCGATCTGCGACACGCTTGCCGAAGAGGGCCACCAGGTTGTGGCGGCTCCGGGCAACCCGGGAATCGCCGCACGCGCCGAGGTGACCACCGAGCCCGTGGAAACCCTCGATGCCGATCTCTTCATAGTGGGGCCCGAGGCCCCTTTGGTTGACGGGCTGGCGGACCGCTTGCGCGCCGAGGGCAAGCTCGTGTTTGGACCGGGGCGTGACGGGGCGATGCTCGAGGGCTCCAAGCATTTCATGAAGCAGGTTGCAGCCGAGGCCGGGCTGCCCACCGCAGCATTCGCGGCCTTCGAGGAGAAGGCCGCGGCCTTCCGGTATCTGGAGTCGCTGGCACCCCCCTACGTGGTGAAGACCGACGGTCTTGCGGCCGGCAAAGGGGTGCTTGTCACCGAAGATCTGGAGGAGGCCAAGGCCGATGTTGTGGCCAAACTCTCCGGCTCCGCCTTCGGCGATGCCGGGAGGCGTGTCATCATCGAGGAGGGCATGGTCGGTCCGGAAGTGTCGCTGCTCGCAGTGGTGGACGGGCGGCGCGCCGTGGCTCTTCGCCCCGCAGCGGACCACAAGCGGCTTCTCGACGGAGACCGTGGCCCGAACACCGGCGGGATGGGCGCTTACTCGCCGGTGCCGTTCTTCGGTGCCGATCTTGAGGCTCGCGCGATGGCCGAGATTGTGGAGCCGGCAGTGGCCAGGCTGGTCGAGATGGGTATCGATTATCGCGGAGTCCTATACGCCGGTCTGATGTTGACCTCCGCCGGGCCGAAGCTGGTGGAATTCAACGTTCGCTTCGGAGATCCGGAGGCGCAGGTGGTCCTGCCTGCTCTCGGTGCGGGGCTGGGGGAGTTCCTGGCGCAAGCCGCGGAGGGCGACATGGGGGAGCCGCCGGCGATTCGCCATGCGGCGGCCGCCACAGTGGTCATGGCAGCGCCGGGTTATCCGGAAGCCCCGCGAACCGGCGGGGTCATTTCCGGAGTCGACACCGCTGCACTCAGGGGCGTCAAGGTTTTCCATGCCGGGACCAGGAGGGGGCCGAGCGGCGAGCTTCTGGTTGCCGGTGGAAGGGTCCTTTCGGTAACCGGCTTCGCCGAGCAGATGGAGGACGCCCTGGCGCGCGCCTACTCGGCGATCTCCACCATCCACTTCGAAGGCGCCCAGTACCGTTCTGACATCGGGGCACGTGTCCTATCTGCCCCACGCCCGCCCCAGAAGGCATAAAGGAGGCCCCAAGTTGATCGGAAGATATACCCTTCCCGAGATTGGCGAGGTCTTCACCGACCGGTCTCGCATGGAGGCATGGCTCGAGGTTGAAATCCTTACCGTCGAGGCGCTGGCCGCACTGGGCAGGGTCCCGGCGGCTGATGCGGCCTTTGTCCGCGCCAATCGGCCGGCGGTGGACGACGAGTTCGTGGCCGCGGTCGACGAGCGCGAAAGGATAACCAATCACGACCTGGCCGCTTTTGTGGATGTGGTCCAGGCCCGGGTCGGCAAGCCCGCCGGGAATTGGGTCCACTACGGCCTCACCTCCTCCGACGTGGTCGACACGGCCCTTTGCTTGCTACTTCGTCGCGCCGGAAAGGCCATTCTCTGCCAGCTGGCCGGGGCCATCGAGGCGGTTGGCACCCGGGCGGTGGAGTTCCGCAACACGATCATGGCGGGGCGCACCCACGGCATGCATGCCGAGCCGACCACCTTCGGGAACAAGCTCGGGCTGTGGACCCTGCAGCTTTTCCGTGATTACCAGCGCCTGGAGCGTGCGGTGGAGGGCATAAGCGTAGGCAAGCTGTCAGGCGCCGTCGGCACCTTCTCCAACATCGATCCGCAGGTTGAGGTGATGGTCTGCGACGCGCTCGGGCTGAAGCCCGTACCCGCCACGCAGGTTATCGCACGTGACCGCCATGCCGAATATCTGTACGCACTGGCAACGCTGGCGAGCTCGATCGAGGCCTTCGCCACCGAGATTCGCCATCTGCAGCGCACTGAGGTGCAGGAGGCGGAAGAGTACTTCCGAGAGGGTCAGAAGGGCTCTTCCGCCATGCCCCACAAGCGCAATCCGATTCTGTCCGAGCGCCTGGTCGGCCTGTCGAGGGTGATGCGTGGATACCTGGTCTCGGGGCTCGAGGACATCGCTCTTTGGCACGAGCGCGACATCTCCCATTCCTCGGTCGAGCGGGTGATATTGCCTGACGCCTCGATCCTTGCCTACTACATGGTGGTGAAGTTCACCGGCTTGATAAGTGGCCTTATCGTCTACCCGGAGCGCATGAAGGAGAACCTCGAGGCTTCTTACGGGCTGGTGTATTCGCAGTCACTCCTTTTGGCCCTGGTGAAGGCCGGACTGACGCGCGACGAGGCATATCGGATCGTGCAGTCCGCGTCGCGCGCGGCGGGCAACGAGAGGCGGCCGCTTCGGGACGTTCTGGTTTCCATGGCCGGGACCTACTTGCAGGAGGAGGTGTTGGCGGATGCCTTCGACGAGGTTCGTGTTGTCGCCAACGCCGGCTTGACGGTCGACGCCGCTGCCGCCGTCGTCAGCGAGATTCGCAGGCTCGGGCAGAACTGAGCCGGCTGCAGGAGTTCTAGAGCTAGGAGGGCCCCATGCGCCACGTCTATTCGGGCAAGGTCAGGGACGTCTACGAGCTGGAGTCTTTTGATCCACCCCGTCTCTTGATGGTGGCGAGCGACCGGGTGTCGGCCTTTGACGTCGTCATGGCTGAGACGGTTCCGGGCAAGGGGCAGATACTGACTGCCATGAGCTGCTGGTTCATGGAACTCACCTCTGACATCGTGCCCAACCACCTGATCGAGTCCCTTCCAACTCCCACCGGCGTGGGCGAGGACATCGATCCGGACTTCGTGGGAAGATCGGTGGTCACGAGGCGCGCGCAGATGGTGGAGCTCGAATGCATCGTGCGAGGCCATCTCGCCGGCAGTGCCTACAAGGAATACATGGCCAGTGGAACCGTCCACGGGCATCAGCTGCCTGCCGGGCTCAAGCTTGCCTCGGCGCTTCCCGAGCCAGTCTTCTGCCCCTCGATCAAGAACGCGGTGGGCCACGACGAGAACATTTCGGTCGAGCGCGCACGTGAAATTTTCGGTTCCGGACTGGTTGACCGCCTGGCGGACGCCTCGCTTGCCGTCTTTGCCCGAGGCTCTGAGGCCGCGGCCGGCGCCGGCATCGTCCTCGCCGATACCAAGTTCGAATTCGGCTACTGTGACGGTGAACTCCTACTATGCGACGAGGTCCTCACGCCCGACTCCTCGCGCTTCTGGGAAGCAGACCTGCTCGAGCCCGGAAGGGAGCCCGTGCAGTTCGACAAGCAACCGCTACGCGATTACCTGGAGACCTTGGGATGGGACAAGACCCCTCCACCCCCCGCGCTTCCCACCGAGGTTCTGTCCGCGCTTTCCGCCCGTTATCGCAGTGCTTACGAGCGGATCACCGGCCAGTCGTTCGAGGACTGGTTGTCCCGCGCGAAGGCGGCATCCTTGACCGGGGGTCCCGGCTGCGGCGACTAGGTTGTCCGAGGGAGTTGCGCGCCTTTGGGCCTTCGCGCCCATAGGCGATCTTATGTAGCGGGGTATTTCACATTGAGGTACGAAGCTGTCGTCGAAGTGCTATTGAAGGACGGCGTGTCCGATCCTGAGGGTATGACGATACTTGACGCAGTCGTTTCCCTGGGCTACGGCTCAGTGGAGAGGGTGGCCACCGGCAAGCTTTTTCGCCTGCTGTTGAACGCCGACGATGAGAATGCAGCGGCAGACGTGGTAACGCAGATTGCCGAGCAGCTTCTCTCCAATCCCGTACTGGAGGACTTCCGTGTGCGGGACCTACTGGCTGCAGCTTCCTCCTGAGATGCCTCCCACGGTAGGCGTCGTCGTCTTTCCCGGGACCAACTGCGAGCACGATGTTGTGCACGCTCTTGGCTTGCTTGGTATGCGGGCACAGATCAAGTGGCATGGGGACTCCGAACTCGGCGACTGTGATGCCGTCGTGCTTCCCGGAGGCTTTGCCCACGGCGATTATCTCCGACCAGGTGCTATTGCGCGCTTCTCCAAGGTGATGTCATCCATTGTCAAAATGGCTGAAGCGGGCAAGCCCGTATTGGGGATATGTAACGGCTTCCAGGTGCTTACCGAGGCGAAACTGTTGCCAGGCGCTCTCCAGAAGAACGCCGGCCTGCGTTTCATCTGCGACGTGGAGAAGCTTGAGGTGGCATCGAATCGTTCGGTAGCCAGCACGCTGCTACAGCTCGGCGAAATCATTTCGTTGCCAATAAATCACTTTGAGGGGAACTACACCTGCGATCATGTCACATATGACATGTTGGTCGAAAATGACCAGATCGTCTTCAAATACGTGGACAATCCCAACGGTTCAGTTGGCTCGATCGCTGCAATTTCCAATCCGAGGGGAAATGTTGTTGGGATGATGCCTCATCCTGAGCGCGCGGTCGAGGAGCTCGTTGGAGGAACTGACGGTCGGAAAGTGCTGAGTTCGTTCATCGAGGCCGTGTTAAACGGCTGAGACCGCGCTTCCCGCAGGCGCTTCCCTTTTTCAACCAAAGCAACCATCACCGACGGCGCGCATAGCTGCTCGCTGTCGGTGATGGTTGAAATTTGTAAATCCAGCTACTGAGCCGCCGGGGCGGTGCGCCTACGACGAACCGCGACCTTGGGCACTGGGACTCCGGCGCGGTCAAGTACCTCGTTGGATATTCCCAAGGCATGCCAGGCGTCGTAAGTGATTCCCTTGCGGTCTGAGTACTCGCGCGCCACGGATATGAAGCGCGACTCGAGATCACCTATGTCGACCTTGTTCTTGAGGTTCTCCAGCTCCTTTTCGAGATCGAGCTTGCGCTGAATGAGGTGAAGACGGTCCAACGGATCCGCATCACCGAGCTGCGCTTCGACCTGGGCAAGTTGCTTTTCGACTGTTTCGCGGGTACGCCTTCGGCCACGCCGTGGCCGATTCCGCTCCAGAGCTTCTAGGTACTCCCGGATTATCTTTGCCTGACCACGGACCGAGGCATCCTTGGCACCGTCAGCGTTCCGATTCTGAGTTTCCACCATGACGCAATACTACCTTAATAGTCGGCGCTTCTATCTACGTGTAGAGAATTGTAGCACTGATCTTTGGCGATACAACGGTTGCGTGGCAGCGTAACTTCGGCCTGAATATTTCTATGTCTTGAACGGAGTTAGTTGGCAAGCAGCTATGTTCCGCGCGAAGGGAGGGCCTCGTAACTCCTGTCCGTTCCAGTTCGGACAGCGCTCTGGTCGCATGGCAACCTGCGGCATCGTCACTACAAATGAAGTAAACCACTGCAGCCTAGATTTGGAAAAATGGCAAGACTGTCGTCTCAAAATTAGGTGCGACCAGGCGCGCAGTGCCCGACCGAGCTGTTCGGTACGTCGTCAACGTGGGCTTATCACGCCGGTTCGTCACCGCGCGTAGCACAGGGGTGACGGTGGTGACACCCTTTGTGCACAGGCTGACGTCATGCGGGTCACCGCCAGCGGAATGGTGGTCATAAACCAAAGCAGCAATTTGTTTAGACGAAGTTTTCGAGTCCTCACCAAGGGTTGGATGGATTTGCTGACAGGCGCCGCCCTACTGCCAGGGGGTTCTGCATCTCGAATACCATGTGGCTTCTCCGTGGCGGGTGGACGATTCGATAATTGAAGGCGAAGGGTTCTGGTGGTGCAATTTCTCAGCTGCGTCTCAGATTAAATACAGATTTGCCGCCACGTAGAGCCGTCGGGAGCAATTCGGCCCGGGCTCGCTCATTGCGCCGGCCGCGCAGTCGCCCGAGTTCGCCGGGATTGCCGGACGCGCCCCCCGGAGCGTCCGGACTTTAGGCTGTAGTCATATGGAGCAGCCAATACACCGCGCACTGGGCCTGACCGACGACGAACTCGAGATGATCGAGGAAATCCTTGGCCGGGAACCCAACTATGTCGAACTCGCCATGTATTCGGTGATGTGGTCCGAGCACTGCTCTTACAAGTCGTCCCGCCTCCACCTCCGTCGCCTTCCTTCCAAGGGGGAGAAGGTATTGGTTGGTCCGGGCGAGAATGCGGGAGTCATTGACGCCGGAGACGGCATCGCCGTGGCGATCCGTATGGAGTCGCATAACCACCCCTCTGCGATCGAGCCATACCAGGGGGCGGCAACCGGGGTCGGAGGCATACTGAGGGATATATTCACCATGGGCGCAAGGCCCATTGCCCTCCTCGACAGCCTTCGGATGGGTGAGGTGTCCGATCCCAGAAATCGATACATATATAACGGTGTCGTGGCGGGAATCTCGGGATATGGGAACGCGGTCGGCGTGCCGACCGTGGGCGGTGAGATCGTCTTCGACGCCACTTACGATTCCAATCCGCTGGTAAATGTGGCCGCAGTCGGGGTCCTACCGGTGGACAAGCTCGTTCTTGCGCGGGCCGAGGGCGTCGGGAACCACGTGATCCTGCTGGGTGCGCCTACCGGCCGAGACGGTATCGGAGGTGTTTCGGTTCTTGCCTCCGCGGGATTCGGGGCTGAAGTCGACTCCAGCAAGCGGCCTAGCGTCCAAGTGGGCGATCCATACGAGGAAAAGCGCCTGATCGAGGCGTGCCTGGAGTTGTTGGACGCCAAGCTGGTGGTCGGAATTCAGGATCTGGGCGGGGCCGGTCTGAGCTGCGCTACCTCTGAGACCGCCGCCAACGCCGGGCTGGGGATGGACGTGCACGCGGAGAAGGTGCCCCGGCGCGAGGCCAATATGGAGCCCTTCGAAGTCATGACCTCGGAGTCCCAAGAGCGGATGCTGGCCATAGTGACTCCCGAGAACACTCCCGCCGTTCTCGCCATCGCTGCGAAGTGGGAGATCCCGGCGGCAATTGTCGGCGAAGTCACGGAGCCGGTGACCTTTCGGGGCCAGGACGGGGTAGGGATATTGCGCATCTTCGACGGTGAAGAGCTTGTCGCCGAAGTTCCCGCCAAGTCCCTCGCTGACGGAGCCCCGGTTTACGACCGTCCCCGTGCGAAGCCCGAGGGATTCGAGGCGCGCGCCGAGCAGGACCCCACCGACGCATGCCGGGGAGTCGATATTTCCGTCGAGCTGGCGAAGATGGTCTTCGATCCGAAGGAGATCTACAGCCAGTATGACCACCAGCTCTTCCTTAATACGGTTGTCGGACCAGGCGCGAACGCAACCCTCCTGCGGCTCTCCTCGCCCGAGGTGGGCTACTCGACGAAGGGCATAGGCCTTTCGGCGGATGGCAACTCCCGTTGGTGCGCCTTGGATCCCCGTCGCGGGTCGGAGCTGGTGGTAGCCGAATCCGCCCTCAACGTCGCTCTGGTTGGGGCGGTACCGACCTGCATGGTGGACTGCCTCAACTTCGGTAATCCCGAGAACCCTGAGGTCATGTGGGAACTCTCGGAGTCCATCGACGGTATCGCCAAGGCCTCTATCGAGTTGGGGGTTCCGGTGGTCGGAGGCAACGTCAGTCTTTATAACGAGGCCCGCGGCCGCAATATCGAGCCGACTCCGGTTCTCACCACCCTGGGCTTGGTGGACGAAGTCAGTGCAGTGCCGCCCGCGCGGAGGTATCGAAGCGGGGATTCACTGGTGCTCGTGGGCACCACTGAATCGAACCTGGCAGGGTCGCGGTTGGCGTGGGTGAACCTCGGGCTCCGCAGCGGGTCCCTTCCGAAGCTCGACTACGCCGTGCACCAGAAGCTGATCGATGCTGTGGTTGAGCTGGTTCGTGCGGCGGCAGGCTTCTCCGTATCCGCAATTTCCGACGTCTCCGACGGAGGGCTTGCCCTATGCCTATTAGAGATGGCGAGGACTTCGGGAATGGGGTTCGAGCTCGACGGCATTGGCGACGATCCGGTGGTTGAGCTGTTTTCGGAGTCCCCGTCGCGCGTTGTCGCAGCGAGTTCGGAACCGGATCGAGTGATCGAACATTTTGCGAAAGCCGGTTTGCCTGCGCGTGTGATCGGGCGTGTCAACCGTTCTAATGTCGCTTCGTTCGGGGGCGGCTCGACCATCGCCTTGTAGCGCTCGGTTGGGGGCGTGGGCTAGCCTCCGTTTGCCGCGCTAGGAGCTAGGAGACGATCAGGTCTCCTTGCATTCCCGCCAGGGCGTGGCCGGGCACGGGGCAAATGTACTGGTAGGTGCCGGCTGCGCCTGTACTGAAGCTGATGGTCTGCTCCGGCGCACTTGACTTGGTTGCGTCACCAAGGAACCATACGGCTGCGCCCGCGAAGGCCGGACGGGCCGTCATCATGGGCATCACGCTGTTTCCCGCGCCCCGCGGTACGATCGCCAAGCCGTGTGCCATGTCCGGGTCGGCGTTCACGAAAGTGATCTCGACCGTGCTGTTGGGCGGGACAACTATTGAGGGATTGGCCATCCCGCCGACTTCGAAGCCGTCGGACGAGCCGGTCATGGTGGCCACAATGGTCAGGTGCACCTGTCTTGATGAGAAAGTCACCGCGTGCCTCGCCCTGTCAATGTGGGCTCCGGGCGGTACCGCCTGTGCGGCACTCATAACGGCCGAGGAGGGAATCCTCGGACCCGGTGCATTTGCGTATTCCTGGCCCATAATCTCACCCGGTGAACCGGAGCCACGCATCATGGAGCCGGGCAGCGAGCCTCCCTGCTGCCAGCCTGGCACACCTGAGCTGCCCATCATGTAACCGTAGGAACTCCCGTTTCCTTGCGTGTCGAATGACGCCTGCCCCTGCCCGGTTGCGTGCCGACTCCAGCCCTGTGCCCAGGCGGCGCTCCCCGCGATGATGACTGCTGCGCCGGCTCCGAGCGTCGCCCGTTTGACCCGTGTTTCCAAAGGTGTACCACCCTGTTGTCAACGTTTGACGTGATACTAAAGCTCTTCTGCCAGACGAGCCAAGAGCAAGACGACCCTCTTTGGCCGGTATTCGTTCACGGCCGCCTCGCCCGGCAGACGAGGCGGACCAGGCGGCTGATCGGGATCGAAGCGGATTATTCGCCTGCGAGACCACGAACCGGTAGGTGCTTGGCCCGCTCCTTGAGCTCGGCCAACGCCTCGTCGGGAACTCGCAAGTCTCCTCGCCCGATCCCCACCTGGAGGTCAGGCTTGTAGATGCCGTGGAAGTCGCTTCCACCGGTCGCGACAATGTCAAGGGAACGAGCGAGCGAAGCCAGCTTTGCTCGCCGCTCCTGGTCGTAGCGCCCGTAGTACGCCTCGATTCCTGCCAGACCACGCTCGGCCCAGCCTGCGATGTAAGTGGGGATCATCGACTCGTCCCCGGCGACGCTGTAGGGATGCGCAAGGACCGGCAACCCGCCGGCGGCCAGTGCGAGGTCGATCATCTCCTCGGGCTCGTAGGTGATCTTGTGCACGTAGAAAGGCTTGCCCTTTTCCAGGTAGACGTCGAAGGCCTCTTGGAGCGAGGAGACGACGCCCTTTTTTACGAGGAGGCGTGCGAAGTGGGGCTTGCCCAGACCGCTCCCGCCGCCCTCCTCAGCTAGTTCCTGGTAGGTGATGTCGATACCGGCGTCGTTCATGAGCGCGATGATTTTGCGATTCCGTTCCTCCCTGGCCATTTGCATCTCCACCAGGGTCTCGGCGATTGGCGTGGAGCGCTGGTCGACGAAATAGACGAGCATGTGCATGGTCCCTACCGACCAGTGGCAGGAAACCTCGACGCCGGGGACGAGTTCGATATCGAGTTCGGAAGCCCGAGACCGGGCCTCGTTCAAGCCATCGAATCTGTCATGATCAGTGAGCGCTACGGCGGAGAGGCCGGCCTCCTTGGCGAGCTCTACTACGCGGGCGGGCGATTCTGAACCATCGGAGATGCGTGAGTGCGTGTGAAGGTCTATCATCATTGCCTGCCTCGGGCGGGTATCCTTAATGCGTAAAGAGGTTTTTCGCGCGCTGTATCGAGTGACTAGATTCTATTTGGACAGCGCCGACGCCGTTGTTGGGGATGCACATTTGGCCGTCCCTCGCGCACCGTTTGCAGCCATCGGGCACGGCTTGCCATGCAGCCGAGCCTTGGTCGCACAACAGTTGTCTGAGGGCTGTCGCGCTTAGGGCGAGCTGGAGTTGAGGATGGAAGCCAACCGAGACTGCGCGGGGGACCATTGCGTCCCTCTCCCAGCCAGCCTGGATAACCCGGACAGGCCCGACCGTCCCGAGGAGGCCTGCGGGGTTTTTGGAATCCGTGTCGCCCCTGGTGCCCGGTCGGTCTCCCATGCCACCTACGACGGCCTTTACGCGCTACAGCACCGTGGCCAGGAATCTGCCGGAATGGCCGTATCCGATGGCACCTCGATCACAGTTGTGAAGAACATGGGGCTGGTAAGCAACGTCTTTGACGATCGCACGCTTTTGTCCCTTCCCGGGCACCTGGCCATAGGTCACACTCGCTACTCGACCACCGGCTCCTCGACTTGGGGAAACGCCCAGCCCGTGTTCCGCGCGGTCGCGGATTCCGGAGTGGCCCTTGGCCACAATGGGAATCTGACCAACACCGCTGACCTCGAGGAGAAGCTCGGAGTCGCCCCCGAGGACATGCGTACCGACTCTGATCTCGTTGCCCACTACCTTGCCCAGGAGATCAAGAAGCGTCTTCCCTCCGACAACCTGAGGACGGGCTATCGCAAGCACCCCGAGGTGCTGATCGAGGCTCTCGGAGTTGTGCTTCCCGATTTGAGGGGCGCCTTCTCCCTGGTGATCATGGATCAGGACCGCCTCGTCGGGGTGCGTGATCCCCACGGGTTCCGTCCGCTATGCGTGGGCGCCCTCGACGGCGGATACGTTATCGCCTCCGAGTCACCCGCTCTTGACGTGGTGGGCGCCACCTTCATCAGGGAGGTGGACCCCGGTGAGATGGTTATCGTCGACGCGGACGGTATCCATTCGAGCCATCCATTCCCGGCATCCACCATCGAGCCGCGCCTTTGCATCTTCGAGTTCGTTTACTTCGCCCGTCCCGATGCGCTCTTGCTCGGTCAGGAGGTATACGGAACCCGTAGGCGCATGGGGGAATACCTGGCCCGCTCAGCGCCCGCCGATGCGGATCTGGTTATGGGGGTGCCCGACTCCGGCGTGCCGGCTGCGGTCGGCTTTGCCGAGGCGAGTGGCATTCCCTTTGGACAGGGGCTGGTAAAGAATCGCTACATCGGCCGTACCTTCATCTCCCCGGACCCGGCCTCCAGGGTTGATGCGGTCCGTAGAAAGCTGAATGTTCTACGAGACAACATCCGCGACAAGCGGCTGGTGGTGGTGGACGATTCGATCGTGCGCGGAACCACTACGAAAGCCATGGTGCGCCTATTGCGCGAGGCTGGAGCCACCGAGATTCACCTGCGCATCTCCTCGCCACCGTACAAGTGGCCCTGCTTCTATGGAATTGACACCCCCTCCCGGCCGGACCTGCTGGCCGCCAATCGGAGCATCGAGGAGATCCGCGACTTCCTCGGCGTGGACTCGATCGCCTATCTTGAACTCGAAGACCTGAAGGCGGCTATTGGCCGTGGCACCACCGGCTATTGCGATGCCTGCCTCACGGGGCGTTACCCCGTCAGCATTCCAGTGGACCTTGGCCAGATTGCGGTCGCGGCGCCTGCTCCGCTGCCATGACCCGTATTGGAGACGGCCAGGAATCCGGCGTTCTCAGTTACGCGGCCTCGGGCGTTGACATCACGGAGGGTGAGCTCGCAGTCGATCGGATACGCAAGTCCGTGGCTGCAACGTCCATACCCGGTGTCCTCTCCTCCATAGGCGGTTTCGGAGGTCTCTTCCAGTTCGACGCGGCGGCCTTCCGCGAGCCGGTCCTCGTCTCCTCGACTGACGGCGTCGGTACCAAGGCCTACCTGGCCTCACTCGCTCGCCGCTACTCGACGATCGGGATCGACCTGGTGGCGATGTGCGTCGACGACATTGCGGTGTTGGGCGCCAAACCGCTCTTCCTGCTCGACTACCTCTCGGTGGGGAAGCTGGAGGCTTCGATGGCCGCCGATCTGATCGAGGGGATTGCCGTTGCCGTTCGCCAGTGCGGAGCCGCCCTCATTGGCGGCGAGATGGCCGAGCATCCCGGATCGATGCCCGAGGGGCATTTCGACCTGGCTGGATTCGTCGTAGGTGTAGCCGAGAAGAGCGAGATGTGGGGTCCGCATCGCGTGAGTGTGGGAGACCTGGTGGTGGGAATCGACTCGCCGAACTTGCGCTCGAACGGTTTCAGCCTTGCCCGGCGTGCCCTGTTCGGCAGGCTTTCCGACCCTGGGGCCAGCGCGGCGGAGCACGAGCGCTTCCTGGAGCTTGCCGCCCAACCCGGGAGCCGACCAGGAGCGACCATACTCGATGAGCTGCTGGATCCGAGCGTGCTTTACTCCCCGGTCTTGCAGGCCCTCGCCGGACAGCTGGAGATCAAGGCAGCCGCTCACGTCACCGGAGGCGGGCTCGCATCAAACCTCTCGCGGGTGCTGCCGGAAGGGACGGCGGCGAAGATCGATTTCGAGTCCTGGGACGTGCCGGGAATCTTTCGGGTAATCCAGGAGCGCGGCGAGATCGAGACGACCGAGATGCGGCGGGTCTTCAACATGGGGATCGGAATGGCTCTTGTCGTCGGGCGCGATGAAGCCTCTCGCGCCCTGCAAATGCTCGCAGGGCTGGGGCGACGTGGTTTCGTTATCGGAGAGATAGCAAGGGAGCAGAAGGATTGAACGGGGCCGGGTTGTCGTCAAGAGGAGCCGTCTTCCCGCGCACCTTTGCCGAGGCTGAGCAGCTCGCGGACGCTCACCTGAAGGAGCTTCTGGTCGCTCATCTGGATCGTCATTCGGTGCTGCGCGGAGATTTCGTCCTCAAGTCCGGGCGACGCAGCGGCTGGTTCATCGACGCCAAGAAGACCGCGTGCGACCCGGCCGGCCAGATCTTGGTTGCGGCGCTGATGTTGCGCGTCATTCCCGCCGACGTCGACGGGATTGGTGGACTCACCATGGGCGCGGATCCGGTCGCCTTCAGCACTGCCGCCATCGCTTCGGCCTCCGGCAGGCCACTGTACTCATTCAGTGTGCGTAAGGAGACCAAGGACCATGGGGCGGGTGGCCGCATCGCGGGCATCGTCCGTCCCGGAACCCGTGTGGTCATTACCGAGGACGCCGTCACGCGTGGCACATCCATCATGGAAGCCGTGAACGTTGCCCGTGAGGCGGGAGCCGAGGTCGTGATGGTGACCGCGATGGTGGATCGAGGCGGAACAGTGGCTGCGATCGTCGGTGAGCACGGCGTTCCCTTCGTCCCGCTTGTAACCGCCGAGGACCTTGGCTTCGCTTACGAGGGCGCCTGAGGGCCTGCCTTCTTGGGGCTTGCTGAGCCACAATACGTTCACGCGTCATTGCCAGAGTCATGGCCGCCGCCTCACAGCGGACTCGAGCGGGCGGTTTCCGCAGCCAGCGCTATTTCTTTAAGGTAATTCGCCCTCGCGTCTTGCGGGGCCGTGCCCTCGCGTGTACCCTCATTTCAGAGATGTGAATCATCTCTCAAAAATAAGGGGGATCGACGTGTTCTCACGCTCTCGCACGCTGGGGGTCATGGCCGGGTTGGCCAGCCTGACCATGGTGGCAGCCGCATGCGGCTCCTCCTCCCCGGCTTCTTCATCAGCAACGACAGCCGCGGCGCCGGCTAATAACACCCCGGTCAAGATTGGGATGGTCACCGAGCTGACGGGGATTTTCGCCGCGTATACCCAGGAGTACCAGCAGGGCTTCAAGATAGGCCTGGACTACGCGACGAACGGAACCGACAAGGTCAATGGACATCCGATCGATGTCACCTGGCAGGACGACGCCGATTCCGCCACCACCGCCGTGGCCGACTTCAAGAGCCTGGTCGGGGCGGGATACAAGATCTTGGGCGGGACCGTGGACTCCGGAATCGCGACCCAGCTCGCACCGTTAGCC
>JAJYNL010000038.1 GCA_021786375.1 Actinomycetes bacterium
GCGCGAGGTCCAGCCGGCGTCACGGGGGCATTCCAGGTGATTCATCGTCGACCTCGGGCCGCTCCTCATTGCCGGAGCCGTCGACCGCGCCGGGATGTCCTCCTTGGCCATCGCCAGCTTCGCACCGATTGTCACCGGCCTCCTGTATCTTTCGGCGGCGTATCTCGATCGGAGAGAGCCTCATTTGGGAGA
The DNA here is from genome assembly GCA_021786375.1 of Actinomycetes bacterium. Taxonomy (GTDB): domain Bacteria; phylum Actinomycetota; class Acidimicrobiia; order Acidimicrobiales; family Acidimicrobiaceae; genus Acidithrix. The sequence continues at coordinate 193 of JAJYNL010000038.1, forward strand.
AGTCGGGTAACCGGCAAGCCCGCAGGCCGCGTAGGGGCAAGCCCGCGAGACAACCGCGTCAGATCGCTACAAGGCTGCGCGGGTAGCCGAAGCGGGTACCCCTTTCTCGCCGGTTGCACCTACGTGGCACGCCCTCCAGCGACATGCCGTGCCTCAGGTTGCACCTAAAGGCCGGTGGTGGGTCTCGCCAAGTTCTTGACTGAGGCGAGAACCAGGTACGAGCCGTTCCAAGCAAAGCTCATTTCGGCGGGCACCAGCTGGGCAGAGGCAAGCGGAATGGTGGGGCCCTTTGGCCCGAACGTCAAACCGTCCACCGCGAAGCCTTGGCCACCGCCAATAATGCGCATCGAGTGGTATAGGAAATACGCGTGCCACCCCTTTGCGCTGGCACAGGCAGTGGGAACCGCCGACGTAAGATCGCCAGTGGCCGAGAACCACCCGTCGTAGGCAACCTCGAGAAGCGTGGGCTGGGATGTACCGTTGGCCCGGTAAACGAAGAGCGTGAAGGCGTTGGTGTTATAGGCGCTGCAAGACGCGGCCAACACCGCAAGGTTGACGCCGGCGCTTGGAGACAGATAGGCGACGAATTTGGTCTCCGCGGTCTTGTAGATCTGTCCGAGCGGCTGCATCGCGCACCCCGCCTTCATCAACGGAGGTTCGGGTATCGCGCTTTGGCCGGGTAGCACCACCTCGTTCCAGTTGACGTGTGAAAACGCCTGCGAGGCGGGGCTAACCGACAACGGCACCGTAGAGCTTGCGGATGCCGCCGTACTCAGCGATCCCCCTGTCGAAGGGCTGCTTGCAGCTTGGCCGCTGCCGCAGGAGGCCAATAATGCGCCTGCGCCAATCAGCATGGAAGGAACCACCCGTCGAGCACCCCGCGACACCGTCGTGGCGGCGCGTATCGCCGAAATCCGTTCCCCTCCGCTAGCCGTGGCTGCAAGGGACTTCGCTTCGCTCTCCCGTCGCATCCTTAGCGCCATCGTTTCTTCTCGTGCGCCTGCGGTACAGCCTTATCGAATCCGGCTTGCCAAATTTATGAAACTGGAACCGACATCGAGTGCGGTTTGCGCTGCCGCCAGGTTATCGCGAAAATGTTCGCGGATCGAGACGATTCGCAGCGGCACGTTAGTGTGCCGGTTGGCCGCCAACGCGGGTGGTTCCGTGGCGAGCGGCAGAGACATACATTTCGGTCATGGCATGGGCAAAGATCGGCGCCGTCAATCTCTACTACGAGCTAGGCGGGCGGCAGGACGGGCCGAGGGTTCTCTTCATCTCGGGAACCGGGGGTGACCTGCGTGCGCGGCCCGGACCCTTCGACAGCATCCTGGCGTCTCGAACCCAGCTCCTCGCCTACGATCAGCGCGGGCTCGGACGATCATCGGCTCCGCCCGGGCCCTACTCCATGGCGGATTACGCCGACGACGCCGCGGCTTTGCTCGAGCACGTCGGGTGGAAGGAGTCTGCGGTGGTTGGCGTCTCCTTCGGCGGGATGGTTGCCCAGGAACTCGTACTCCGCCATCCAGGCAGTGTGAACCGACTCGTGCTTGCCTGCACCTCGTCGGGCGGGGCCGGCGGCTCATCCTTTCCGCTGCACGAATTCGCCGGCTTGGATCCCGAGCAGCGTGCGCTGCGAATCCTGGAGCTGGCTGACACCAGGATGAACTCCAAGTGGCGCGCGGACAATGCCGAGCTATGGGAGAGGGCCGTCGCCGAGACTCGGGCCAGGGCTGCTGTGGCCACGAACGAGCCCGACCGACAACTCGGTGCTGCACTCCAGCTGGAGGCGCGGCGGGGGCACGACGTGAAAGCACCCCAGAAATGTCTGGCGCACCAGCTGCCGCGACGGTTCCGCCTGCCAATCGATCAGCGGCTTCGTAAACGGGCCTCCAACCCATCAGGGACAGGTGGCCACTCTCCCCACCCTTCCCCCACCATCAGTTCCAGGTAATCCAAGCGAACAACGACCCCACTAACAGGCAGGACGCCACCATACCGAGCGGTACCCGGCGCCAATCTCGCCCGGCTGCAGCGCCCAACCCTCGGGAGACCTCCCCGGAAAGAGCTGCAAAAGCAAGTGCCTCCCCGCACGGAATGACAACGGCGCAGGCACCGTTCGTGATGACATCAGGTGATCATGTTGTCGCCCGGCGAGGGCGGACTCGAGAATGAACCTCCTCTCTCGTCAGCTCACTCGGCGTCCATCTCGGTGATGCCCGGCCACCGCAAGCGTGGAGATCCGATCGACTAGAAAGTGGCTTCCGCGATAGGCGGCGCGGACGACGACTCGCCGTTTCCGAGATAGTCGGCCGGCGAGGTCTTGTCGGTCCCGTTGGATACCTTCATAGCATTCAAGATCGCGGAAAGCACTACCACAACTACGAGGTTGGCCACAACGGCAAAGACCGCCGCGTATCCCGGAATGACTCTCCCGAAGAGATGCAAGGTATAAATGGAAGACTTAAAGTGCACCGCAGCCGCCATTTGAGTACCCCACACCATTCCGACCAGCCACCCCACGAGCAGAGCGCGCTTGTGAAACCATCTCGTCCAAAGGCCCCCGATGATCCCTGGACCGGTCTGCAAGATCCATATCCCACCCAGGGTCTGGAGATAGATTGAATATTGGACCGGTACCAGCAGCACAACAAGAAGAGCGCCCAGTTTGACCAGTAGCGAGACGATCTTGGCCACTTTGGCCTCTTGCTGCGTCGTAGCATCTGGACGGACAAACTCGCGGTAGATATTGCGAGAGAAGAGATTAGACGCCGCGATAGACATGATAGCGGCGGGCACCAGTGCCCCAATCGCGACCGCAGCGAAGGCGACGCCTACGAACCATTGCGGAAGCAACTTCATCAACAGCAGCGGCACCACCAGCGATGTTGTCTTGGTCGAGATTCCAGCGGCAATTGCCATGTAGCCAAGCAGAGCAATCAAGGCGAGCGCAATAGAGTAAATCGGCAAGATCGCAGTGTTACGCTCGATGGTGCGCGCACTTTTGGCACTCAACGTCCCGGTTATCACGTGGGGATAGAGCAGCAAAGCAAACGCAGATCCCAGCGCCAAGGTCGAAAACGCTCCGTACAGTTTAGGTGAGAGAATTATCGAACCCTTGACCGCCGCCAAGTGTGTCGAGGCGACTGCAAAGATGTGACCGAAGCCGCCGAGCTTGGCCGGGATAACGATCACCGCGACAATGATCGTGAGATAGACCAGGACGTCTTTGGCAAAAGCCGTCAGGGCAGGGGCACGTAGGCCCGAAGTGTAGGTATACGCGGCAAGCACCGCAAATGCGATAAAGAGCGGCAAGTCTTTGACGACTCCGGTTCCCTTGATCCCCAATACCGTCAGCACCGCCTGTATACCTACTAACTGCAAGGCGATGTAAGGCATGGTGGCAAGGATCCCGGTAATAGCCACTGCCGTTGCCATCGACCTCGAGTCAAACCTCGCGCGAATGAAATCTGCGGGTGTCACCAGAGAATGTGCCTTGCAGACCCGCCACAGTCTTGGCATTACCACGTACATAATTGGAAAAACCACAATGGTATAAGGCACCGCAAAAAAGCCAAAGGCTCCTACCCCATATACCAGAGCAGGAACTGCAATGAAGGTGTAGGCGGTGTAGAGGTCTCCTCCGAGAAGAAACCAGGTGACTATGGTACCGAAGCGTCGGCCTCCTAGCCCCCACTCATCCAGCAGAGCGAGATCGCCTCGCCGCCAACGCGCCGCGTAAAACCCCATCCCTGCAACTACGACGAAAAGCACCACAAAAACCACAAATGCTTGCCATTTCATGTGGAAACGTCCTCCCGTTCACCATTGATATGCCGCTGCATACACGATCGATAAATCGCACCGCGCCAATTCGAAGTATTTTGTAAGCGGATTACTCTCTTGGCTCAGAAAGAAAGTAGATGGCCCCGCTAATGACTCCTACGAGGATGATCCAAAGAATCAGATACCAGTAGAAGAAAGGAAAGCCTCCAAGAGCGGGTGTCGCCTTGGAATAAAGTGAAGGCACTAGAGTTGCGATGAACGGAATAAGAAACAGCCAATAATACGCGGCTTTTCTTTGATTTTGTACCACCTTACTTTGCCTCCCCCCTCGCGGTGGACAAATGCGGCGCCGCGAGTACCCCGACAGTCAGAGGACGACATATCCTCCGGCTTATGCAGACTCGACTCAGCGAGCCGAGTCACCCTAAAGTATTCTCTTACGGCCACTCTCTCGGCGACCCGATGTTATCCGTGGGCACTGCGAGTGTCAAGCAATCAAGCTGCCTTAACCAGTAGACGCAATACTGGAGCGCCACCCTTACACCCGGAGTACCGGCGTGGGGAGAAGCCTTGGTTGACAGTCTTTTCGGATACTAAGGTCCCAATTTACAAAAGGGGAGACATCGAGTGGCCCGCGATCTTTAGCTCGGCGGATATGTGAGCCGAGGCCTCGCGTTCCTCCCGTCGGATTAACCAACGGCCGCGCCATAGCCGGCGCCTACGTTTCGTTGATAGCCTCAGTCCCGTTGCGCTGTCCGAACGTAACCGCTCGGCAGCGGACCCGGTGGGCGAGGTAAAGCGTCATCCACGCCGTGCCTGGGCGGGCAGGGCCCAGCTCTTCGGCGGAGAACCAGGGCGCGGTGTAGCCCTTGTCGGACGTGGCGACTTTTGGGGAAGTTGTCGCTCCTGTGGTGACCAAGATTATCGACCCGATCACCGAGGGGTGATCTGGTCCGCATCCGGACGCACGCGGTGCTGCCGGTTGTTGGTTTTGGGGCTGATCAAGGTGCGGACGTTGAGTTAGCCAGCACATTTGCACCTCTTGCCTATGCCGGGGCATCGACCATGTCCGTTCATGCGGACAATCGACGGCCGCAGGTCGGGCGTGGCACACCGCCACCATTTCGCTCCGGGCGGACGCACTTCGCTGATCAGCGCCCAGCTGCGACAGACAGTGCGGCTCAAATGAGCCTATTAACCATGGCCGGCGACGCCGGTCGGCCAGCACGCAGTTGGGAGTGCCGGCGACCCAGACGACTGGGCCGAAGGTCCGGTTCCTGGTTACTCGCTCTCCCCGCGGAGCGGGGAGATGAGGACAAGGGCGACCCGCTTGCGACGGCATCCGACAGCTTTGGGGATACGCCCACACCCGCATGGGAGATGGCCCGGCAGGGGAGGTGATGCACTTGGTATTCAAATGTCCATGCAGTGACGTGGTCAGCTCGGCCCGAGCTGCGACGCCTCGGAATTACCCGCCCACCCCCGGTCAAGGCTGCGTGCTAGCGTCAACCTCAAGCAAAGTACGGAGCCAACCGAGGAGCCGGCCCGGTGGTGAAGGACGCCCATACCAGGACAATGTGCTTGTGCCGGAGGGGGATTCGGCGCCAGCCAGGAACTTCGAAACTTCACGGGCGATCCGAAAAGATCCGAGTCCTCTTGGTCTTGCTCGTGGCGCCGATAGCACTCACAGCCTGCGGAGCTGCGTCGCGGACAGCCAGCGGCACTTCAACTTCGACACTCCCCTCGAGCACCACGACCGCTCGCCCCTCTTCTGGGACGGCGGTGCCTGGCTCAGCCAGCTCTACCAGTACCTCGTTGGTCCCAAACGCATCCTGGCCGTTGCCGGTTCGTGAAGCAATGGCCTATGTGGCTCCGCTGACCTCGATGCCTCTCGAGGCGCCGCGGTCTTTGCCCAATGCCGGCACCACACCCGCCAACTCGGCCACCGCCCGGGCAGGCGATTACTACACCGTGAGCCTTTACAGCTGCCCTAGCCCCCTGCCCTTCAACAACCCCGGCATTGGCACCGGCGCGTGCGGCTCGATGGCAAACATCTACGGCTCGTTCTCCGGCCACGCATACTCCCGCACGGCCGCGGCACTGGCATCGCTGCCCTCTGCTTCTCCTCCGGGCGGCTGTCCCGTTACCAGCCGAGTCACCCTGCAAGCCGGTATCGTCGCCACCCTCTACTCGGGCCCCCAAGGCGGCAACTGCGAGGTGGTATGGCGCGAGGGGGATTGGAGTTTCACCCTTGAAGGCGCCCTGACCAGCAACTCGAACGGTAGCAGCGTTGGTTCTTGGAGCACGATCGCCCACCAGATGGTCTCCTACCTCGACCAGTATCTTCTCCCCGAGACGCACGGTAGCTTCTCATGTGACATAGCTCCCGATGGCCTTCACAGCACCGCGAACTGGGTCGTGGGACGCGACGTTTATGGGGCGAGCACCTATCACGGTGCAGTATCTACTTTGGCCCTTACCATCGCCATGGCCACGTACCCGCGCTAGGTCGTCGCCGCTGTCCCCAGAGCGACAGCAATCCTCTCGTCGAACCCATTATGTTCTGGGTGATCCCGCTTGCCGGGGCCAGTCGCTGAGCCCGGCATGACTGTCATGCCCTGTCACCTGATGATCCGGCGGGCGTTGTCGCCGCGTGCAGGTCCGGGCGTCCCTGGTTGCCCAAGGAAAGGGCCGTTTCATGGCCACCACGACGGGCCTACACTTCGGTCATGGCATGGGCAAAGATCGGCGCCGTCAATCTCTACTACGAGCTAGGCGGGCGGCAGGACGGGCCGAGGGTTCTCTTCATCTCGGGAACCGGGGGTGACCTGCGTGCGCGGCCCGGACCCTTCGACAGCATCCTGGCGTCTCGAACCCAGCTCCTCGCCTACGATCAGCGCGGGCTCGGACGATCATCGGCTCCGCCCGGGCCCTACTCCATGGCGGATTACGCCGACGACGCCGCGGCTTTGCTCGAGCACGTCGGGTGGAAGGAGTCTGCGGTGGTTGGCGTCTCCTTCGGCGGGATGGTTGCCCAGGAACTCGTACTCCGCCATCCAGGCAGTGTGAACCGACTCGTGCTTGCCTGCACCTCGTCGGGCGGGGCCGGCGGCTCATCCTTTCCGCTGCACGAATTCGCCGGCTTGGATCCCGAGCAGCGTGCGCTGCGAATCCTGGAGCTGGCTGACACCAGGATGAACTCCAAGTGGCGCGCGGACAATGCCGAGCTATGGGAGAGGGCCGTCGCCGAGACTCGGGCCAGGGCTGCTGTGGCCACGAACGAGCCCGACCGACAACTCGGTGCTGCACTCCAGCTGGAGGCGCGGCGGGGGCACGACACCTGGGCGCGCCTGGCTGCCGTTGACTGTCCCACCCTCGTATGTGGCGGGCGCTACGACGGAATCTCGCTGCCGTCAAACCTCGAAAATTTGGCGTCGGCCATCCGTGGAGCCCGCCTGCGCATTTTCGAAGGTGGTCATCTCTTCCTCCAGCAAGTTCCAGCTGCCTATCGGGAGATACTCGAGTTCATCCTCGGTGGATGACGCGTCAGGAAGCTCCCCCGCCGGGCAAGAGAACGAATCCGTGAACCCCACGGGCTTCGGGGCGCCGGATCCTCGATCTGGCCCGAGCCTGACGTGGCCTCCTTCCCATGGGGGTGCCGATGGTCGCCTTCACCCACTCGGTGCCCAAGGAATGCGCCGCCGAAGAGAACTCGCCGTTCACCTTCGTGACCTTCGGGATCGCTTGCGCCATCGCGACCGCGCAGGAGATCGCGGGAGACGCCAATGTTGTAGTGAGCGCACCAAGCATCACCATGAAGTGCCTGGAACTGGGGCTGCTGGACGAGATCCACATCGACCTCGTGCCCCTACTGCTCGGAAAAACTGTGCGGCTATTCGACGTACTCGAACCTCCCACCGAACTCAAAGTGGTGGCCGCATCGGGCAACTCACATATCACCCAGCCGGCCTGCAGGTTGAACCGCTCCACCTGAGTCTGGACGATCTTCCGAGCGGCGCGGCATCTGAATGCCACCCTGACTGGTGCCGGACGAAGTTCCCGCCTCGGGTCTCGGAGGGGCCGCGGCCGGCTGCACCTCAGTCCTCAAGAAACCACCTGACCGCACTATTCCAGGCGTCGGGAAACTCGAAGTAAGGCGAGTGTCCCGCGCGCGGTATCTCAACCACGCGAGCATCCGGGAGCAGCTCCGCAAGCGCCCGGATGCTGCGCGGCGGAAACAGCGGATCGCGATCGCCAACGACACAAAGAACCGGCATCGACAGGCCCGCCGCCTCCTCCGGTTGGTGCGTCACCGCCCAGAGGCGCGGAAGCATCACCTCCGGGTCCGCACTGCCCATTCGCCCGAGCGACTGGTACAGATGCGCGAGTTCGGGCGACCGGCGCGCGAAGCCGGGGTCGATCGCGGGGTGCAGACCTAGCCGGTCGCCGGCCACCAGCGGTGCTCTCCTTCCTTGGGCCAGTCCAGCAGCGATCGCATCCGAGACGAAGCCGCCAAGGGTGTCCGCGAGAACCACGCGCCTGGCGATGGCCGGCCGTTGTAGCACCGCGCCCACCACGCTCCAACCCCCCATCGACTGCCCGACCAGATCGGCCTGCGCGATTCCGAGATGGTCCAGGATCGCCAGGAGATCGCCGGCCGCAACCTCGGGACCGCTCCGGTTGGCGTGATCGCTGGAGCGGCCATAGCCCCGATGATCCCATGTAACCACGGTGCGGTCTTTCGCAAATGTGGCCACCTGCTGGAACCAGACGGCGTGATTGCCGCCGGCTCCGTGAGACAGAACCAGCGGAACGCCACCCTCGCCGATGACCTCGTAGTAGAGCTTCTCGCCGTCGTGCTCGACGAATCCAGTTCGGCGCGCGGGAAGCGCCGCCTCCTCCGGCTCGGTCGCGCGGCGCAATGCCACGCACTCGAACTCCACCCTTGCACCCAGCGCAAGCTGGACACCACCGATGGTGATGCGGGCAGGGGGCCTCTCCGGAAAGAAGCCGGCGTAGGCCCGGTTCATGGCCGCAAAGTCTCCCATGTCGGCGAGATATGCGCTTACCTTCAGCACGTCGGCCCAGGTGCTGCCCGCCGCCTCGAGAATCCGGCCGACATTGGTGAGCGCCTGGGTGGTCTCCGGCTCCACGCCACCCTCCACCACAGCTCCATCCGGCGACGTGCCCAGCGTGCCCGAGACAAAGGCCAGCTCGTCCGAGAGACCCGCGTGGGCAAATTGCGGAAGGCGGGCGAGTCCGTCAACAACGATCCGATCTACGCCCTCTCGCATTCACAACCCCCGAAAACTTGGACACCGCCGCAATAGCGGCGGGCACGTTCCCACCAGACGGACGGCCTAGATTCTTCCACAGGAGCGACCAATCCAACGGGGACCAGGCCCACTGGCGCTAAGAAATCCGGCAGCCTTCCAACGCGCTCCAGGACGATGCACGTGAAATAACGGCCGCGACATGGCCATGGATCACGCCGTGTAAAGCGTCGAGTACGACCCGAAGTCCAGGCCCGGCACAGGCGGCACCCAAATCGCGGCGTCCCGCTCACCCAGTAGAGCGCACCTGCCCTCCAGGAACTGCGTACCGACCCTGGCGCAGATAAGCGCATCGAGGGCGTCCTCGTAGCGCTTCATGCCGCTAAGCGTAGCGCCCTGCGCAATGGCGGGAAGGGGCAAATCAATTCCGTCGATGGTTGCGGAAAGCGCGTCGATCAGCCGGGTCCAGACCTCGAGAAGATTGGCGATTCTCCGCTCCAGCGGTTCATCGGGCCAGTACCTGGTCGTCCTGCCGATCTTGTAAGGCAAACGGTAGCGTTCACCGAGGAGCGACATCGCCGCGGGATGCGGGTACACCTCGAGAAGGGGACGCTTTCCAGCTCCCAGGGGTCCGGTAGTGCCAACTTGGAATCCCCGGGCTGCGAAACCGTCGCGCAGCTTCAAGCTCAGTCGCCCAGGGCGAGCAGGCATCGGCGAGTGGACGCCGCAGCCCGCGCCACTCAGGATTCTTGAAGCAAGATCATCAGCCCTGCGGCGGCCGGTGAAGGAAGCTCGTGACACGGGCATGTCAACTGCGACCACATCCGCGTCGACTCCTGGTGCCAGCGCTGCGGCGGCGTCCAGGACGGGCTCCGGCACCGGGTCTCCACCCACAGGGTTGGCTCGCCAATCAACCGATACTCCATGGGCGAGTGCAATAAAGGAGTCGTAACTGGGCGCAAGTCCCGGACAGTGCCAGTGGTCACCCACGTCATCCAGCAGCGCCACGCCACTCGGGTTCGATTCGGTCCAGGCGGGATCGAGACCAAGCACCGTACCCATCGGCCCCTTCCCCTAAAAAGCGACGAAATGGTGGGGCGCAGCAATCACGGTAACTGCACAACTACCAGTGCGCACATTCTTCGCGCGTGAGCGGCGGGCATCGAATCCGCGCACCGGCAACAAAGACAGGGAGGCTCCAAGGCTGCCAAAGCCAAGACTACCCAGTCACCCACGGCGCGGCAGAATCCAGCCACCGGAGAAAGATCGCGAGCTCTCCTTATTCGCGCTCGCAGACCTCGGAAAAGTAGGCAAGCGCGAAGGCCTCTCCCACAACCTCGGCGTACTTCGCCTGCAGGTCATAAAGATTCGCCTCGTGTGGCTCGGATCCGCGGTCGCCGACAGCGTCGCGTATGACAAAGGGGGCGAATCCGTACTGGACGGCGTCCACGGCCGTTGCTCGCACACACCCGCTGGTTGAGACGCCGGCGATGAACAAGGTGTCAACCCCCATCGAGGTGAGCGTCGGCTGGAGTGTAGTTCCGAAGAACGCGCTCGCGTACTGCTTGACTATGACCACCTCATGCCCTTTCGGCGCCACCTGCGGCATGAGCTGGCCCAGCCCGGTCTCGCCGATAAGCATGCGCAATGCGGGCACCTTGCGCACGAAGACACCACCGTCCACCGCATCGGGGCCGAACATCACTCGGGTATGAAACACCGGCACCTGGGCCTTTCGCGCAGCGTCTAGCACCCTTCCCGCGGATTCCACGCTGCCCGTGGAGGGCAGGCAGAACGGGCTGCCCTCCACGAAATACGCGCGCATCATGTCGATGACTATCAGAGCCGGCCGCTTGCCCGGCAAGAGCGAACCGGCGAAGCCCTCCGCGAAGCCCGTGCCTCCCATCGCTCGCTACTATACGTGCGCGATGGGCGGCTTCGGAGCGGGAAGGCCCGTCTCCTCCTCGCAGCGGGCAAGGATCGTCTCGAGCGGTGGCCCCATGTTGAAGATCGGCAAGGGGTTGGGACGGTTCCGGGCCATCTCCGCGCGCAAGGAAGCGGTTGCACCCTGGTCGACCACGCCGCGGTCGTCGCAGATCACCCCGTATTTCCTGGCACCCTCCTGTGTAACCAGGCCGCGACGAACCTCGAGACCGACAAGCTCGGCGTCCCTCTGGAGCGGATCACCCCAGCCTCCACCTCCCCAGGTGACGAAGTGCAGTACGTCGCCGGGATAAACGGGAACATCGATCACCTTGCTAGGGATGATCTCGCGAGTCCCATCCGCCCGGTCGATCCACTTACGCCCTCGCGCACCCGGCTCGCCGCCGTTGACTCCCCACGGATAGGTGAGCCAACGATCATCATGGATGGCGATTGTCCCCGGCTCCAGGAAGTGATATGCGACGTCGACGCCGTTGCCACCGCGATGCAGCCCCGCGCCTCCGGTATCGGCAATCGTCTCCCAACGCTCGATACGCATGGGGTAGTACGACTCGAGGTACTCGCATGGGATGTTGACGAACGACGGCCAGAGGGAGTGGCCGTCCGGCCCATCCCCGATTGGCCTGCCAGGGATGCCCCCGAATCCGATCGAGTAGAGCTGGAACCACTCGCCCGCCCGGTCTCCCTCGGTGTAGTTGCCGGAGTACATGAAGTGCGGCGACGACGAAAAGCCGGCTGCATTCAGCAGATCCGGGTTCGTCTGGCCAAGTAGGCCGCCGAACAGGTCGAAGACACGCCCGATCCCGTGGTTGCGAGCGTTTAGGGCCGCCGGATAGGCGGGCTTCCAGAACGAGTCGTCGGGAATGATCACATCCACGAGGGGGTAGAAGCCGTCGTTCCACAAGATCTGCGGATCGGCAACGGTGATCATGTAGATGCCGAAAAACATCCGGACCAGATTCTCGTTGATGAAGTAGTTGATCGGCCCCTTGGCCTGCGGGCTGGACCCAGAGAAGTCGAGCGTCACCTTATCGCCCTGGCGGGTGAGGCTAAGCCTCAGCTTGTAGGGTCCGTATCCAACGCCGTCGTCACAAATGTAATCCTCGAACGAGAGCGTCTCACCTTCCTTGAAGACCATCTCGAGCAGGGTCTTCATCGCGCGGTAGTTACGGTCCAGGAGGGCATTAAGCGCCGAGACATAAGTGTCAACGCCGAAGCGCTGGCAAAGCTCCTGGATGCGTCGCGAAGCGGTTCGGCACGCAGCTACCAGTCCGTTCAGGTCGGCACGGTTCCAGTCCGGGGTGCGCACCTGGTTGAGAATGATCCTCAACGAATCCTCGGCAAGGACACCCTTGTTGTAGAGCTTGAAGGGAGGGATGACCACGCCCTCTTCGAAGATGGTCTTGGCGTCCGTCGGCATGGATGCGGGAGTCTTCCCGCCTACGTCGCTCATGTGTCCGAACATTGAAGACCAACCCACGATCCGGCCGCCGAAATAGATCGGCATAACGATCAGCCAGTCGTTGGCATGGCTTATGGCTGCTCCACAGGAGTAGGGATCGGAGGTGAGAAGAACGTCCCCCTCGTGGATCTCCCCCTCGAAGTTCTCCAGGAAATCGGGGATGGAGAGGCCGAACTGGCCCACTACCATCTTGCCTTCCGGGTCGCCGATTAGCGGGAACTCGTCGTGCTGCTCGCGGATTCCCGGGGAAAGTGCAGTACGGAAAAGCACCTCGTCCATCTCATAGCGAGCATGGCGTAGGGCGTTCTCGATGATGTCTAACGTCACTACGTCAACGTCGACCGGCGTCAGCGGTGTCGTCGCGGTTTCTATCAGGCGGGCCATGTTTCAGTTCTCCCCATTCGTCACTTCTGGTCGATCGGTCGGATAAGCAAGCTTCCGCTCTGGTGCACCGAAGCAAAATGCTCGGGCAGCACCAGCGTGGTGGAGTCCATCTCGGTGATAATCGCGGGTCCCACTATCTCGTTTCCGGCGAGCAGCCGAGCACGGTCGTAAACCTTGGCGCTGACCCAGCTCCCGTCCACGAAGATCTCGGTCGTCGAGGACTCAGCCCCGGAGGGGTCTTTCCGGCCGGCGGGAATGTGCGAAGACGTCACGTTGGGTCGGGGCCCGCTTGCAGTTGCTCTGATGGATACCAGCTCGTGCTCGCTCTTCTCAAGGAGGAACGAGAAGAGCCGCTCGTGCTCCGCATCGAACCCCTTGCGCAGCGAATCAAGTCCGGCACCATTACCGTCGAACGCCTCAATTTCGACGTTGACTGGAATCTCGAAGCCCTGGCCGTGGTAGCGGAGATCGACCTGGAACTCAATACGGTGCTGGTCGTCCGGTATGCCCTCGTCGCGCAAGGTGGAACGCGCAGCCTCCGCCCGCTCGAGGAGCTCGGCCTTGAGCACGTCGTCGGTGAGCTGGCCAAACCTGCGAACCAAAGTCCGAGCAGCCTCTCCGCGTACTCCCGTCGTTGCGTCGCCGTAAGCGCAAAGAACTCCCGGGGAGGGAGGCACGATGACCGGCCACGCGCCGGTCAGCTTGCCAAGGGCGTTCGCATGCAGCGGACCCGCTCCACCAAATGCGACGAGCGCGAAGTCGCGCGGGTCGAAACCTTGCTGGACGGAGACAAGCCGCAACGCACCGAACATGTTCTCGTTCACTATGTCGATAATGCCCGACGCGGCCGCCTCCACCGACGGTAGCCCGGTAGCCGTCATGATGGCCGCTACCGCCTCGCGGGCCTTCTCCCGATCGAGGGAGATCTCCCCGCCGGCCAACTCGCTGGGCAGATACCCTAGGACCACGTTCGCATCGGTCACGGTCGGTTCGGTCCCTCCGGCGCCGTAGGCGGCAGGACCAGGAGAAGCGCCTGCGCTCTGCGGGCCCACGCGAAGGGCCTGGGTGAGCGCCGGCACGTGCGCGATGGACCCTCCTCCCGCACCTACGGTGCGAACGTCTACAGAGGTCGCGCGGATCGTTAGGTCGCCCACCGTCGTCTCCCGGCCGACCCGCGGCTGCAGCCCCTGCACCAGTGCCACGTCGGTCGAGGTACCGCCCATGTCGAAGGTAAGAAAGTCCTTGTGTCCGGCCTGCTCGGCGAACCAGACTGCACCGACAACACCGCCAGCGGGTCCGGACATCATCACCCAGACCGGGTTCTCGGCAGCACTACGAGCCGAGATGAGACCGCCATCGGACTTGAGAATGTAAAGCTTGCTGGACGAGCCGGGGACCTTCACCTTGCTCTCCAGGTTGTCCATGTAGAGCGAAACCTGGGGTTGAACGTAGGCGTTGGCGACGGTCGTTATCGCCCGCTCATACTCGCGGATCTCGGGCAGGACTTCGGACGAGAGCGAAACCGGGATTCCCGGCAACTCCTCTGCCGCGATCTCCGCGATCCGCTTTTCGTGCGCCATATTGGCGTAGGAGTTGATCAGGCTGACGCTCAACGCCTGGATCCCCTGGGACTTCAGATACCGCAGCTTTGCCCTGACATCCTCCTCGTCGAGCGGAGTCACCACCTCGCCCTTTGAGCCGATACGCTCACTCACCTCAACAGTGTTCTCAAGCGAGGCCAGGGGCTCGGGCTTGGGCCAAATGATCCAGCCGGCCAGCCCCCCGGGACGAAGGAGCGACCGATCTGGAGCACCTGACGAAAGCCTCTGGTCGTGACCAAACCGACCTTTGCTCCCTTTCCTTCCAGAATCGAGTTGGTTGCAACAGTGGTGCCGTGAAGCACTTCCGCGACATCGGCCAGGCTTATGCCGGCCAACCGGCACACCTGCTCCATGCCCCTTAGAACGCCCACCGACTGATCGGCGGGCGTCGACGAAGTCTTTGCGCGAAACGTCTCCCCGGTAATTTCATTTGCCAATAGAACGTCGGTGAATGTACCACCCACGTCGACTCCGAGCCGATAGCTCATCGCCCCCTCCTTGTTTCTTTCTTGCTCAGATTGCTCCTGCGCCCCTCAGGGCTTCGATGGTTGCATCATCGAAGCCAAGTAAGCCCCGATATATTTCGTTGTTATGCTCGCCTAGTTCGGGCCCGACACTTCGGACTGACCCCGGGGTCTCCGAAAGCTTCGGAAAAACCGAGTGCATCGGGAATTCGCCGAGCTGGGGATGGGCGAGCCGCACGATTGCCTCGCGGGCTTTGAAGTGCGGATCCTCCAGCATGTCCTTGGCCCGGTAGATGCGACCGGCCGGGACTCCGGCCTCATTGAGCAACTCCAACAACGGTCCAGAAGGAACCGTCGCGGTCCACCTGGCAATGATCTCGTCAAGTTCCTCCATGTTGTGCCCGCGCTCGGCGTGGCCCTTGAAACGACCATCCCCGATGAGCTCCGGCCTGCCCATCGCTGCCGCCAAGCGCTTGAAGACGTTGTCCTGGTTTGCGGCGATCAGGATCATGTCCCCGTCGGAGGTCGGATAGACATTGCTCGGAGAAACATTCGGAAGAACAGCCCCACTCCGCTCACGCTGGTATCCCGCCAATACCCACTCCGGGATCAGCGACTCCATCATTCCCAGGACTGCCTCATAGATGGCCGAGTCCACAATCTGGCCGCGCCCAGTGCGCTCACGATTGTGAATGGACACGAGGGTTCCCAGAGTCGCAAACACTGCGGCGAGGGAGTCACCGAGTGAAATACCCGCCCGGGACGGGGGGCGGTCCGCGTCACCGATTACGTAGCGAATACCGCCCATCGCTTCCCCGATTGAGCCAAAGCCTGCCCGCGATGCATAAGGGCCGGTCTGGCCAAAGCCGGTGACGCGCGTGATGATCAGGCGCGGATTGATCTCCCAGAGCTCCTCGGGCGAGAAGCCCCACTTTTCCAGGGTGCCTGGCCGGAAGTTCTCAAGCAGGACGTCGGCTCTGGCAATCAGCTCCCGCAGGACCTTCTTGCCGCCTTCTGAGCGCAAGTTGGCGGTCACCGACTTCTTGTTGCGAGCTATGACGGGCCACCACAATGACATACCATGGGCCTTCTCCCGGCCCCACTGTCGCATGGGGTCGCCCACTCCCGGGTCCTCGACCTTGATCACCTCGGCGCCAAAATCACCAAGGAGCTGACCGCAGAACGGACCAGCCAAGAGCATCCCCAACTCGATTACGCGCAGGTCATCGAGTGGCAGCACCCGGGCGTCACTCATCAGCAGACTCCTGTTTTCGTATACAATGCTTCAGGTTCGATCATTCTGTTTAGCCGATTCCCCTGTGTTACGCAAGATGATCCGCCAACATTCTCATCTCTTGGCCCGTATTCCATACAATCGTCCCTGATAGGCTGATTCTGAAGTCGGGCGAGGTTGATTGGGGAGTTGATGAGCGTACGTCAGGAGTCTCAGAACGGCGGGCTTTCCACCGACCTTGCCTATCAGTCGATCCGAGCCCAGATCCTCTCTGGTGAGTTGGAAGCCGGAGCGTGGCTCCGAGAGAGCGAACTTGCCACCCAGCTCGGTGTCAGCCGAACTCCTGTACGGGAGGCGCTGGGGCGCCTGGTGGCCGATGGCCTCGCGAAACATGAGCCGAACCGTGGAGTTCGCGTCGAGGAATGGACGCCGCGAGACCTGGACGAGATCTACGACCTGCGCCTCCTACTCGAATCCCACGGAGCGGCAATGGCAGCGTTGAACCCGTCTACAGACGTGGCCATGCTTGGCAGGCTTGCCTCCGAGATGAGCAGCATAACCGAGCAGCGGCATCCGGACTTCGGGCGCCTCACCGAGCTGAACAACAACTTCCACAGCGGCCTGCTGGAATACTCGGGCAGCGAGCGTTTGGTGACCGTCGTAGCATCGATCGTCCAGGTACCGCTGGTTCGCCAGACCTTCGCTCGCTACACACAAGCGGAACTGCGGCGCAGCATGGACCATCACCACGAAATCGTCAGCGCAGTCGAGGCCGGGGATGCCCAGTGGGCCGAGGCTGTCATGCGTGCGCACTTGCGCGCCGGGTGGTCCGCCATGCATCGCCACCTCGTCGCCTCCAGGGCGAAATAAGACCCAGGCCGGCCGAACGGCGGCCTGCCCGTCCCAGTGCGATGTTCGGTCGTCGCGGAGTCCCGCCGACGTGATTCGTTGCCTGTCCGTACGAACTTCCAGGAGTTGCGAAACTCCCAGTCCGGGGCTCACGCCAGCGCATGAATCGACATTTTGCATGCAATTATCGTCGCAAACGCCTGCCCAGTCGTGTACTGTCCTCCACAAAGGCAGAGATTGCATACGACACGAGGTAACTCATGGAGATAGTCGAGGTAGGGCCGCGCGACGGCCTTCAGAACGAAAAGCAGACACTTTCCACCCGGGACAAGGTGGCGTTCATCGAGTTCCTTGTCAGGGCAGGGCTCAGGCGCATCGAAGCCGTATCCTTCGTACGGCCGGATCGGGTGCCCCAGATGGCCGACGCCGAAGGCGTGATGGCGGCGGTGCCACGGCTCGATGACGTCTCCTACATCGGCCTGGTGATGAACGACCGTGGCCTTACCCGCGCTATTGAGGCCGGGGTCGACGAAGTCAACGTCGTCGTGGTGGCCACCAACACCTTCTGCATGAGGAACCAGGGCTCAACCGTCGAGGAGTCCCTCGAAGCACTGGAACCGATGGTCGCACGGACCAGAGCCGGCGGGCTCAAGATCTCGGTGACGATAGGCGCCTCCTTTGGATGTCCCTTCGAGGGGGAGGTGTCCACGGAACAGGTGATGCGGATCGTCCGCTTCGCGCAACATGCAGGGGTGGACGAGATTGCTCTTGCGGACACCATCGGCGTCGGCACACCTCAGGACGTGAGACGCCTCGTATCGGCCGCCAAACAGGAGAGTGACCGGCCATTGCGCCTGCACCTCCACAACACCCGTAACACCGGATATGTCAATGCCATCACAGCCTTCGAGGTGGGAGTTTCGGCCCTTGACTCCGCGTCCGGTGGTATCGGTGGGTGCCCGTTCGCGCCCAACGCGACCGGGAACATCGCGACAGAGGACCTGTATTACCTCCTCAAGCGGAGCGGCGTGGAGCTTGACCTCGATTTCGCGCGCTTGGTCGAGGCAAGCGAGTTCGTCACCAAGAGACTGGGGATCGCAACTCCAGCCCTTCTGGGCCGTGCCGGCTGGTTCCCGTCAGCCGCCAATGCGTAGCGGCATGGAGAAGGCAGCTGCAACCGCCTGCCGGCATGCAACGGGGGCTCGTGGCGCGCCGGGCGCGCTTAGTTAACAAAAAAATCCCCCCTGCGGGTGCGGCCCGCATTGATATAGACAATACTGGTATGCAATTTCGAGATCGAGGGAATTTCCGAGACTCGGTCTTAAATCATTCTTGCAGGTCAACGGTAGGGGCGTGCTCGTGATTGCAAGCGATAGAAGTGCCGATAGGAGCTCTGGTATGCAAAATGCTTCCAAGTGCCGGCCTTGCCCACAGAACTCGAACGGGGGTGCGCAAAGCAGATGAGCGATATCACTGCAAGTACAGGAACGGGATCGGCCACGGCGACCGAAGACGAGCAACCGGCCGGATCGGTGCGGGCTCCGTTCGGCGTCTATCTCGAGCGCTACGGCATCATCGGTATTTGGGCGCTGATCGTCATCATCTTCTCGCTCCTCCGGCCACAGAGCTTCGCCACTCTCACCAACCTCAAGACGATCCTCGGCACTCAGGCGGTGCTCTTGGTACTCACTCTTGGCCTCCTCGTTCCGCTTACCGTCGGCGAATTCGACCTCTCCGTGGCCTCCATGATGAGCTTCGCCGCCATCGTCGTTGCCGAGTTGAGCGGCGTTCATCACCTCAATCTCGTCATCAGTATTCTCGTGACCCTGGCAATCGGGATCGGCGTTGGACTCTTGAACGCCTTCGTCGTCGTGCGCCTTGGCGTCTCGTCCTTTATTACGACACTCGGAATCGGCACATTGCTCGGGGGTCTCAGCTATGGGATCAGTGGCTCCGTCACCATCGGCAGTATCCCCTCGGTACTGGTCACCGTCGCCTCCAGGGACGTGTTCGGCCTCCCACTCGCCTTCTACTACGGCGTCGCCCTTTGCTTCTTGGTCTGGTACATCTTCCAGCACACTCCCCTCGGTCGACACCTGGTATTCGTTGGCGAGGGGCGTGAAATCGCCCGGCTCAGCGGGCTACCAGTCCGCCGCATCCGCACCGGCTCCCTCATAGTCAGCGCCCTGGTGGCAAGCTTTGCCGGCCTCTTGCAGGCCGGAGTGGTAGGGGCCGCCGATCCGGGTGCCGGAACATCCTTTCTTCTTCCCGCGTTCGCAGCCGCCTTCCTGGGCTCCACCGCGATCCGGCCAGGCCGCTTCAACGCATGGGGAACTTTCGTCGCGGTCTATTTTCTCGTGACCGGAATCACCGGCCTCGAGCTTCTCGGGTACACGGGCTGGGTCCAGGATGTCTTCTACGGGGGTGCCCTTGTCATAGCCGTCGCTCTGGGAAGGCTCGTTGCAACATCGAGGGCCAGGTCTCGGTAGGCGCTCGCCTACATCGAGAGGTCGCACCGGGTCTATCGACCAGCCGGGTGTGGCCAAATACAGAACCTCGACCGATGGGGGTCGGGCTTACAAAGAAAGAGGGGGAGAAAGGCAGTGATCGCAAGAGAAACTCGTCGCCCGGATCGTAAGAGAAAGTCCAGATCAGCGGCCCTCGCAGTCGCCGCATTAGGCTTTGGAGGCCTCCTGGCGGCGTGCGGATCGACCAGTGCGTCGTCGACCACAACCTCGACCGCGCCGTCAAACTCCACAAGCGGCTCCTCGGCAGGGCTCGCCCAGGCGCAGCAGATCGTCAACACCGCGATGGCGCCACCGCCCTGGCAGGGTCCGACAGCCAAGGTGGACACATCCCATCTGAGCGGCAAGTCGGTTTGGATCGTCAACCTGACCGAGGAGATCCCTGCCCTGAACGAGTGGGCAGCGGTCGCGCAGGCCGATCTGCAGCGCGCACACGTGAACGTGCAAATCTGCGACGCGAAGGGCACACCGGAGGGAATCACCTCTTGCTTACAGCAGGCAATCGCAGCCAAGCCTGCCGTGTTGGTCGCCCTGGCTCTGGACACGACCTACATCCACAGCTATATCCAGCAGGCGGATGCAGCCGGCATCAAGGTGATCACCGCTCAAACCGGCACCCCCGGCACCCCACAGGGAACGGGCGCGGTGGCCGAGGTGACCTTCAATTACCCAGAGGTCGGCAAGATCCTCGGGGCCTGGTTCGCGGCGTCATCCAAGTGCACGGGCTACCCCCAGATCATCACCTCCACCTCTTCTCGCCAGCCATCAGCGGCGGAGGTGGCGGGAATGCAGCAGGAACTCGCTCAGGCCTGCCCGAACAGCAAGCCCCTGCCGGTGGTGAACAGCTTGATCCCGGATTGGGGAACCACCCTGGCATCGACGACCCGCTCGCTGTTGACCGCCAACCCGAATCTGAAGTACATGCTGCCGCTCTATGACGGCATGACCATCTACATGGTGCCGGCCATCCAGCAGATGGGCCTCAGTTCCAAGGTTCAGGTGGGATCCTTCAATGCGACGCCCGTCGTCATGCAGAACGAACTCGCCAAGCCATCCGCACTCGCGGCGGATGTGGGAGGACCCAACCAGTGGTACGGGGATGCCCTTGCAGATGAAACCTTCCGGGTGCTGGCAGGCGCGACGGTCGTTCCCAGCGAGAACGTCCCGCTCCGCTTGTTCACCCGCGCCAACGTCAACTCGATCAACGTGAACGCGAATGAGTCGACCTGGTACGGCAGCGTCAACTACAACTGCAACTACGACAAGCTGTGGGGAATGTCCTGCAACTAGGTCTCGACCCACAGGTACCGGGCTCCTTTGGGAGCCCGGTACCTGTATTAGAAGGATTTGAACCAAGAGGGTGGGGCTCGTGGACGCTCTGTACGTTTCGGATCTCTCAAAGGCTTTCGGTGGCGCAAAAGCGCTCGATGACGTCACGGTGTCGGTCGAGGCCGGTGAAATCCATGGACTGGTCGGGCGCAACGGGTCCGGCAAATCGACGCTGATCAAGATCCTCTCCGGCTACCACGCTCCGGACGCATGGGGGTCTTTCCAGGTAGCAGGAAAGGCGGCGGAGTTGCCGCTGATGCCCGGCCAGCCCGCAAGCCTCGGGCTGTGCTTCGTGCATCAGGATCTCGGCCTCCTGAACACGCTTTCGGTCCTGGAGAACTTTCGCGTCGCCCGGTACAAGGCCGCGCCCCTTGGGAGAATCAAGTGGCGGAACGAGCGAAGACATGCGGCGCGCGTCCTCGAAAGCTTCGGCCTCGAGGTACCTCTGGACGCCAGCGTGGGCCAACTGGCTCCGGTGGACCGCGCCCTAGTGGCAATTGCCCGCGCCCTGTCGGACGCATCCGAGCATGAGGGCGGAACCTTGGTCCTCGACGAGCCAACCTCATTTCTTCCTCGCGATGGAGTCGAAAGGCTCTTCAGCGGGATGCGCAGGGTGGCTGCTGAGGGGCTGGGGGTTGTTTTTGTCAGCCATCGACTGGAGGAGATCCTCTCGATCACGGATCGCGTCACCGTGTTGAGGGACGGGCGCAATGTGGCGACGGTGGGCACGCCAGGACTGCAGGAAGACGACCTCATCGAAATGATCCTTGGCCAGAAAGTGGAGGAGTCATTCACGTCGGGCTCAGGATCGCTAGGCGGCGTCAAGCTCTCGATCGCGCACCTGACCGGCCCGAACGTCCACGATCTCTCCTTCGAGGTACGGGAGGGAGAGATCCTTGGCCTGACCGGCTTGGCGGGCATGGGCCACGAGGCCGTTGTCTATCTCGCCTTCGGCGCACAGCGAGCCAGCCATGGGTCGGTTGTGCTCGACGGCCGCGAGATACCGGCCCACTCGATTAGCCCGCGAGCCGCGATCAAAGCCGGTATTGCCCTGCTACCCGGGGATCGTCTGAATTCCTCCGGCGTCGGGTCGCTTCCGGTCTCATACAACGTCTCACTTCCAGTGCTGAACAAATACTTCTCCGGCGGCTGGCTGAGGGAGAAGAGCGAAATTGGAGAGGTTGAGCGCCTAATCCGTGGCCTCGAGGTCCGACCTCCGGAGCCCACACGCCTTCTTGGCTCCCTGAGCGGCGGAAATCAGCAAAAGGCCCTCTTGGGCAAGTGGTTGCAGACACACCCCAAAGCTCTCTTCCTTGACGAACCCTCCCAGGGCGTTGACGTAGCAGCGCGCAAGGAAATCTTCTCGCAGGTGCGCACGCTTGCCTCCGAAGGTACGGCGATTGTGATTTCGTCGACGGACTGGGAGGACCTCGCCCACGTCTGCGACCGCGTGCTCATCTTCCGCTATGGAAGGATCGTCGCAGAAGTCAGCGGGGAGGCCGTTAGCGAAGACAGGCTGATAGAACTCTGCTACTCGACCTCAGTTCAGGGCGAGACCGTTTAGCGCTCCTCACCGAAGGCGGCCGTCATCAAAGCTCGGGGATGGTGCCAGGGTGGCATACAGCACTTGGTTGGCGTGCCACATTGGCCTAAGAGGCGAGCGCGCCCGGGCGCTCCCGGAAGAGCACCAGGGCCTTGCTACCAGGCAGCCTCCCGGCCGGTTGTACTCCACGGCGTCCAGGCCCCGGACACGCACCTCGACCCTACGGAAGATGGCATCGGGAATGACCAAGTACTTGTTGCCTGCGACACGTAGGCATGGCTCACGCGGATGGCGGATCCTAAACCACTCCCCGACTTAAGGGTGAACAGTACCCATGGCGCCGCGGTCGGCGCCGGTGAGATTGGCCGGGAAGGGGAGACGCCGCACACAGTGCGCCGGATGGTGCGCTCCATCCACGGAGCGAGATGGCCGCTAATGCCTCGGGAGACGAGGAGGAGCGAATAGGGAGATAGAAGTTCCCCAGATGGTGATCAGCCCATTTGACGATCCCTATTGTCTCCGGTTTACCGGCTGATCGAGTCCGACACCGCCGGATAGCTGCCAAGCCGGTTCAGCCAGGATTGCCCCTCTTTTCTGGCTGGCACAGCGTCTCCTCGCGCTTGTGCACCACCTGCGCCAAAGCCTTCAGCGCCAACTGTTGGTTTGCGATTTCAGCGGCAAAGACGGACACTTTGTTGGCATCCCGCCTCGCGGGGCCTGGAAGTCTTCCGCCACGATTGCAGCGTTTGGGTAAAGTCAGGATGATCTCGCGCACACCACAAATATATGAAATGCTCGGGGTGGGGCCGTCGCATAAGTCACCGATCATTTCTTGCAGCATTGTTGCGCGAGTAAAGTCTGATGCGGGGAGTCATGAGGACCAATTATTGTCGCTTTGAGCACGCACTTTAGATTCCGCTTTATCTTAGGCTCCCTTATGAGACGGCCTCCATGAACACATGAGAGGTGGCTAAATGAAAGAGATGTTAGATAAGGTAGGTGGCCTTGACGTCCACCGTGACACTGTTGTAGCCTGTACCCGGGTTCGAGATCCTGACGGCGAAGTCGTGATCACCAAGGAAACCTTCGTCACGACGCGCAAGGGCCTTGAGGGCTTAGCCCAGTTCCTCACCGAAGCTGAAGTATCAACCGTGGTGATGGAGGCAACTGGGGTATATTGGAAACCCGTCTATTACGCTCTCGAGGGACTCTTCTCCCAACTTTGGCTCTGTAACGCCCAGCATGTTAAGAATGTACCTGGTAGAAAGACGGATCTAGCTGACGCAGAATGGTTAGCAGATGTAGCTGCCCATGGCATGGTACGACCGAGCTTTGTTCCTCCACCTGAGATCCGTGAGCTTAGAGAGTTGACCAGATATCGAAAGACTCAAGTTGATGCCAGAGCAAGGGAGATCCAACGTCTCGAGAAGGTTCTTCAAGACGCTGGTATCAAGCTCACTTCGGTGGCTTCTTCGGTCTGGAGCGCGTCATCGAGACAAATAATAGAGGCAATGATCGCTGGACAAAGAGATCCTGCTGTCCTGGCCCAGATGGCCAAGTCCAGCATGCGGCGCAAGATCCCTCAACTCGAAGAGGCGCTCTATGGTCACTTCGGAGCTCACCATGCCTTTGTTACCCGACAGATCATCGACCATATCGACTACCTGGATTCGGCTATCGCTGCGCTTACCCAAGAGATCTGCGAGCGTCTTCTCCCTTTTGAGGCAGCCGTCGCCCTAGTTTCATCCATTCCAGGTATCTCTGCTATCACCGCACAGGTGATCATCGCTGAGACCGGAGGTGACATGTCGAGGTTCCCAACGCCTGCACACTTGTGTGCTTGGGCTGGTGTAGCACCGGCCAGTTACGAGTCAGCTGGCAAACGCCGCTCTGTCGGTGCAAGACATGGATCCCCGTGGTTGAAACGCACCATGGTAGAGGCCGCTCGCGCAGCGGCGCGCTCAAAAGGAACCTATTCATCCGCCCAATATTCACGAATCGCTAGACGACGAGGCCCCAACAGAGCAACTATGGCCGTTGCCAACTCTATGCTTGGCGTTGTCTGGCATCTCCTAACTACCGGCGAACTATACCAAGACCCCGGTGCCAACTACTTCGAGACTCACAACGATCCAAGCGCTCAGGCGAAGCGGCTAAGCAAGCGGATTGAGGCTCTCGGATTCTGTGTCACCATAACCGAGAAAGTGGCCTGACACCAAACATCTTGCAAGTTAATAACTAACTCATGCATCGTGAGATGCTTAGACTATATCGTCCCGATTTTACTTGTGTAGAGAGCATTTCACTTTAGACAAGGCGCGAACAGGAGACCACCGCCGACACCGGCGTGGAAGCAGTCGGGGCCTTGGATGGGCAGGCTTTGACTGGGAGGAACCATATTTCGCACCGGATCTGATCTCCGGATAGGCAACGGAGTCGGTCAGCCAGGCCCTCCGGGCACACGCTCCGAACACAGCCTCTGGATATTCTCCCTCATCGGCTGCGCGAGCCTGCAAACCAACCGATGGGCGATCACCGTCGCCAGCACTTTCGGGATACGCCTTCGGAGGTAGCGCGCCCTTGGCTGATGCGGCGCTAGGAAGGTCTGTTTCAGACTTCGCTCCTAGTACGGCAGCTCGGTCACGCAGCGGCCCGGCGCGACTTGGGGATCACATCGGCGACGAGCCGGCGGATCAATGTCCAATCTTTCCAAATGATCGTACCCCGATCATGCAGGTGCTCCGTTTTCGAGCGGAATCGACAGGGTAGCGGCCATTGCGCGGCGGTCAACGTTGGCTGCACCGGCACGCAGAAATGTCAGGGGTTCACCGCCTTGTGATTAGGGCCATTATCCTGAGTCGCAGCATCTGGCGAGGTTCGGGAACGCGCACAGAGCATGGAAGCGTGCCACGGTGGTCCAATGGTCTTGGCAGCCGCCGCATCTTTGATGGCCATGGACCGTGCAGCCCAGCTATTTTCTTTCTTGCTGTCCATCCCCTTCGCCTGGGTGGGCACGGGAATTGCGTCGTTGGTTTACCGGTCAGAAGCGAGTCTCATCACCTCTTGCTCCATCAAGGTTCTGCGAGAAGGTGACAGGTTGGCCTGCACGTGAGCCATCTAGGCGGTGTGCTGGTGCCGGGCGGCGCATCCTTTGACCAGGTGGAGCAGCGTTGCTCGATCGTCCTTCGCCACGGGCCATACGTCTATCGGGAAACGTCGGGGTCGAAGCCCCGTCTGGCGCCCCAATGTGAACAGGATGATTATAGGCCCGGTGTAGCCCGAGGTTCGGAGCGCGGTCCCGGTTTGAACAGCGCTGACGTCGCCGGCCATCACCTGGGAGAGAATCACCATGTCGGGCTGGCCGTCGCGGATCATCGCGATGACGTCCGCCCCGCAATCGGCCATATCGACATGGTGGCTCGCTCTGCCAAGCGCCCGAGAAAGGCTCGCCTTGGACCTGGCGTTGTTATCGGCAAGGACGATTCTCAAGTGCCGGTCGGATGGTGACGGCTTTGGCTGGACCCGCTCGGCTTTGATCTCGGCGGCGGCTTGCTCCGACAGCAGGGTAGTGGCATGGCGAGCGGAACGGGGTCGGCCGAGTCCGAAACCTTGGATGATGTCGCAGCCTGCGTCGAGCAGGCTGGCGGCGACTTCCTGTGTCTCGACGCCTTCGGCGACCACGTCTAGCTGAAGGATCTTGGCAAGGTCTACCATGGAGCGAACGATGGCGGCGTCGCGGCCGTCGACGTCGAGGTGCGCGACGAACGACTTGTCGATCTTCAGCTCGTCAACGGGCAGATCCTTCAGATAAGCGAGCGACGAATAGCCGGTCCCGAAATCGTCGATCGACAATCGGACCCCGAGGCGATGCAGCCCCTGGAGGGCATTGGAAATGACCGGATCGAATCCGTCGGCCAGCTTTCCCTCGGTGATCTCCAACGTGAGGTGAGCGGCTTCGAGTCCGCTCTCTGCCAGTTCGTGGGTGATCAGTTCAACCAGAAAGTCGTCACGGAGCATGCTCGGAGCAAGGTTGACTGCTATGGAGACATCTCGGCCGTCCGCACGCCACTGGGCACACTGCCGGCCCGAGCGACGCAGCACAGTTCGGGTCAGGGCAGGCATCAGTTTGGCATGCTCAGCGAGGGGAATAAACACATCGGGAGGGATAGGACCTCGCTCGGGGTGGTTCCAGCGCGAAAGAGCCTCGAAACCGATAATTCGACCGCCAGCCGTGAACAACGGCTGATAAGCGATATCCAGTTCTTCGCTGTCGATGGCGGACCTGAGATCGGCGGCAAGCTCCAACAGCTCGAGACGCTGCTCATCAGAGCCCTGGGAATACGCTGCCCAGCCCGAACCCGCGGCCTTGGCACGGTATTGAGCGGCGTCGGCCCTACCCATTAGCTCCTGGACCGCGGTGCCGTCGTCGGGAGACAAGCAGAAGCCGATGCTCGCACCGACATGAACGGTGGCATCATCGATCCTGAATGGCTGTGACAGAACTCGCAAGACGGCGATCGACAGGTTGATGGCACCAATATCGTCTTCCACGTCACCCGCGACGATCCAGAACTCGTCGCCACCGATCCTGCCCACGGTATCCGCTCGCCGGGTTACCGCCTCCAAGCGACGCGCAACCTCGACCAAGATCGCGTCCCCCGCAGCGTGACCAAGCCCATTGTTCACCTCCTTGAAACGGTCCAGATCTATCATCAACACGGCGGTCTTCTGACGTCTGCTTCGCTGGCTGCTCAGAGCAGCCTCGAGGTTCTCGACAAAGCGGCGCCTATTGGCCAGACCGGTCAGCTCGTCATGCAACGAGCGATAAGTCGAGATCTCCTCCGCAGCTTTTCTGCCGCTGATATCAACCATCTGAACGATCATCCACGGCGCTCCACCGGGCGAGGTCACCGGCCCCATTAGGCACAACACCGTGGCGGCCGTCCCCCCGGGGAGCGAAATCTGAGCCTCGAAGTTGGCGTCGCGTCGACTCGAACGACAAATGTCCCTGACCACAGCCTGGTTAGGTAAAAGTAGGTAGGACAACAGTTGTTCTCCCGCCAGCTCGAATGCCTCGCGTCCGCTCAGGGCGGCCATCGCCCGGTTCACCTGGAGTGCATTTCCGCTCTTGTCCAACAAGGCCATCGCAACGGCAGAAGAATCGAAGATGCGGTGAAGGAACGCTTCGGATCGACGCAGCCGCAGATTGGCGGCCCGGCGATCACTGACGTCCTCGCTTTGCGCGACGAATCCCGCTGGATTACCACTGTCGTCGCGGACCAAAGCGACCTTTGTCCGAGCCCACACCTTCTTGCCGCTGGCGTGGACGTAGCGCTTGTCAACCTGCACATCGTCTGCACCTCCTGCGAGGAGACGCTCAAGCGCCGCCAAACTGGCAAGCAAATCCCTGGGATCGGTGAATTCAGAGAAATGCCGACCCTCCAGCTCACACGAGTCGTATCCCAGCATCACGGCGAAGGCCCGATTTGCCAGCCGAATCGTCCCGTCTAGACCGGTAAGGAGGCATCCCATCGGAGCGCGATCAAAAGCCAAACCCGACCACGAAGCCACGTCGAGCAGTCCAACCCCAGAAACCGGCATCGGCACCGAGGCCGGGGCGGAACTTGTCGGCGGCGACGCAATGCCATGACCGGCATCCGCTAGAGCCCCATCCGTCCAGTCCGACATAGCGGACACTCCACGTCAGAGCCGCGCACCCCGGGACTCCACCGGGCACCTCATGATAGAGACGTAAACCTGAGTCTATCCCACCCGGCCGGTACGCGCCCTTTACCTGGTCGAACGGCCCGGGCTCGCAGCGTTCTGAGCCATAGACGGCGGCATGTACACGACTTACTCGGCCACGTCGCGCAGGCTCGAGGCCGTGATAACCCACTACCAAATGCCGTATCTGGTCCCCAGCGGACAGAATGGGGACGAACCTTTCACAACGGAATGGATCCGCAGCCACGACGCGCTTTCTCTGGCAATCTCACCGCTCAAGCGCCAACATCCAAACCCTAAGTGCCTCAGAAGCGTCTCTCTACCGCCCCGGCTGGTCCCCAACCGCCGGCTCCGTCCAAGACCGGGACCACGATGCTGCTTTAGGTGACGGAGGTCGTCCCCGCCGCTTCTAACGTATCCCCGCGGAGGTCGCGCGGTGACGCCCGAAAAAGCGTCCCGGAGCTCCGGTTCACGGGCGCACCTAACGACGACCCCCAAGGCACCCGCGAATACGCAAATCGACATGAAGAAGGGGGAGGGGATCGAGCTTCTCACCACCATACCCGCCGGTGAAACGTCTGGATTCATGGTCGGGAGTCCTGGGTCTCGGACTAGCTTATGACCTTTGACGCCGGCTCGGTTGTCTTGTCGTCGATCCGTCGTCGACCGTGACCCGGAGATATCCCGGCCCCCCGGTGACACCATCTGATCCGCCTGTCCCGGGCAAGTGGTAGGGGTTCACAGGCTGGTCAGCCAGCGGGTGCGCTCCGCCCCTCAACCGTGAGAGGGATTGGCTTGACCTTCATAGAGACACCTTGGGTTAAGAGGGTGAGCGCAACGGCCGAGAAGAATCCAATGGCACAAGGTTTAACCAGAGGAGCTGCATAGAGCACCTATTTGAACATCGAGCAACGAGCTCTCGCACGGCGTCTACAAAGCCAAGGCTAGAGTCTGCGAGCTGTTGCCAAACAGGTTGGTTGTGGCCATGCCGGTATCGAGGTCATGCTGCGTCGCCAGTCCCGAGGTTGGAGGAAGTGTTCCGGTCGGTGTGTGAAGACTTCGAGTGCCAATTGGTCGAGTTCAACGGGGGGCCAACCACGTCCAGCTGTTGGTGAACTTCCCGCCCAAGGTCGCCCTGTCCGGGCTCGTCAACAGCCTCAAAGGAGTCTCATTCAGGAGGATGCACCAGGAGTTCCCTGAACTGGCCAGGCACTACTGGCGGGACAAGCAGTTATGGTCTGGGTCGTACTTTGCCGGTTCGGTTGGCAAAGCCCCAATTGAGGTCGTGTGCCAGTACATTGAGCAGCAGGAGCGGCCGGCTTGATTCGGGGCTACGCCCCCGAGCGGCGCTTCACCACCGGCCTGACGGCCGGCGCACTGCGCCGCTTTTTGGTAGCAGCGGCCACGGGGATGGCGGATCCTAAACCACTCCCCGACTTAGGGGTGAATAGTGCCCATGGCGCCGCGGCCGTCCGCCGGGAGATCGGCCGGAGGGGCGGAGACGGCGCGAAGCATTCGGGCTCGGACTTGCTCGCAGTGCGGCGGCTCGGGCGATTCAACGGCGGTGTGGCAAGATTACCGACCAGGGAATCCCGGTGATCCGGGGCGGGGAACATCATTGATATTTGTCGACGGTGGCGCAAGGCCCGCATAGGTCCTCGGCAAGTTCGGCTCCCTCCATGGCCATTGTGGCGGGACAGGCAACACAACTCCACCAAGCCTCAGCACGCAAAGCAGGTGCCCCGCAACGCGAGCATCGGCACGCCACTTTTCTGGTGGCCACTCCCCATCCCGGTGCCGAACATTCCGGGCAAAGCCGTGCTACCCGACTGGCCAGCTCCTCACCGGCCCGTGCGATGACCGCACGCCTTGTCGGATTGGCGTGGGCTCTCAAGTCGGACTCGACACGTGCACGGGAATCACGGGATAGGCGGCAACAAGCTGCGATGCAAGTCCGCAAACTCTCGGTGTCGTCGACCCCCTTCATGACGTGGAGCCGTCGTGCTGCATTCGGCATGACGATGAGTTTGTGATCCGGGAAGTCGGCCCTGACGAGGAAGTCAGTCAGGTCGTCCTCGGGACCGAAGAGGCCTGTTTCCGCAACCACATGGAAGCTGGCCGCGGATGCCGTGATAACGATCCCATGGCGGTCGTCCACCAGTACCAGGAGTTCGCGATCCGACATCATAAGAGGAAACTCGGGATCGAGACCAATACTCCCCTCCGATGCGATGCCGATGGCGCTACCGGTGGCGCCCATGCCCATTCGCGCCTTGGCAATTGCGGAGCCCAGGGGCGTTCGAGTCCGTTTTACCTCGGGAGTAAATGTGCCCAGGAGATCAGTGTCGACCTGCGCCACGTGCACCTCGAGGCCGACCGCAGCCCTCAGGGGCGGCGCCACCAAAGGAAGCTTGTCGTGCTTGGTGGCCAGGACTGCGCTGAGACCGGCGTAGGGATGACCTCCTTCTCGCGAACCGAAGGTGGCGAATCGCGGGGTGGATCGGAAAGACCGATTCTTGGACGCTCGTTCCCCAAATATCCCCATGCAGCAAGTCCCCTGACCGGTTCTATTTACGTACTGTGTTTCACGTATTATAAGACGTCCCTTGATCCAAGGATCGCACTGACGGCCAGACCGGAGAGAAAATGGCACGGGATGCTCACACCAATCCTTACCGGGCCCGGCCGGCACCAAGGAGATCGCCGAGGTCTTCAGCGGCCCCATCGTAGTGTTCGATGCCTGCGCGACGAGCCAGGAGGAGACGGCGAAACTCTAGGTGGAAATCGGCCGCCGGTGTGGCGCCCTCGATGAAGCCCTCCATGCCATAGCGTTGGCCCTCAAGTCGGCGGCGGGGCCCGCGTGAGCCTGGTCGGGCTGGACTTTGACGGTGAAGATGCCTGACCGGACCACAACTGGCTGACCCCCTGCAATGAGACATTGCCCCCACTCAACAGTTGCCTGGCCAGGGACCTGGCACCTGCCGGAGTCCGATCCAACTTTGTTTAGGCCGGCACGAGGCGCGTGCGTGCGACATCGGGATTCCCCGGCTTGGAAACGCTGGTGCGCAGCCTGGGAAAGCATGCTCCCTGCCTTGGGACGCGAGCGAGATCGACTCGCAGTCCTCCTAGGAGGTGACGGCTCCCTTCTTAGCCTTGGGGGAAGTCGCGTTAGAGATCAGGTCGAGCAGCTCCCCGACGCTGTGCGGCTGCTCCACCGAGTGCCTTAGCGGCCGATCCGCGATGATCTCGTACTGGTTGCGCCGCCCGACCCTGCTGCGCTTCACGTAACCCTCGGCCACCAGGTCGGCGATTATCGCTTGTGCAGCGCGTTCGGTGATGCCGACCCTCGCGGCTATCTCCCGTCCCCGGATTCCCGGGTCGTTCGCGATGCAGACCAGGACGTGGCCGTGGTTGGAAAGAAAGGTCCAGCCCGCCTTGTGGCGAGGGTGATCACCTCTGGCTTCCTCTGGCACGCCAACGATAGTAGCCCACTTCGTGAAACGGGTATCGCGCAAAACCCGTGTCTCTCGCGACAGCCGGCACGAAACGGATTGCAGCCAACTCCTTTCTATGGTTTATAATTCACGAAGTACTCTTCGTTTATATACTCGGAGCGGAGGACGGCGGATGTTGAAGATCACTGGCGAACTTGGACTCGATGCGGCAGTGGCCATCCCGCTGCTTAGCGCATTGCTCGCCCTCATGATCAGAGGCCGCAGAGTGATGCGCCCATCGGCCGCCCTCGCCTGGCTCGGTGCCGTGGGAGCTTTTGCCGCCCTCGCGGTGGTCGCCATTCACGGCAGCTTCCTGGCCGGCTTTCCAATAGGCGACTCCCCACTGCAGCTACGTGCGGATCGGCTAACCTCCACTCTCGCGCTTTTCATCGCGGGCGTGGGGGCGCTGGTGAAGGGCTTCTCCTCCCGCTATCTCGCCCAGGACACCGAAGCCTGGCGTTTCGCGGCCGGAGCCGATCTCGTAGTCGCGTCGATGACGATCGTGGCCACCGCCTCCAACATCGTCCTGCTGGCCATCGGCTGGGCGGCAGCCGGCATCTCCTTCGCGGCCGTCCTTGGATATCGCCGCGACCTGCCCGGAGTATCCCGCGGAGCAAAGATGGCACTGTTGCACTTCATCGCTGGTGACGCCGCCCTGGGAGTGGCGGTGGCGATCGTGGTCGCCAAAGTTGGAAACCTGCGACTCGGTGGCGGACCGGCTCTGGCTCGGGAGGCGGGGCTCCTCGGCTGGGCGGCCATTCCGGTGGCGGCGCTCATCACCCTGGCGGCGCTCACGCGCAGCGCCCAAGGTCCGATGGGCCGCTGGCTGCCGGCGAGCATCGCGGCGCCAACACCCGTATCCGCGCTCTTGCACGCGGGAGTGGTCAACGGCGGAGGAATCCTCCTCGTACGCACGGCCGGCCTGGCCCAAAGCAATAGCTGGGCCGCCGGTGCCGCGCTTTTGATAGCCGTGGTGACCGCGGCAATGGCGACACGCCTTATGCGCCACCGTGCCGACGTGAAGGGGGAGCTGGCGTATTCGACGATCGCGCAAATGGCCTTCATGACCGCCGAGGCAAGTGTCGGAGCCTACCTGGCCACCCTGGTGCATCTGATGAGCCACGGGGCCTTTAAGGCGAGCCTCTTCCTTTCCTCAGGGTCGCGGGTGCGACGCGGTCGCAACGCCACCCGCCGGCACAGGGAAAGCTCGGCGGCGGCAAAGATCGCCGCCGCAACCGCGGCCGGCGGGGCGGCCCTGGTGGCAACTCTGCTGGTCGGCAGTGGCGCAACCAGCAGAGCAGGAGACGTGCTGGCAGCGTTCGCGGTGGCGACAGCGGCCTCCGCGTCCTGGTCCTTCACCCGGTGCCTCCCTGGGTCGCTTTGGGCGGCACTCGCGGGGGTGGGCGTCTTGATTACCTCCTCCTTCGCCTATGGCGGCTCCGTCGCGCTGCTCGGGCAGTGGATGGCGCCGGCGGTGCCTCTGCCGGCCCCCGGAGTGCTCGCTCCGATTTGGCTGCTGGCACTGGCGGGGGCCTCGGCCGTCGTTGCTCTTGCCGGCCGGAGCCGGCGCCTGCGTTCGGGTCTGACCGCCTGGTCCATCGACGCGGCCACCTCCCCCGCCACCAGGGATAGGGCACCCGCATTCCTGTTCAACCTGCGTGGCGGCGTGGTCGAGCAGGGCCTCGAGCTCGAAGAGGGAGACGCCGCGTGATCGAGATGAGGACGACGGACGAGCGGGCACTCCTGGTCGAAGAGATCGAAGAGGCGGCCCGGGTAATCGCCCCACTCTGGCCGCTTGGCACCTTCGTCGCGGTCAACCCCCTCTGGGACCTCCGCCAACTCGGGTTCCACGGGGCCATCCGGAAGGCCGCCCCGGTGCTAGGAATACGCGGCTATCCCTCGGAGGGCTTCATCGCCCGAGCGATCTCCGAGGGAAGGATCACCGAGGAGGATTTGCGCGCAGCACGGGCTGGGCTCAGGGTGGAGACTCGCCCGGGACCCCAAGAGCCGGCTTATGGGCTGACCCCCGCCGAGGAATACGACCGTGCCAGGGGAACGGACTACGCCGAGAGCATCGACCGGGAGGTCGCCAAGTGGTGTGCGGCCTTCGTCGGCGGCCAGGGTGGCGGCCAGAACGGTTTCCATGCCGCCTGGCGCGAGGCGGTGGTCCGAGACCCGGGTGCGAAGCGCCTTGTGGGCAGGTCGGGCAGGTCGGCGCTCGCCTCCGTGCCCGCCGACCCCGAAGCGGCCGTGCTCGAGGCCCTGGAAACGCTCAGGATAAGCCAGGCCCAGCGCATCCCTCAGCTTTCCGCACAGCTGGGGCGCATGCCGGGTTGGGCGGGCCACGCCAAGTGGCGCTCGCTCTGGGCGGGGAAAGACGCCTCCGGTCCCTCAATCGAGATGATCGACTACCTGGCAGTCAGGCTATCCTACGAGGCCGCCCTGCTCCAGAGCCTGCCGCCGGCCACCCAGGACAGGTCTCCGAGGCCTTCGCCAAGGGCCGGCCTGCGCGGTCCGCAGCGAGGCCTCCGGGCCAGGCAGTCGGGCCCCGGCATTGCCGAGGCGAAGATGGGCTCGGAGAGCGGCGATGTGGCGCTGGCCGCCTACGAGATCCACTATCGCGACATACTGCTCGCATCCCTTGGAACTCCGCGGGATCGAGCGCGGAAGGCGCCGCAGGCGCAGGCGGTCTTCTGCATCGATACGCGCTCCGAAGGGATCCGCCGGCACCTCGAGGCACAGGGTGACTACGAAACCTTTGGCTTTGCGGGCTTCTTCGGAATCGCCCTCGATTTCCACACCCTGGGTGCGCACGAGGGTGTGGCCCTATGCCCGGTGCTCCTGAGACCCGGAGCAAAGGCGAGAGAGATTCCGCGTGCCGGAGAGGAGCCAGCGGCGCGGCGCTGGCTAACAGCCGGCCGGAGTGCCGATGCGGCGCGTCACGCCTTCGAGGAGGCGAGGAGCTCCTGGATGGCCTCTTACACGTTGGCCGAAGCGGCCGGGCTGGCCGCAGCTCCGGTGGCCGCGCTCAAGACGCTGGCTCCGACGATACACGGCCGCCTACGCTCCGCCCTCAGCCGCCTCGTCGCGGAGAAGCCCGGCACCACCATCGAGATCTACGAGGGCATGGACGACGAGGCCCAGGCCCGCTTCGCTCACTCATCACTCACCACCATGGGCTTGACCGGCGGCTTCGCGCCCTTGGTGGCTCTGATCGGACACGGCAGCACCACCGAGAACAACCCCTTTGCCTCCTCGCTCGACTGCGGAGCCTGCGGCGGCAACCGCGGCCTTGACAGCGCACATGCGGCGGCGGAGGTTCTCAATCGCCCCGCGGTGCGCAAGCTGGTGGCGGAGATGGGCATCCTGATACCCGCCGAGACCGTCTTCGTGGCGGGAGAGCACGACACCGCCACCGACACCGTCGAAATCGTCGACACCAAACTGGCGCCCCCTTCGCACGCGGACGCTCTCGCCCGGTTGCAGGCCGACCTCGATCGGGCCGGTCGAGCCCTGGCCGAGGAGCGCGCGGGCGACTTCCCCAGGCGCCGGCGCGGAAGGGCCGCGGCCTATCGGCGCTCTCGGGACTGGGCCGAGGTACAGCCGGAGTGGGGATTGGCACGCAACGCGGCCTTCATCGTCGGCCCGCGCTCGATGACAGAGAATGTCGATCTCGGCCGGCGCACCTTCCTCCACTCCTACGACCACCGGGTGGATCCGCAGGGAAAGGCTCTGGAGGCGATCCTCACCGCCCCGATGGTGGTCGCGCACTGGATCAATGCGCAGTACTACTTCTCGACCGTCGACCCTGAGGTCTTCTCGGCCGGGGACAAGGTCGCGCACAACATTGTCGCCGGCATAGGTGTGGTGCAAGGGGCGGGAGGAGATCTCAGGCCGGGCCTGCCGCTACAGTCGCTCTTCTACAACGGCCGCCCCTACCACGAGCCCATGCGGCTCTTGAGCGTCATCCAGGCACCGCCGGACCTGATCGAGGAGGTCATAGCGCGCAACGGCATCCTGCAGGAGCTTTTTGACGGCGAATGGGTTCACCTGGCCGCTCGCGACTCGGAATCCTCCCCTTGGCATCTCCGCCGTCCCGGTGGGAGCTGGGCTCCCTGGCGTCCGCTCGCACAAAGCTGAACGGAAGCCAGGGAGTGAGAGAGAGAGACGTCGAGGGCTAACCGGCCACGAACCCGGTGTCGCCGTCCAGCAGGCGGAGTCCGCTCCTGTGATGCGCCCAGCGCAAGGGGGGCCACACCACCGGGTGGAAGGCGACGGGTGCACCCCTTCCTATCCCGTAGACCACCAGGCCTGCCTCCGACCAGGACTCCAGGTCCAGGGCGCCGGCGGCGTCCAGAACCATCCTTCCGGCCAGGCGTTCGG
Source organism: Actinomycetes bacterium (assembly GCA_021786375.1). GTDB lineage: Bacteria > Actinomycetota > Acidimicrobiia > Acidimicrobiales > Acidimicrobiaceae > Acidithrix. The sequence goes on from JAJYNL010000038.1 coordinate 36,185, forward strand.
CCACGGCCATCGGGCTTAGAACCGAGAACTCCTGCCAGGCGGTAGCCACCACCAGGGCATCCGCGTCCTCGATGGCGTCGAAGGCGCAGTCGACACGTTCACCGGCGAAGGACTCCACCCGGGCCAAGGGGTCATATGCCCTCACCCGGGCGCCGGAGGAAATCAGCAGCTCGGCGAGCTTCAGCGCCGGCGAGTCGCGGGAGTCGTCAGTGCCCGGCTTGAAGGCCAGGCCGAGAAGCGCAATGGTTTTGCCTGCCACGCCGGCAAGGCCCATCTCGAGCTTCATCAGCGCCGCGCGCGAGGCCTCTTGGTTGACCTCCTCGGCGGCGGCGACGACGCGCGTGGGCGTCCCCATGGCTCGTCCGAGGGCCTGGAAGCCCGAGACGTCCTTGGGCAGGCACGAGCCACCGTAGCCCGGGCCTGGCCGGAGGAAATCTTTGCCTATGCGCTGGTCGAGGCCTACGCCGAGCAGGACGGTCGCCGCCTCGGTGCCCAGGCTCTCGCACATGGCGGCCACCTCGTTGGCGAAGGAGATCTTCACCGCCAGGAAGGCGTTGGCGGCGTACTTTATGAGCTCCGCTCCACGGCGATCGGTCTTCACCAGCGGGACGCCCGCTGGGTAGAGATCCGCAACCAGGTCGGCTACCTGGGAGTCGGAGGCCCCCACCACCACTCGGTCGGGCGCGAGGAAATCCTCCACCGCGCGGGACTCGCGGAGAAACTCGGGACTGGAGACCACGGAGATTCGTACTCCCTCGAGAGCGGCCTCGGCACAGACGAGCTCGATGGCCTCACAGCTTCCGGGTGGAACCGTGCTCTTCACCACCACCACCAGATCGCCGGCCGCGTTCGCCGATACCTCGCGGGCGGCGGCGGCGAGCTGAGTCAGATCCGGATCGCCGTTCTCGTCCGGCGGGGTGCCGACTGCCAGCAGGGCGACCTCTACTCCTGTCATCTCCTCCTTGCCGATGGCCGGCGCGAAATGCAGGCGATCCGATAACACTCCCTCGACCATCAGCTCCTCGAGCCCCGGCTCGTGAATCGGACTCCTGCCTTCCAGGAGCGGCGCGAGGCGGAAGGGGTTGGCCTCCACGCACACCACTTGGTGCCCCAGATGGGCGAAGCAGACCGCCGAGGTGAGCCCGACGTATCCGGCCCCGACCACCAGCACACTGTGGCTCCTGGCGCCCTTGGTCATTTCAATAGAGGTCACGGCCTCACTCCTTCATTGCCGGCCGCGCTGCGGCGGACCCAAGTAAATTGATTAGGAAACCTGTTCGGCGGGAACGAAGACGGAGAGGTGCCCGCGGCTCTGGTGCAGCGACGTATAAGCCCCCTCCGCCGCCAGCAGCTCCCGATGGCTCCCCTCCTCCACCACCCGGCCCTGGGAAAGCAGGGTGATGCGGTCGGCATTGGCGACAGTGGTTATGTGATGGGTCACGTGCACCATGGTCCGCCCCTCGGCCAGGCGCCCGAGCGCATCCAAAAGCACCGCCTCCGTCTCGGCGTCGAGGCCGGCGGCGGGCTCGTCGAGAAGGATGATCGCCGCGTTGCGCGCCATCGCCCTGGCGAAGGCGACGCACTGGCGCTGCCCGCCCGAAAGGGCGCTTCCCCGCTCGCCTACCAGGGTGTCGTACCCGTCGCGGAGAGAAGAGAGAACTTCGTGCACCCCTGCACGCTTGGCGGCGTCGATGGCGCCGAGGCGGCTCCGCGTCTGCAATCCGTAGGCGATGTTCTCCCACACGGTCTCACCCATCAAGGACGGCTCCTGAGGGACCAGTGCGATGCGGGAGCGGAGCTCAGTCAAGGAGAGTTCCCTCAGGTCGATTCCGTCCAGGGTTATCCTGCCTCGTTGGGGATCGAGGAAGCGCGGGATCATCTTGACCAGTGTGCTCTTCCCGGATCCCGTGGCCCCCACCAGTGCATGCGAGCTCCCCGCACGTATCTCGAGGTTCATCGCCTCCAGCGACGGCGCGGACGCCCCCGCATAGACGTAGGTGACGCCTTCGAAGCGGATCTCGCCTTTGGGCCAGCCCAGGTGCCGAGGCTTGAGCGGCTGGGGCGGCTCGGCCGAGGTGGCCAGCACCTCCTTCACCCGGTCGGCGGAAGCCTGGCCCCGGCCCAGCATTCCCGCCATCTTTGCCAGCTGGCGAACCGGCGTGTAGATGCCACGCAGGTAGGCCGAGAAGACGAGAAGATCCCCCGGGGTCAGGGATCCGGAGATAACCGCGCGCGCACCGAAGTAGACCACCCCCGCGGTGGAGACGGCCATGGTCGCGGTGACCAGCGGAGTGAAGCGCGACTGCAGAAGGACGGAGCGCTTGTTGGCCCGCAAACCCTCGTCGGCCAGGTCCGCATATCGGCGCCCCTCGCGCGCCTCCGCTCCGAAGGCCTGTACCACCGGCAGGGAGATCAGGACCTCCTGGGCGAAGGCCGTCGCCCTGCCTTCGACGTCGCGCGCCTGGCGCTGCGACTTCTTGATAGCGGTCAGGTAATGGCGCACCGTCAGGTACATGACGGGCAGCAGGGAAAGGATGACGATCGTGTAGCGCCAGTCGACGAAGAGCATGATCACGACTATGCCGAGAATGGTGAGGCTGTTCTCCACCAGGATGGGGACCACGTTTGCCACTACACCCTGGATCGCCTGGATATCCCCGCCCAGCCTGGACAGCAGGTCCCCCACGCTGTTGGAGGCGTGGAATTCCATCGACTGGCGCTCCAGGTGATTGAAGAGGCGGCATCGCAAATCGAAGACCATGCGCTGCCCGGCGTTGGCCAGGAGCGCGTTGGTGGCATAGGCGAATATTCCGAGAAGGATGGCGATGACCACCATGGCTCCCGCCATCACGTCGAGCCGCGCCACGCGGGTTGCAGGCAGCCAGGAGAGAAGCTGGGGAAGGGGTCGTGAGCCGAGCACCGTGTCGAAGATCAGCTTCAGGGGCCATGGTGACGCCCACTGCACCATGGCCCGGAGTGCCGAGACGCCGACTCCGGCCGCCAGCGTCCAGCGAACCGGCGAGGCGTCCATGCCGAAACGCGAGGGCATGACCGCCGCCAGGACACCGGCCTTGGCCCGGCTGCCGTCAGATCGCCGCGACACGTGGCCCTCCCGATGACTGCATGCGCTGTGCCGCCTGCGCCGCGGCAAGTGTGCGCCTTGCCACGTCCACCCAGTCGGCCCGCTCCAAGGCACACCGCCGGGCCCGTTCCCCCAGCGCATGCCGGATTGACGGAGAAAGGACGAGCCTCTCCAGGGCGGAGGCGAGCGCCGCGGGATCCCCGGCGGGGACCAGAACTCCGCAATCACCGAGCAGCTCCCGCACCGGAGGAAAGTCTGAAGCAACCACGGCCTTGCCCGCCGCCATCGCCTCTACCACCTTGAGCGGGGAGAAGTAGAAGTTGCCGCTAGGCAGGTAGGGGGCCGCGGCGATGTCCATGGCGGCCAAGTAGGCGGGCACCCTTTGCGCAGGAACCGCGCCCGCGGCGACCGCAGGAATGCGTTGGCGGAGCGAAGCCAGGCCCGCCTGCGCCGCGTCACGCCCCGGACCGTCACCCACCACCAGCAGGCCGAAGCGATGCGCGCCCGCCAGGAGCTCAGCCGCCTCGAACAGCGGCTCCAGCCCGTGCCACGGCTTCAGGCTCCCCACGAAGCCGATGACCGGGAGGTCTTCGAACCCGAACTCCGCTCGCAGCTTCGCCCCTTCCGCCCGCCAACGGCCGGGTTCGAGCAGTGCGGTATCGGCTCCGTTCGGTATAACTAGGGCGGTGGCGGCTCCCCGCGCAACGGCCCAGTCGGCCAGAGGCTCGGAAACCGCCACCACTGCGGCGTCACGGAGAGCCGCGGCCTCAGCCAGATTCGCCGCCTCGCGATTGGCCAGGCCGAAGTGCGCCTCACGCTCTGCCGCCACCGGGGCGTTGACCTCCACCAGCCTGGGAAGGCCCAGGCGACGGCCCAGGCCACCGCCGTCGGCAAACAAGGCGAGGCGCTCCATGACAAGGTCGAAACCCGCTCCGTCCAGATGTCCGGCCACGCTTTCATAGAAGGTGTTGGAGGCCTCGATCCTGCGGAGCTCACCGGCGGGACCGCTCGGCACCGGCCCGACCGGCACCTCGACGACCTCGGCACCGGGGATGCCGGGTGCTTCTACCTTGGGCGCAAAGACGGTCACCTGGACCCCGATGGAGCCAAGGGCACGGGCCAAGGAGGCGACGTGCACCGAGGCGCCCTTGGTGCCGCCGATCGGAATCCCGGGGTCGCAGACGAGGTAGGCGACGCGCAACTAGATCGCCTCCCAGGTCGTCCGCGGCGCAACGGCGGCAAACCCTGCCGGCGCCCCGGGTGCGAACGCGAGCTCCCAAAAGCGCTGCGCAACCGCCCTGGAGCACTCGTCGCGTGCCAGCTGGCGCTCCACTTTCCGCCGGCCGGCGCCGCCTATGCGACCTCGAAGGTCCGAGTCCGAGAGCAGGGCGCCGATGGCCGTTGCAAGCGCCGCGGGATCCCCGGCAGGGACGACGAGCCCGGTCTCTCCGTCGAGCAGCACCTCGGGAATGCCCGCAACGTCGGTTCCGACGACGGGAATGGCACTCGCCATGGCCTCCAGCACCGAATTCGGCACGCCGTCCCGGTCACCTCCCTCGACCACCACGCTGGCCTGCACGAATACGTCCGCCTTGGTGTACTCCTCCCTGACCTCCTCCTGGGTCCGCGCCCCGAGAAGCCTGACTTTGCCGGCCAGTCCGGCTGAGCGGATGCGGGCCTCGAGCTCCTCGCGCATCCCGCCACCGCCGACGACTCGGCACCTGAATTCAGCCCCTTGGGCGGCCAATTCGGCAAGGGCGTCGATCAGGACCGGATATCCCTTCTTGGGGACAAGCCGTCCGACGGCAAGGATGACCGGGGGGCCCGAAGCGCGCCTGGCGCCGGCAGGTGGAGCAAAACGCTCTATGTCGACCCCGTGGTACTGGAGCCGGACGCGCCCCGCCAGCGCTGCGGAGCGCTGCGCACCGAGATGTGTGGCCGCCACCTGCAACAGGGCATCGCGCGCCGAGGCGGAGCAGACCATGACGAAAGCGGCTCGCTCGATCCGGTGCGCCAGGTGGCGCGGGTTGGCGAGATACAAGTCCTTGGCGTGCGCGGCAAAGCTGAACGGCACCCCGATGAGGGTGGAGGCAAGTTCGGCGATCGCAGCCGGCGAGTGGGCAAATGCCGCATGAATATGCCGGCTGCCGGACTCCTCGGCCACGCGCGCGAGGTAAGCGGCCTCCAGCAGGTGCTTGGCGGCCGTGGCGGCCGACTCCCGGTCGCGGAGTCCGCGCAGCACCCCCGCGACACCCCTGGGACGGCGAATCGCCAGCTCCACCAGCGCGAAGGCCATTGTGGACCAGGACGCCGCCTTCGCCCGGGCTCCACCCGGCCGGTGCAGGTACGTCACCGCGCTTTTCACCTCCGCGGTCCGCGCCTGGCGGAGCGGCTCGCCCGGATCGGCGATGGAAACCAGCCTGAGTGGTAGCCCCGCCCGTTCGAGGCCGATGATCTCATCGAGGATGAAGGTCTCCGACAGGCGGGGGAAGCGCTTGGTCAGGTAGGTCAAGGTGCCCGAACCCGGGGCGATCCGGCGCCCGCTCACGGACGGCCCGTGGCGATCGTGGCCGCCGGCCTTTCCACACCACTCCAGCGGCTCCGGGATCCCGCGCCAAGCATCTCGCGGACCTCCAAGGTGAGGGCGTGCAAGCCGGTGAGGTTGAAGCTCGGCCTCTCGACCCCGGCGCCCAACCGTCCAACTGCCTGGATCAGCGCGCGGTGCAGGTCATCCGGGTCCGAGTTCTCGACCGGGTCGACCATCTCGACGAGGCCCCTGGTGGAAAAGGCGGTGGCACGGAGGAGCTGCTCCATGCGCGGCCATGCCCTTGGGACCACCACCGTTGGAACTCGTGCCGCCGCGAGCTCCGAGAGCGTGTTGTAACCTCCCCGGGTGACCACGAAGGCCGCTCCGGAGGCGACCTGGGCGATGTCGTCCACCATGTCGACCGCCTTGGCCCCGGGGTTCCGGGCAAGCGCTATCTCCAGCGTGGCACGGTCGGCCGTGCTCATGAGGGGGCCGGTGGCGAGCAGCGCGCCCAGGCCCAGTGCGGAAGCGGCACGCAGTGCGGCGACGAGCACCTCGACCCCGTCCCCGCCCCCACCCACGGTGCCGAGTACGAAGGGCCGTTGGGGCAGCGCCTCGGGAAGCAGCGCGGTCGGACGCGACGGAGGAGCCACGTAGCCGCAATACGAGAGCTTGGCTCTCTCCGCCTCGCCGAGGCCATAGGCCTCCGCCACGTCGAAAATGTCCTTCTGCCCGTAGACGAGGATACGGTCATACACCGAGCGGAGCGTCTCGTAGACCCCCTCCGCTCCCCACAAAGAGCGCACGTGATCCGGGTCGTCGAGGATGTCGCGCAATCCGAGGATGAGGCGTGGAGCGCGCGGCAGCTCCGCCACCGCCTCGAAGACCGGCAGCAGCTCCCCCTTCATTCCCTGGGGTGAGTGATCAACCAGAATAAGATCAGGCCGCCAGCGCCGCACCACGTCGACCAGCACCGCACTACGCGCACGGCGCACCAGCGACAAGGGAATACCGGGCTCGCGGGAATCGTAGCTCTCGACGCCGGTCTTTATCACGGGCGGGAGTTTGACCACCTGGAGTCCCGAGGGGCGGCGAAAGCGGTCGGCCACGGTGGAGCCCGTCGCCAGGAGCACCTGGCAACCGGAGAGGCCGGAGAGGCCGGAGAGAAGGGCCCCGGCTATGGCCAGGTTTCGCCGCAGATGCCCCAGCCCGTAGGTGTCATGGGAGTAGAGGAGAACCCTTGCGCCGGTGCTCAAGCGAGGCTCCCTTCCATCGCCTCAATGCGATCGCGAATCCAGTCGACCTCTGCGCTCAGGCCCTCGAAAAAGCCGACCTTGGCGTTGAAGCCAAGGAGCTCCTTCGCCCGGGTGAGATCGGCCTCGGTCCGATAGACGTCGCCACGGGCGAATCCGACACGCTCCGCATCGATGCTGTGGCCGACCAGCCCCTCGAGCATCTCGATGACCTCGTTGAGCGTCACCGTGCTGCCGCCGCCGATGTTCACGGCCATCCCCTCCACCGGGCCATCCGCTGCGGCGATGGTGGCGTCCACCACGTCGTCCACGTAGGTGAAGTCACGTACCTGGGTGCCATCACCGAGCACGGTTATCGGCCGCCCATGAAGCGCGGCTTCCGCGAAGATGCGAATGCCCATGTCGGGGCGCTGGCCGGGCCCGTACACCGTGAAATACCTGAGCGCCGCACAGCCAAGGCCGTCATCCGACGCGTCCAGGCAAAGCCGCTCGGCCTCGAGCTTGGTACGGCCGTAGGGCGAGATGGGGCTGGTCGGCGCGGCTTCCGCAAAAGGCGTGGGAGCATTCCCGTAGACGGAGGAGGAAGAGGCGTAGACGAGCCGCCGGACGCCGGCGGCACGCGCTGCGGCCAGCAGCCTTCGGGTTGCGACCACGTTGTCGTGCACATAACGTTGCTCGATGTCGAAGCTCGGCCGAACGCCCGGCCTTCCCGCCAGGTGAAAGACGACGTCGGCGCCCCGAAAGAGCCCCTGCAGCTCGAGCTCGGCCACGTCCCCCCGGACAAGCGAGAAGCCGGGGACGTCAGCCAGCAAGGAGGCTCGCGCCTCCTTCTCGGCGGGATCGTAGCTGTCGGTGAACGCGTCGATCCCGACCACCGACCAGCCGCCGGCGCAAAGGCGAGCCGCGAGACGCGAGCCGATAAAGCCTGCGGCGCCGGTCACCACCGCTCGTCGTCCCGTGCCTCTTTGGAGGACATCACTTCCCAAGTCAAATCCCACAGATTCCCCCTAATTGGATATACCGCAGCCACAGCACTGCGGGGGATTGATCCATGCTCAAAGCGAGCGATTAGCGCTATATGAGGAGCACATGAGAGGATTTTCATGCGATTCACAGGGAAGCGATACGTCCTGTAAACGTTCGGTTGCTGATCGGCTCGCGAGCGCGTGCCGAGATACTTCTCCAGCTCAGAATAACTTCACGGTCTCGAAAGAGGGAGGTGCGGAGTTTGATCCGCGCCGGCTATCCCTTTCAGGTTCTCCTTATTTTCTCCGAGGCACGTGGAAAATTATGGAACGGTAACGCAACGGTATTGCTTTGGAATAATTTCGGAAGACACGCATATAGCCAACCTATAAAAACCTAGGCCGCAACCTAGCCGATCGCAAAGTCGGCATACTGGTTAGCTTATTTCACGCTGCGTGAGGACTCGCCCGATCCGCTGGCCGCCGCAGGGCGGCCTTCGCGCCCGCTACTCACAACTGAGGCACCGGCGCCGCACCTGTCCTGGGCCAACTAGCGCCCCAAACGCGTGCACCGGTGCGGTCTCAGCTCGCCGGAGCCACGGAATCGGCCCGGCCGTGGACTCTCGCCGGGGTTCGCGGCGAGCGCCCTAGTCTCGCCTCGACCTCGATCACGTGCAGGATGGTCTTTACGACGGTGTCGGGATTCAATGACATCGAGTCGATTCCGAGTTCGACCAGGAACTCGGCCATCTCCGGGTAGTCGGAAGGCGCCTGACCGCACAGCCCCGAGTGGATTCCGTTGCGCCGGCATCCCTCGACGGCCAGGCGGATCATTTCCTTCACGCCCTCATCGCGCTCGTCGTAGTCGAAGGCGACGATGTCACTGTCACGATCGACGCCGAGGGTCAGCTGGGTGAGGTCGTTGGATCCGATCGAGAAGCCGTCGAAGTGACGGGCGAAGCGATCGATGAGGATGACGTTGTTGGGGATCTCGCACATGGCGTAGACCTGCAGCCCGTTCTCCCCGCGCCGGAGACCGTACTCGGCCATTCGGGCCAGCACCTGCTCCGCCTCGGCGACCCGGCGAACGAAGGGTAGCATCAGCACCACGTTGACCAGCCCCATCTCCTCTCGCACCCTCTTCATGGCGGCACATTCAAGGGCGAAGCCCTCGGCGTAGGCAGGGTGCGCGTAGCGCGAGGCGCCCCGGAAGCCGAGCATCGGGTTCGACTCCTCGGGCTCGAAGCCGGATCCCCCGACCAGGCTTGCGTACTCGTTGGTCTTGAAGTCGGACATCCTGACCACCACCGGCTTGGGCCAGAAGGCGGCGGCAATCGTGCCCACACCCTCGGAGAGACGCTCGACAAAGTAGCTCGCACCGTCGGGGTAACTCTTGGTGATCGCGGCGATCTCCTTCTTGGCATTCTGCTCGGAGACCCGCTCCGGATGCAGCAATGCCAGCGGGTGGGCACGGATGGACTCGGTGATGATGAACTCCATGCGAACCAGCCCCACCCCGTCGTTGGGGAGGAAGGAGGTCTTGAAGGCCAGGTCCGGATTGCCCAGGTTGATCATGATCTTCGTCGCGGGGCGGATAACCTGGCCGAGGTCGATGCGCTCGACGTGGAAGGGTACCGCACCCTCGTAGACACGGCCGGCCTCCCCTTCCGCACACGAGACCGTGACCATCTCTGCGGAGGCAACCTCCGCCGTCGCGTTTCCGGTCCCGACGACTGCTGGAATGCCCAGCTCCCGCGCGATGATCGCCGCATGGCAGGTTCGCCCGCCGCGGTTGGTCACGATGGCCGCGGCTCGCTTCATCACCGGCTCCCAGTCCGGGGTGGTTGTTTCGGCGACGAGCACCTCCCCGTCTTGGAGCTGGGCAAGCCGAGCAGGTCCGTCAATAACCCGCGGCCGCCCGGCTGCAATTCCCTCCCCGACGGAGCGTCCCGCGGCCAGGACGGCGGCTTCGCCATCGAGCACGAAGGTCTCGGCCCAGCTTGCACCCCTCTGAGAGGCGACCGTCTCCGGCCTGGCCTGGACGAGATAGATCAGGCCGTCCTCGCCGTCCTTGGCCCACTCAATGTCCATTGGGCGCCCATAATGGCGCTCAACTCCGATGGCCGCACCGGCCAGTTCGAGGACGTCCACGTCCGAGAGGCAGAAGCGGTCCCGATCGGCCCGCGGGGTGGGGACGTTTCTCGTAGTCCGGCGGGTGCCTCCCTCGACGAAGATCAACTTCACCGCCTTGTCGCCCAAGTGGCGGCGCAACACCGCCCGGTAGCCGGCCTCGTAGGTCGGCTTGTGTACGTAGAACTCATCGGGGTCAACCGCCCCTTGCACAACGTTCTCACCCAGACCCCACGACCCGGTGATGAAGACCACTTCCTTGAAGCCCGACTCGGTGTCCAAGGTAAACATGACTCCGGAAGCCGCCAGGTCGGAGCGAACCATCTTCATGATGCCGATTGAAAGTGCCACCTTGAAGTGATCGAACCCCTGGTCCTCGCGGTAATGAATGGCGCGGTCCGTGAACATCGAGGCGAAGCAGCGCCGACAGGCATCGAGCAGGCTCTCTTCGCCGCGGATGTTGAGGAAGGTCTCCTGCTGCCCGGCAAAGCTCGCCGCAGGCAGGTCCTCGGCCGTGGCCGATGAGCGTACCGCCAAGCTCACCTCAGACCCGTACTCATCCTGGAGCCGCTTGTAGCCTTCGAGGATCTGCAGCCTCAGATCCGCGGGAAGTGGGGCACCGTAGACGATCTCCCTGGCTTTCTTGGCCCTGCGCGCCAGATCGCGGACGTCGGCCGGGTCGAGCCAGTCGAGCACATCGTGAAGGCGGTCCACAGCCCCTGCCTGCTCCAGAACGTGACGGTAGGCCTCGGCGGTCACTGCAAAACCGTTGGGTACGCGGACCCCGGCCCCCCCAAGGTGGCGATACATCTCGCCCAGGGAGGCGTTCTTCCCTCCCACCAGGGGGACATCGTCTATCCCGAACTCCTCGAAGAAGCGTACGAAGCTGGGTTTGGCCATGGTGCATCTCCCCGTTCAAGGGCCTGGTGCGCGCCTGAAGGCGCGCAGGCCGCGAGTGCTCGCGCAATCGGGGCGGCTCGTGTGCCCCCGCTGGAAAGCTACCGCGGCAACAGTCGCGAGGGAAGAGGCCTGTTCCGGCAAAGTCATCGCGAAGGACTCATCGAGCCACTAAGGAGACCGTCTTCGGTCGCCAGCGCGGCCGACGAGCACGCGGGATGCGGCCGCCTTACGCAACCCGGCCCCATAAGCGCCCTCCTGAGCCGGGCGTTGATAAATTTGGCCCATGAGCGATCACGTCACGGGGGCAAAGTTCCAAACATGGCCGGGAGTGCAGGATTGGAGGGTCTTGGCCACCACGTTCGCGACACGGGTCGGGATTCGCTCCTTGGACGAAGGTGCCCGGCTGCTTGCGCGGATAGCCGGCCTCGCTGAGGCCCATACCTGCAGACTCCAGGTCGACGTGCGCCCCGAGAGCGTTACGATCAGGCTGCCATTCCGGGACGCAGGCTCGCCCACGAGGGAGGACGCCGAACTGGCTCGCGCGATATCGGCCGAAGCGCAAGCCCTCGGCCTACGGGCCGCCGCCGGCTCGGTCCAGGAGGTCCAACTGGCAATCGACGCCATGTCGCCACCCACGGTCATCCCCTTCTGGAAGGCGGTCCTTGGCTACGAGACCATGGGAGAGGAGGATCTCGTAGACCCGGAAGCGGTCGGCCCGTGGATCTGGTTCCAGCAGATGGATGCTCCTCGGCCCCAGCGCAACCGCATTCACGTCGACATCTACGTTCCGGTCGACCTTGCCCAGGCGCGAATCGAGGCGGCGCTTTCCGCCGGGGGCCGCCTGGTCACCAGCGAGCACGCCCCCTCTTGGTGGGTGCTGGCCGACCTGGAGGGCAATGAGGCTTGCATCGCCACCCGCATGGAGTTCGAACGCGTCACCTAGCCCCGTTCGGGCCGCCCTCCTCAAGCCAGGACGCGGAAAGCTCCTCGTACCAGGCCGGGGGTTCCGGAGAATGGCGGGCGGCCAGATGCCCGCTGAAGCCGAAGGCCATGAGCCGCGAGCGGGCGACATCCAGCTCCTCCTCGGTGAACAGCTCCTGATACCAGGGGAAAAGAGCGTGCGACTCGATGCTCCAGGCAAGGAGGCCCATGCCCTCCAATCGCAGAAAACCCTCACTGTAATTTACCGAGTGCAAAAGCCGCTTGGCGGCACGGAGACCGCCGATCTCCTCGACGGAGCGATGGAAGTGGACGGGCCAATAACCCTCTTGGCGCAGTGCGAAGCACAGCGCAATCATGTCTTGGTGGAAGTAGCCCTCCAACGTTTGCGCACGCGTCTTGATTGCCATCGTCGTCCTTTCCCTCAAAGGTCGGCATCCGAAGGGGCGGTTCGGTGCCGGCGAAACCTCCCTCCCAAAGTTCCCCTGGGCGACCGCCGGAGGGCCGGGCAACGAATCGCTCGATGTAGTGAGATGCCGGCCGGAAGAGGCTGCTCCGGGTATGAAAAGGGCTCAGTCGGCGCAGTTGTTCGAATCAAATGCCTATTGCCTGGTGCGTTAACCGACCTGGATCGAAGTTTCGCTACACTCTTGGCGCGAAAGGCATCGATTGAAGGCCGAGAAACACGCGCAAGGTTCAGGAGCCGCCCTTGCCCGGCGTGCCGCGGCGCGGGCGCAGCTCCACGACGAAGCGTCCGCGCAGCCTGGCCATCCAGACCGCGACAGCGATCACCAGCAGGCCGGCGACGGTCATTACCAAAGGGGCCCGCGCCTGCCCAGGAAAGAAGTAGTTGACGCTCCAGGTGGCGTAAATCAGGAGCCCGACTGACCCAAAGGCGGACATCAGAACGAGCCCTGGACGCGTGCCTAAGGCGACCAGCAGGACGGAGGTCGCCACGCCGCAGGCGAGGGCAAAGGGCTCCGACTGGTTGGCGGTTATTGCCGCCGCCGCAACCAGGACCGCCCCTCCTGCGGCCTCGGCCAGACGAGGGGTGAGGACAACTCCGCGAATTCCCAGGTAGAGAAGCAAAGCACCGATCAACCAGGTCACGACGCCGGTAACGATCGCGGCCTGGTTTGCGTAATAGGAAAGATTGGCGGGCGCAGCCTCGAGCGCGCCCACCAGGCCCACCAGGCCCAGGATCCACCCATCCGTGCGGCTGGGCAGCAGGCCGGGCGTCTCGGCCAAGACCAGCAGCGCTACAGCACTTGCAGCAAAGAAGAGCGCACCGCCACCTCGCCACCCATTAACGATGAACACGCCACCGACCACCGTGGCTGCAGCCCCCATAACCTCGGTGAATTCGAAATTGGGAGTGAGCCTGCGCAGCGCCGCAACCACGAGCGCCGCGCCCACAATCCAGAGCGCGATGCCTAGCGGTCCTTGGACGGGTTCGGCAAAGACCACGGCCGCGAGCGCGCCACCAGCCACAAGGAGCGCGCCAAGCGAGACAACCTGTTGGATCGGGCGTTCTCTCCACCACCAGAGAAGTCCGGACTGGACCGAGATGGCAGCGGCCGTAAGCAAGGCCGTCGCCTTGGGGGAGAGATCGATCTGCTGCATGCCGAGCACGCCGAAAAAGACGCCGGTCATGGCGGAGGAAGCAAGCCAGGTGAACCAGCGGAAGCGTGCCAGCGCCGGATCCGCAGCCTCGTGAATCAGGCCTCCGGCCACCATCAGCGCCGCGGCCACCACACCGGTCAGACCCAGGCGCGTCGGCACGGAAAACTCGGCCCAGAAGCGTGTGGTCGTCAGCGTCATCCCGATGACCACCAGGGCTCCGCCCAGATATCCCATCGCCTCGGCGGCGGCGGGGATCTTGCGAGGGCGGCCCGCTGGACGCTCCAGGGGGGCCTTTGCCCGCCTGCCCTCTTCGAAGACGATAATCGCCTCAGACTCTACGGGGGTGATCAGGCCGGCACCAGTCCAGCGCTCGAGTTCCTCCTCGAGGTGGGGTTCACGGGCGCCAACCGTGGCGGGCACCCGCGTGGGATGACCAGTGGCGTGTTGGGCCTCGAGCGTGCGCTCTTCTGGCTCGGCAGCGCCCCGAACCGGGGAGGCGCCACGCGAGCGCACCAGCCACACCACGAGCACGACAATTACGATCACCAGGATCGGGATCCCCAGGCCAAGCAGCATCACACACCTCCTTGTGCGCCCCGACGCCGCAATTATGACTCTCGACCCGAATACAGGCTAGGGAAGAACGTCACCCCGGGAAAGGCCTGCGGGACAAGGCGCGAGCATCGCCCCACAGGCCGGCTCAGGCCGTCATGCAAGGATCTTCGGCGTCTTCAGCCCTTAGTGGCCGGCGAGCGCTTCGGAGATCACCGATCCGACCCGGTCCAGCTCAACCAAGAAGCCGTCGTGGCCCACCTCGCTTTCGATCACCCGCGCCGGCCGGCCGCCTGGCAGCAAGGCGGCAAGCTGGTGCTGTTGAACAAGCGGGTAAAGGCGATCCGAGGAGATGCCGACCACGGTCGTCTCCGCCTCGACCGTCGACAATGCCGCTCGAATGCCGCCCCGGCCGCGCCCGACATCATGGTGGTTCATGGCGGTGCTGAGGCCTATGTAGGAGTTGGGGTCAAAGCGTCGCGCCAGCTTGGTCCCGTGATGGTGCAGATAGGACTCGATGGCGTAGCGGCCACCGGCCATCGGATCCTCGCCGGCCTGGTTGGAGCGGCCGAAGCGCCTCTCCATCTCCTCCGCGCTGCGATAGCTCAGCTGCCCGATGCCCCGGGCTATGGCCATGCCTTCCCAGGGTCCCTCGCTCAGCCCGTAGTAGTCGCCGCCGGCGAAGTTGGGATCGAGGCGGATGGCTCGCGACTGCAGCGTGCAGAGCGCGATCTGTTCCGCGGAGGAGGCCGCCCCCACGGCCAGGAAGACCGCGTGCTCGAGTCGGGAGGGATGGGAGACGGCCCACTCGAGGGCACGCATTCCCCCCATGGAGCCGCCGATAACGGCGGCCCAGGTGTCAATGCCCATGGCCTGGGCAAACCGCCGTTCCACCGCCACTTGGTCTCGAACGGTTATGGACGGGAACCTGGAGCCATACGGACGTCCGTCCGGCGCAATGGATGACGGCCCCGTCGTACCCCTGCAGCCGCCCAGCACGTTGGGGCAGACCACGAACCAGCGATTGGTGTCGATGGCCGCACCCGGGCCGATCAGGCCCTCCCACCATCCGGCGGTTCGGTCCTGCTCACCCTCACCGGCAGCGGCGTGCGAATCCCCGGTCAGGGCGTGAAGCACCAGCACGGCGTTCCCGCCCGATGGGTCCAGCCGTCCCCACGTCTCGAAAGCGACATCCACCGGCCCGAGCGCGATCCCGGACTCGGTAACGAACTCACCTTCGTCAAAAGCGCGCAGGAAGCGGCGACCGTCCGACGGGTCGCCGCTCTCCCAGGCTTGCGCCGTTTGAGTTGTTTCAGTCACCCTTGGCGGCACGGAAACCGGCCTCCAAGTCGCCCAAGATATCGTCGATTGTCTCCAAACCGATCGATAGTCTGATCAGATCGGGAGTCACCCCCGTCGTACGCTGGTCCTCCTCGGAAAGCTGAGCATGGGTGGTGGAGGCAGGATGTATTGCCAGGCTGCGGACATCCCCGATATTCGCCAGGTGACTGAAAAGCTCCAGGCCCTCGATGAAGCGCCGGCCCGCGTCCGCCCCACCCTTGATGCCAAAGGCGAGAATCGCGCCGGCTCCACGCGGCAGATAGCGCTGCTGGCGGGAATGCCAAGGGCTTGACGCGAGGCCGGAGTAGGAGACCCAGGCCACCTCGTCGCGGCTCTCCAGCCACTCGGCGACCGCCTGGGCGTTCTGTACGTGGCGCTCCATACGCAGCGAGAGCGTCTCCACCCCCTGCAGGAAGAGGAAGGAGTTGAAGGGGGTCGTGCTCGCACCGATGTCGCGCATGTACTGCAGGCGCGCCTTCAACACGAAGCGTGTCGCAAAAAGCGGCTCGGGGAGCTGGGAGAAGACCAAGCCGTGATAGCTGGGGTCCGGCTCGGTAAAGCCGGGGAAGCGACCGCTTCCCTCGTAGTCGAAACCACCCCCATCCACGATTATCCCCCCGATCGACGTCCCATGGCCGCCGATGAACTTGGTCGCGGAGTGGATCACTATGTCCACGCCATGCCGCAGAGGCTGGGCGAGGAAGGGGGTTGCCAGGGTGTTGTCGATCACCAGCGGGATGCCGTGCGAGTGGGCGATGGCGGATACGGCCTCGAAATCCAGGATGTCGCCCTTGGGATTTCCTATCGTCTCGGCGTAGAACGCCTTCGTCTCGGGACGTATCGCCGACTCCCAGGCCGACAGATCATCCGGGTCGTCGATGAAGGTGGCCGTGATGCCCAACTTTGGCAGGGTGTTACGAAGCAGGTTGTAGGTCCCCCCGTAAAGGGACGCCGCTGCGACGATGTGCCCGCCGCCCTCGGCGAGATTGAGGAAGGTCAGCGTCTCGGCCGCCTGGCCGCTCGAGGTCGCCAGCGCCGCGACCCCTCCCTCGAGCGCGGTGATACGCTCCTCGAAGACCGCCTGGGTCGGATTCATGATCCGGGAGTAGATGTTGCCCGGCTCCGAGAGGTCGAACAAGGCGGCCGCATGCGCCGTGTCGCGGAACGAAAAGCTGGAAGTCTGGTAAATCGGAGTCGCACGCGCACCCGTGGTCGGGTCCGGAGCGGCACCGGCGTGAATCTGTCGTGTCTCGAATCCCCAATGGGACATTTGTCTCTCCTGCGTTGAAGTGTCGGCCATCGGCCGAATGAAGGCGGCTGACCGCCTTCGAAACGGTTGCTGAATGCGTGAAGCCGCATGCGCGGACGGCATGCCCACCCGGCCCGGAGCATCAAGGCTCAAACGGGCACGGAATCACTTGATTTGCGTCAGCCAGACATTCGCGCCATCGGTCCTCCCTCAAGGTACGAGGGACACCGGCACCGACGCGCCGAGAGTCCCGCCTTGCCCACCGGTTACGGCGGGCCAGCTCTTCCTCCGGGGGCACCGTCTTGCGGGAGCGGTTGCCGGCTCGCCATGCCGGAGGGCTTAGGGCGAGCATCTTGAGCCAAGAAACATATTAGCGGGATTGGTCTCGATTCGTCACTTCGAATCGGAACCAATCCCGCTAGCGGCTTTGGGGGCTCGAAGCGGCCCATGCCGCTTCGAGGAGTTACCTGATCAGTATCGCTTGGAGCGGCCGGCTGCAGCTCGTGGGCGGCCCCGGTAGCCCTTCCTGGCCGCGCCACGCTGGATGCCGAACTCCGACCTCTCAGTGCGCACCGCGATCTCGACGGGCTCTGACGAGCACTCCTCCCCGCGGGAGATTCCGGCCAGACCCGGATCAGCCAGGGCAACCTGTACGATTCCGGTCTCCAGGCCAACCACCTGCTGCAGCCGAACCACTTCGCGAACCTGGTGGCGCGGAACCAGCGAGGCAACCACGCCCTCGGCGCCACCGCGGGCGGTACGGCCCGAGCGATGCACGTAGGCCTTGTGATCTTCCGGCAGGTCGTAATGGACGACCAGATCCAGGCCGGTGACGTCCAGCCCACGGGCGGCAACGTCGGTGGCCACCAGAACAGATGTCCGGCCGGTGGAGAACTTGCGCAGCGCACGCTCGCGCGCAGCCTGGCGCAAACCTCCGTAGAAGGCCTCGGCCGCCACCCCGCGATCACGCAGGCGTTCGGCAACCCGATCGGCGCCTTCGCGAGTACGGACAAAGACGAGCGTGCGCTCGGCTCCGGAGGACATCCTCTCGACGTAGTCGAGACGCTCGGACGGATCCACCAGGAAGAAGTGATGGGTCATGGCGGCAACCGTGGGCTGCTCCCCCTGTACCTCGTGGGTGACGGGATCGTTCATGTGCCTGCGCACCAGCACCGCAACGTCGGCGTCGAGCGTCGCCGAAAAGAGCATCGTCTGACGATCGGGGCCCGCTCCCGCCAGGATCTTGTTCACCTGCGGGACGAATCCCATGTCGGCCATACGGTCGGCCTCGTCGATCACGACATGCGCCAGATCGGACAGATCGATCAAGCGCCGCTCCATCAGGTCTATCATGCGCCCAGGTGTGGCAACGGCGATGTCTATGCCGCGTCTGAGGCTCTTTACCTGGCGATCCATCGAAGAGCCACCGTAGAACACGTCTACCCGGGCCTCCTTGCCACCGGCCTCGCCGAGGACCTCGGCGACCTGCATGGCGAGCTCACGGGTAGGCACCAGCACCAGCGCCGTGGGGCGGGAGGGCTTGGCGCGGCGCACGTTCTGCAGGAGCGGCAAACCGAAGGCGAGCGTCTTGCCCGAGCCGGTTCCCGCTTTACCGCAGATGTCCCGGCCTGCCAGGCCGTCGGCCAGGGTAATGGCCTGAATCGGTGTCGGAGTTGTGATTCCATGTGCCGCCAAATTGCGGCATAGGTTGGCCTCAACGCCCAGAAGGGCGAATCCAGAATTAGACAAAGTTATGTTTCCTTGCACTCGGGCTGATGTTTGCGGGCGAACCCTCAGGTCTCCCGGGCTCGACGTACAAGGAGTTGGAAGGTTTTCTGCGAACCAGACGGCCGCAGGCGCCATAAAACACTCTAGTCGGAGTGGGTTCGAATCGCGGCGTGGCTCAGATGAACAGGGCGAGCTGCCCGGCGGTTATCACCCAGATGAGAACCAGAGGAGACCAGCGGGCCAGGTTCAGGCGCGGTGCCTTGAACAGGACAAGCCAGGAAAGCAGCCAAAGCTGGTCGATACTTCGCAGGTCCGCGTCACCCGTCCACTCCCCCCCGGCCAGGCTGACCATGAGGATAAGCGTGACTACCAGGGAAATCTTTACCCAGATTGGGGCGGCGGAGCGGCGGAGCAGCACCAGGGCGGCCACGACGACGATGGTGAGGCCCGCAAACTGGATGAACCAAAGCACGTTCCCTGTGTTCGGAGCCGACGTGAGGCGAGTGACGATTCCCGAGATCAGCTGACCGAAGGGAACCCCCAGGTTGGATTCGGCAAAACCCGTCAGGACAAAGTGGCCGGCCTGGGAACGTACCACCTCTTGCCAGGCAAAGAAGGCGACCGTGGGCACGGCCGCGGCAAGAAAGAGGCCGCGAGGAGACTCTTCCCAACGGCCGCGCAGCACGCCGATCAGCCAGGCTATTCCGACCGCCATCACCACGATGGTGCCTGTCTCGCGAGTGAGCACCGACACTCCCAGCACGAGGGCGGCGGGCAGGTACCGCCTGCGATCGAGCAGGTAGAGCCCGAGCATCAAGGTGAAGCCGGCCAGCGGCTCGGTGAGGTCCCGGCCAAGGCTGAGCGCGTACCCGGGATAGAGCGCGACCAGCAGGCCGAAGAGAGGATGCTTTCCCGAGGTGACGGCAAAGCTGGCGAGTACCCAGGCCAGTCCCGCCAATGCAGCCAGGTTCACAAGCGGCAGCACAAACAAAAGCAGGTGAGGTGAGCCGACAGAAAGAATCCATGAGACAAGCGGATAAACGATCCGCTGCATCCTGAAGACGCTATCGAAGGTCACCCCGAGCGCGTGATGGGCGAAGTCGAAGGGCGCCATCGCCATGCGGAAGTAGAACTGACCGTCGTAGCCCGTGCCCGGAATGACCGGAATGTGCACCGGTACCTGAGAAGCCGTGACAAAGACGCTCCCCGCCACCACCAGTGCACCCAGATCACCATGTGCGGCCAGAATGATGCGGCCGATCAGGTAGAGGAGATAGAGAACCGCCGCCGCAAGGCTGACTCGCCGCGGCTTCCAGCTTTCGGTCGCGCTGATCACGCGCGCCGCAGCGTTGGTCGTCTTCTCCTTCATGGTTCCTTTTACAGGTAACGCCTCCAAACAGGCACTCGTTACTCACGCCCCGCGGCTGCGGAAACCAGGTGGGCCACGGCGACCGATACGCCGACGGCGGCGGGAATGCGCAGGGACTCATCGGGCCCGTGCGCGTTCGAACCGGGGCCCAAAACCCCGGTTGCGACAAACTGGGCGTTAGGGAAGCGGGCCCCCAGCGTGGCCAGGAAGGGAATTGACCCGCCCTCGCCGCAGTACCCCGCCGGCCGCCCGAAGCCATCGCGCGACCCCTGGTCCAGCGCGTCGGCAAGCCAGCCGCCGGGCTCCGGCGCCACCCAACCCTGAGCGGGAGCCTCGGCCTCGACGGTCACTCTCGCGCCGTAGGGAGGGTCGGCGGACAACAACTCCACCAGCGCGCGCTGCGCCGCGGGCGCATCCACGCTGGGAGGCAGACGGAGGGAGATCTTCCCCTTTGTGCGTGCGCGCAGCACATTGCCGCCCGAGGGGATATCAGGGACTCCCTCGATGCCGGTAAAGGCGAGGCTCGGGCGCCAGGTCTGGGCCAGAAGCCTCTCGGCGCCGCTTGCCCCCATCAGTTGCATCCCCTCCACCAGGGGGAAGGCCTGCGCCAGCGGGTCGTCCAGCTCTCGATCGAGGGCCTCCGCCTGCCGGCGATGGAACTCCGGGATCTCGGCATTCAGGAATGCGGGGAGTACCGCGCCGGTGGCGGAATCCTCCACCCTCTCCAGCAGCGAGCGCAATATCCGAAACGAACTCGGGACGACCCCTCCCGCGGAGCCGGAATGCACTCCATACTCAAGGACCTCGACGTCGATCGTGACCACCAGGTTGCCCCTCAACGAAGTCGTCACCCACAGGCGCTCGAAGTCCAGGCCTCCGGAATCGAGGCAAACGACGAGTCCTACCTCGCCCAGCCAGGGGGCAAGCGCCTCCACATGAGCATCAAGGTCGGGGCTACCGCTCTCCTCGCTGGCTTCGATGAGGACCACGCAGCGCGGGCTGGGAATCCCGCGCTCGTGCAGTTCGGCCACACCGGTTAGGGCAGCGAATAGGGCATAGCCGTCGTCGGCAACCCCCCGGCCAAAAATCGAATCTCCGGCGACCACTGCCACGAAGGGGTCGGAGCCGTTCGCCCAGGGCGCGGAAGCGGGCTGTTTGTCCATATGCCCGTACATGAGAACGGTGCCGGTGCCGCCGTGGGCGGCAGGGATCTCCACCACCAGGGCCGGCGTGATGCCCTCGATGCGCGAGACACTCACGGTGATGCCAGGGATCGGGCATGCCTCGGCCCACGCGGCCAGGTGGGCCATGGCCCTATCGATCTCCCCGTGGACGGCCCACTCGGGGTCGAACGCCGGCGAGAGGCTCTTGATGGAGACGTATTCGGCCAAAGCCGGTAGGGCGTGAGTGCGAAAGCTGTCGTTAACCGCGTCAAAGAAGGATTCCACGCCCTCCAAAGATAGCCCTTGTGGCGCTGGGGATGGCGCCGCAGGGCGCGCGCACGGGATAGGTGGCGGCTGAGTTAGGGTTCCGTTGGTGAGCCGGAAGAGCCGGCAGCGAGGAGGACCCAATGCCCGGAGTGGCACTCGTGACCGGCGCGGGGAGCCCGGGGGGGATCGGGATTGCGACCGCCAGGGCGCTGGGGGAGGCGGGTCACCGCCTGGCCATCGTCTCCACCACCACGCGCATCCATGATCGCGCCCACCAACTGCGCGAACTCGGCATTGACGCCCAGGGGTTCGTAGCGGACCTCACCGACGAGCGTGCCGTGGACCGACTTTTCACGGAGTTGGAAGCGATCCTGGGCATGCCGGAGGTAGTGGTCAACAACGCCGGAATGGGCTCCATAACCAACCCCGAGTCCTACGAATTGGCCGTCGTGACCACGCCTGCGGCCTGGCGTCACGCATTGGAGACCAACGTGACCACAGCCTTCTTGGTTACGCGGCGTGCACTCCCCTCCATGATCGCTCACCACTGGGGTCGAATTGTCAACGTCGCCTCCACCACCGGCGTCGTGCAGGTGAACCCGGGCGAGGTCGGGTATGCGGCGGGAAAGGCGGCCATGGTTGGCCTGACCAAGGCGGTTGCCCTCGAAAACGCACGTCACGGGATCACCTGCAATGCCTTGGCCCCGGGCTGGATAGCCAGCCTGGCCCAGACGGAGGAGGAGAGGCGGCACGGCCTCGCGTCGCCAATGGGCCGCTCCGGCACACCGGAGGAGGTGGCAGCGGCGGCCGCATTCCTGGCCTCTGAGCAGGCGTCTTTCATCACCGGTCACACTCTGGTCGTCGACGGAGGAAACCGCCTCATGGAAGGCCTGTCGGGCTACGAGTTCTGGAGGAACGAATGAGCGTCGAACCAAACCGGGGCCAGCCGGGCCAGGGTGGCGAAGCGGTCATCGAGCGGGCAACTCCCGCGGACCACCAGGAGATCGCGCGCATCGTTCTCTCCTCTTACCGAGCGGCCGTGGGCGACACCTTGGATAGCGGATACGCCGCATACCTGGAGCGCGTCGAGGAAAGGGCCGACGTGGCCACACTCCTGGTGGCGCGTGCCGGCGGGAAAGTGGTCGGAACCGTCACCTTTGTTCCTGACTCCTCCTCGCCGATGGCCGAGGAGTTGCGCGAGGACGAGGCGGGCATGCGCATCCTGGCCGTGGATATCGCGGCCCAGGGAAGAGGCTACGGCAAGGCCCTGACCCTGGCCTGCGTCGACCTCGCGCACGCAAGCGGGAAAAAGGCGCTCTTCCTGCATACGACAGAGCTGATGCGCACCGCCCAGTCCATGTACGCCTCGCTCGGTTTCCAGAGGGTCCCTGAAAGGGATTGGCAAGTCACCCCGGCGATTCTCCTGCTCGCCTTCCGGGTGGGGCTCGCATAGCCGCGCCGCGCCCTTAGGCGAGGCACCCCCCGGGAAATGCCTCTCAGCAGGGCAGAGGTCGGAGATAAGATCGCAAACACAGTGGTTCTCACCGCACCCTGCGCTATCCTGCGCCGGGACACGGCCCTACGGAGGTGGCATGGCGCATCTACCCAAACTCGAAGAGCGCACCCTTCTGCGCTCGTTCGAGCGGGCTCTCGACTTCGAGCCCGACAAAGTCGCATTGGCCGACCGGGAAGCGTCCGACACCTACGCCCAGGCATTCCAGCGATCGCTGTCCCTGGCGGGAGGCCTGGCTCGGCTGGGCTGCACGACCGGCAGCCCGGCTGCGATGATGCTGGACAACTCGCTCGACTTCGTGCATGCCTGGCTGGGAATGGGGTTGACGGGCGTGATCGAGGTACCGGTCAACACGGCCTACAAGGGTGACTTCCTCGCCCACATCCTGCGTGACTCGGGCGTCGAAACCCTGCTGGCGGAGGCGCACTACCTCGATCGCCTGGAGGCGATCGCCGGCCAGGTCCCGGCGCTGAAGAACATTGTAGTCAGGGGTTCGTTCGAAAATGGGAGCAGGGCGGGTCTGCGGCTGCGGGAATGGGGCGAGCTCGAAGACTCGGCCCCCGCGTCACCGGTAAGGCGCCAGCCGCGCGACCTCTTTGCCTACATGTACACCTCTGGGACCACCGGCCTCTCCAAGGGCGTCCTGATTCCCGAGGCCCAGGCCTACACCTATGCCTCCCGAGAGGACCAGGACCTTCCTACTCACAAGGACCGCATCCTGGTTGCCTTGCCCCTCTTCCATCTAGCGGGCCAGTGGTACGGCGTCTACCAATCGCTTATCCACCGCGCATCCTGCCTGGTTGAACCGGGCTTCTCACCTGGCGCCTACTGGGAGGTCGTGCGCCGTCAGGGCATCACTGTGACGGTGATGCTGGGAGCGATGGCCGAGATGCTCCAGCAGCAGCCCGCAAGCCCCGAGGATCGCGACAATCCGTTGCGACTGGCCGTCATGGCCCCCTTGGCAAGCGACTTCACCGCCTTCGAGCGGCGTTTCGACCTTAGAGTCGCGGCGGTATACGGAATGAGCGAGATCGGCGCGGTGATGAACGGACCACCCGGGACCGTTGTCGGCGGCGAGGCGGGCTTCGCGCGCGACGGATATGAGCTGCGCCTCGTAGGGCCGGACGGCACTGACGTCGCGGACGGCGAAGTGGGCGAGTTGTGGGTGCGCCCCACCGTTCCGTACACGGTCATGGCGGGTTACCACAACCTCCCCGAGGCGACCGCCATTGCCACGCAGGGGGGATGGATCCATACGGGCGACGCCTTCCGTCGCGACGCCGAAGGACGCTACTTCTTCACCGACCGCATGAAGGACGCCCTGCGCAGGCGCGGGGAGAACATCTCGAGCTTCGAGGTGGAAAAAGTCGTCAACTCGCACCCCTCGGTTCTGGAGAGCGCAGTGGTAGGAGTGCCATCCGAGCTGGGCGAGGACGAGATCAAGGCGGTGATCGTGTTGAGGCCCGGCTTCGAGCCCGATCCGGTCGGGATCACCGAGCACCTGATCGAGCGACTTCCTTATTTCATGGTCCCGCGCTATATCACCTTCGCGCCGGCGCTGCCCAAGACGCCCACCCAGAAGGTACAGAAGAACCTATTGCGCGACCAAGGCGCTGCCGATGAGATATGGGACCGGGAAGCCGCCGGAATAATCCTCAAACGGAGCGGGCGAGCGGCAGGACGAGAAGGGGCGAAGTGACGATTCCCATCGGCAAGCTGATGATCGCGAACCGCGGCGAGATCGCGATCCGCATTGCTGCGACCACTGCTGCCAACGGCGTTGCCACCGCGACCGTATTCGCCGCAGACGAGCTCTACGCTCCCCATGCCAGGTCGGCCGACGAATCCTTCGCCCTCCCCGGCCGGGGGACGACGGCCTACCTCGACATCGAGGCCGTGGTGGGAACCGCGGTCAAGGCCGGCTGTGACGCCCTCCACCCCGGGTACGGCTTCTTGAGCGAAAGTGCCGCCCTGGCCCGCGCCTGTGCCGAGGCGGGCATTCTCTTTGTAGGCCCTTCACCCGAGACGCTCGAACTCTTCGGCGACAAGGCCCGCGCCCGGCGGCTCGCCCGCCAGCTCCAAGTTCCGGTCATCTCCGGCACCTTCGAGGCGACCAGTGTCGTCCAGGCCGAAACCTTCTTCGACTCGCTCGAGGGCATGCCGATGGCAATCAAGGCCCTTGCCGGAGGCGGAGGGAGAGGCATGCGCCTGGTCCGCGAGCGCTCCGCAATCGCCGAGGCATACGAGCGCTGCCGGTCAGAGGCCGAGGCGGCCTTCGGCAACGGAAGCCTCTACGTGGAGGCTGCCGTAGAAGGGGCACGTCATATCGAGGTGCAGGTCGCCGGCGAAGGTACCGGACGGATCGCCCACATCTGGGACCGCGACTGCTCGATCCAGCGCCAAAGACAGAAGATCATCGAGATCGCCCCGGCACTGGGAATCTCCGCCGAAACTCGCCGCGAACTCTTCGAAAGCTCGATACGCATGGCGCGAGCGGCGAGCCTCAGCGGACTCGCAACCGTGGAGTTCCTGGTGCAGGGAGACCAGATCCACTTCCTGGAGGTCAATCCCCGGCTACAGGTCGAGCACACGGTCACCGAGGAGATCACCGGCCTCGACCTCGTCGAGATCCAGCTTCGCCTAGCCACCGGGTCCACACTCTCCGAACTCGGCCTACGCGCCAATCAGTTACCGTCTCCCCGCGGAGTGGCGATCGAGGCCCGGGTAAACGCCGAGGTGATGCTCGACGACGGTACCGTCGTTCCCTCCTCGGGATCCATCACCAGGTTCGAGCCCCCCACCGGCAGGGGCGTCCGCGTGGACACCTATGCGCACGCCGGTATCACGCCCGCCTCCTCATTCGACTCTTTGCTGGCCAAGGTCATCGTCTTCGACTCCTCCGGTCAAATAGACAGAGCCGCCGCACGGCTCGCGCGCGCACTCGAGGTGTTCGAGATCCACGGCATCCAGACGAACGCCGGCCTCTTGCGCGCCATACTCGCCGAAGAAGTCCTGGGCCGGGCCTCGACGGGCTTCGTCGACGAGCACGCGCCAATCCTCGCGGCAACCGCCCGTGCCCTGGCAACGCCATCCGCACCCATGCCTTCGGTTACCGCCCAGGTGGAAAACCTTTCCTCGACGCGGACCGGGAACCCGCTTACGGAACTGCCGGCCGACCTTCCGCCCGGAACCGTTCCGGTCTTGTCGGCCATGCGCGGAGTGGTTGTCGAGGTTCCCGAGCCCGAGGGCGGGGTCCTTGCCGCGGGCGCGACGATCGTGGTCATAGAGGCCATGAAGATGCAGCATCCGGTGGGCTCGCCGGTGGGCGGCGTGGTGCACCGCATAGTGGCCGGAGTCGGCACCCAGGTGGTCGAGGGATCGGTCCTGGCATATGTGGTTGAAGACGCCGAGGCCGAACCCGCCCGCACCCGAGCCGGAGTAACGGACCCAGATCACATTCGCCCAGACCTCGCCGAGGTTCTCGCGCGTCAGCAGGCGACTCTCGACTCGGGCCGGCCCACCGCCGTGGAACGTCGCCACCGCACCGGCCGGCGCAGCGCGCGGGAAAATATCGAGGATCTCGTCGATCCCGGCAGCTTCGTCGAATACGGCGGACTGGCAATCGCCGCCCAGCGCCGGCGGCGCTCAGTAGAGGACCTGATTGCCAACACCCCGGCCGATGGCCTGGTAGCAGGGACAGCCAGCGTCGAGGGCATGCCCTGCGTGGTGATGAGCTACGACTACACGGTGCTGGCGGGGACCCAGGGCCTGCAGAATCACCGCAAGAAGGATCGCATGTTCGAGTTGGCGCTCAAGCGGCGCCTGCCGGTGGTGATCTTCGCGGAAGGTGGCGGAGGGCGTCCGGGCGACACCGACACCTCCTCGATAGCAGCGCTAGACGTCTCCTCCTTCCGGCTCCTCGCCGAACTCTCCGGAAAGGTCCCGACAGTCGCTGTCGTCTCGGGCTACTGCTTTGCGGGGAACGCCGCCCTGGCCGGGACCTGTGACCTCATAATCGCCACCAAGGAGGCCAGCCTCGGAATGGGTGGCCCGGCGATGATCGAAGGCGGCGGGCTGGGGAGCGTCGTGCCAGGCGACGTCGGACCCATGTCGGTTCAGGTTGCCAACGGCGTGGTCGACGTCCTGGTCGAGGATGACGGCGAAGCCGTCGACGCAGTCAGGCGCTACCTCTCCTACTTCGCGCCCGGCCGGGAGAGCCCGGCAGCCGACCAGCGCACCCTGCGCGCCATGGTTCCGGAAAACCGCATGCGCGCCTACGACGTCCGACCAGTGATCGAAACCCTCTGCGATCAGGGAAGCGTGCTCGAGCTGCGGCCAGCCTTCGGCATCGGCATCCTCACCGCCCTGGCGCGGATCGACGGTCGAGCAGTGGGGGTGTTGGCGAACAATCCGCTCCACCTGGGTGGGGCCATCGACGCCCCGGCGGCCGACAAGGCGGCGCGGTTCATCCAGCTTTGCAACCTGCACGGACTGCCCCTCGTCTCGCTGGTGGACACACCCGGCTTCATGGTCGGGCCGGAGGCCGAAAAGACCGCCACCGTCAGGCACTTTTCCAGGATGTTCCTGGCGGGGGCGCACTCCGAAGTCCCCATGGTCGCCGTCGTACTGCGCAAGGCGTACGGCCTTGGCGCTATGGCGATGACGGGTGGAAGCACCAAAGCCCCGATGCTGGCCGTCTCCTGGCCCACCGGCGAGTTCGGCGGGATGGGGCTGGAGGGCGCGGTCAGATTGGGCTACCGCCGAGAGCTGGATCGAATCTCGGATCCGGGCGAACGCGAGAGGCGATATCTCGAGCTGGTCGCCCAGATGTACGAGCGGGGCAAGGCACTTTCAATCGCCTCGGCTTTCGAGATAGACGACGTGATCGACCCTGCCCGGACCCGCCAGGTGATCGCGCTGTCCCTGGATGCGGCTCAGCGAGGGCGCGCCCCGAGAGACGCCGGCTTCCTGGACGCCTGGTAGACGCCATTCCAGCCGAGCGAGTGATAGTAGCACTCACGTGGCGCCCCTTCTCGGGGTTACCATGCGCGCGCCGGCGATTGCGTAGCCGTTGACCCACCTGGCCGGAAAAACCAGAGGTTCTGACTCGCATCAGGGCCGGACCGGAAATCGCGGTCGCTCAGATAGTTCTACGCAGACTACCCCTGGTGGCAGTAGGCGGGGCAAGCTTCCTATCAGGTCATCGTGGTCGGCAGAGTTTGCACCGGCCATGAAGACACTTGCAAGTGGACATACCCCCCACGAGCGTGAGGCTGGAATCTGTGGTGACCTTGGGCGGCTTGGGGAGTTACACTAGCGGACATGGCCGATGCGACCAGGTCGGAGCCTCCAAGGACCTCGGTGGAGGTGATGCACTTGTCCTGCCTTCTGGGGGGTCAGGTGATTGCGTCTGACGGCCGACGGGTGGGTAAGTTATCCGACGTGATCGTCCGCCTGGGCGAAAGTGGCTACCCTCCGCTGACCGGGCTGGTTATGAACATTGCCGGTTACGAGCGTTTCGCCCACATGTACGATGTTTCGACCTTGGACCTAGACGGGGTCCACCTGTCGACCGACGTGGACCGTTTGGGGCCGTTCGAGCGCCGGCCCCGCGAGGTGCTGCTGGCCAAGGACGTGGCCAGCCGGCACCTGATCGATCTGAAGGGCGCTCGCCTGGTCCGGGCAAACGAGATAGAGCTGGCCTATGTCGGAAGCCGCTGGGTGGTGGTCGGAGCAGACCCGACGTCCAAGCCGGTCATCAGGCGCCTGCTACCTCGCTCGGCTCGGGGCCGGGTCGAGGCGGGTGGTCTAGTGGATTGGGCGGAGATCGAGCCATTCGTGGCTCATGTGCCGACTGCCCGGCTGCGGATACCGCTGCGCAAACTATCCAGGTTGCATCCGGCGCAGCTGGCTGATCTGGTGGAGGCCGCCTCCCACGAGGAGGGCGAGGAGATCATCGCTGCGGTCAGTGGCGACCGGGCGCTCGAGGCCGACGTGTTTGAGGAACTCGACATGGAACACCAGGTGGAGTTCCTACGGTCCCGCTCAGACGAGGAGGCGGCCCGGGTGTTGGCGGCTATGGCGCCCGATGACGCGGTGGACCTGCTCGAGGAGCTGGACCAGGAGCGGCGCCTACCGATCCTGCAGCACCTGCCGGCGGCGCATCAGCGCAAGCTGCGGTCGCTGCTGAGCTACAACCCTGAGACAGCCGGGGGCCTGATGAACCCGGATTTCGTCACAGTCGCCGCGACCGTAACCGCCGAGGAGGCGCTGGCCGCGGTCAGGGCATCGGAGGTGGCTCCAGAGGCAGCGGGAGTAGTGCTGGTCGCCGATGCTGCCGGGCGTCTGTCGGGCACGGTGCTGGTCGTCGAGCTGTTGCGGGCTGACCCAACCGTACCGGTTGGCACGGTTGCCCATCCGGACCCGGTGGCGTTAACACCCGATGCGGACGTGCATGAGGTGTCACGCGTGATGAGCGATTACAA
The DNA here is from genome assembly GCA_021786375.1 of Actinomycetes bacterium. GTDB lineage: Bacteria > Actinomycetota > Acidimicrobiia > Acidimicrobiales > Acidimicrobiaceae > Acidithrix. The sequence continues at coordinate 65,271 of JAJYNL010000038.1, forward strand.
CCTGGCAGTTCTGCCGGTGGTCGACGTGCAGCAGCGGGTGCTGGGATTGATCAGCGTGGATGATGTGTTGGAGCTGCTTCTGCCCGAGGGTTGGCGGCGCCAGTACGGCATGAGCTCCAGCGCCGGGTAGAAAATCGCGGCCGCGACGGCAGGTCGTCGAAACTTCACCGGCATGACGCCGCAGCTTGGATCGCTACGCCTTGATATGCTTCTTGACGCAGTCGCACCTTGTTCGGTGAGGCGTCTGTTCGGACATAGGCCGCTGGCCCCACCTGTCGAGAGACACTCCGGGCCAGAACAGTCCCCCCCGAGCTAAGGGGTGGACCGAAGCGGCTGACCTTTTGGAGTCCACGCCGGGCAGTGCCAAAGCTCTAACGAGGGGGTGTCGACTGGACGCCGGCCCATCGGGTCGGCCCAGTCCAACCTTACTCACCTGGTGCGGCCGGCGGCCGCCCGGCTGTTGTCGCGGCGACTAGAGCTATCGGATCAACCAAGGAGCATCGCTGAGCGCCGATAGAGGGTCACCTCACCAACCTACGGCGCCCCCAGCCATCCCAATCCCGGCCTCCTGAGCCGGCTGCCTGGGACCGACCGTGGGCGCCTGGATTACCAAACCAGCCCACCTACCTCGTTCCCCGGGAGGTCCCACCGGTATGACCGACAACACCGTCGAAGAAGAGACCGGCCCTAGCGCGGTCTTGGATACGGCCCACTTGGGCGACATCCGCGGGGCGCTTGGCACTATCAGCCAGCACGATCTTGGTGCCCGTCGCACCTGGCGGGCCCGGCTCTTGACCCTGGCTGCCATTATCGGGCCTGGGATCATAGTCATGGTCGGCGACAACGACGCCGGCGGGGTGGCGACCTACTCACAGGCCGGCCAGAACTTCGGCACCAGCCTTTTATGGACCTTGATCCTGCTCATCCCGGTGCTGGTGGTAAACCAGGAGATGGTGGTCCGCCTCGGCGCGGTCACCGGGGTAGGTCATGCCCGGCTGATCAAGGAGCGCTTTGGCCGGTTCTGGGGCTGGTTCTCCGTTGGAGATCTGTTCCTGCTCGACTTTTTGACAATCGTCACCGAGTTCATCGGCGTAGATCTGGCCCTGTCCTATTTCGGCATCAGCAAGTACATCTCCGTACCTTTGGCTGCGGTCGGCCTGGTAGTCATGACCGCCAGCGGCAGCTTCCGCCGTTGGGAGCGGTTCATGCTCGTCTTCGTCGCCGCCAACTTCTTGGTCATCCCCCTGGCCATCTTTGCCCACCCACACGCCGCCCCTATCCTGCACGACCTGGTCGTGCCGGGCATCCGCGGAGGCGTCAACTCCACGTCGGTCCTGTTGATCATCGCCATCGTAGGCACCACCGTCGCCCCCTGGCAGCTGTTCTTCCAGCAGTCCAACATCATCGACAAGCGAATCACCCCCCGCTGGATCAACTACGAGCGGGCCGACACCGTCCTCGGCTCGTTCGTCACCGTCCTCGGCGCCGGGGCCATGATCATCACCTGCGCCTTCGCCTTCGAGCACAGCCACTACTTCGGGAACTTTACCGACGCCGGAGGCGTCGCCCGGGCGCTGGATCACCAGATCAGCTACACCGCCGGCGCTCTCTACGCCATCGTGCTGGTCAACGCCTCGATCATCGGCGCCGCCGCGGTCACCCTCGGCACCTCCTATGCCTTCGGGGACATGTTCGGCGCCCGCCACTCCCTGCACCGCAACTTCTTCGAGGCCCCGGGCTTCTACGCCAGCTTCTCCGGCCTTGTCGCCCTTGCAGCCGGGATCGTCCTCATCCCCGGTGCCCCCCTAGGGCTCATCACCACCTCCGTCCAGGCCCTGGCCGGCGTGCTCCTACCCTCGGCGTCGGTTTTCCTTCTTCTCCTATGCAACGACAAGGAGGTACTGGGTCCGTGGGTGAACCGGCCCTGGCTGAACGCCATCGCCGCGTTCATCATCGGCGTGCTCCTTATCCTGTCGCTGATCCTGGTCGTCACCACCATGTTCCCGGCCGCCAACGTCACCGTCCTGACCGTGGCATTGTTCGGGGTGCTGCTGGTCACCCTGGCCGCTGGTGCGGTCGCCTACGCCGTCACCAGCCGCAAACGCCCGGTTCCCGCGTTGGCCGTTGCCGGACATCGCGACACGTGGCGAATGCCACCGCTGGCTCTGTTGGGCCGGCCCGAATGGTCCCGGGGCCGTACCGCCGCCATGTGGGCCCTCCGCGGTTACCTGGTCATTGCCGTAGTTCTGCTGCTGGTCAAAGCCGTGCAGCTCGGCACCGGGCACTGAGACAGTACCCGCGGATGCCAGGTGCAGGCTCAGAGCTCTGTACAGCTCGGCGAGCGATTGGCCGCAGCCGCCCCCGTAGACAGCCACCGCCGCATTGTCGGCGTAACCGTCCCCCGGGATCCAGTCCGGGATCAGGTTTAACGGCTGCCAGACCTAGGCGGCGACTGCCGCCAGCCACCAACGCAAACCCCGCGGCAGGCGCCGATCCTGGACCAACGAGACGGACAGGAAAACGGTCCGCGCCTACGGCCACCCGAGTTTCACGGGTGCGGCACCCCGCCGGTTGGCGACTGGCATCACCATCAGGTGTATCAGTCAGCTGACGGCCAAGCCGATCCCCACCTCCAGCAGCACCGCCCCCCATTCTTCACCACGGTCCGGCTCCGACGCCGCTATGGGGACGGGATCCTACCATTCGGGCGTCTCGCCGGTTCCCGGGACACGCCGGTCGGCTGCCAGGTCGGCCTGGGGGACGCAAGCCCGAAGTTCCCCCCTTTCAGGGTCCCCCTGACCTCCCCCATCCCCCCTGAGCTTGGTTCGCAAGTTTCCGGTTCGAGCAGAAAGGCAGAGCCATCATGGCAAAAGAACCACCCCCGTGTTCGGAGGGGTTGACACGGATAAAGACGCCCACCTGCCGGCCGTCGTGGACGAAAAGGGGAAAGATCCTCGACACGGCGTCCTTTGACGCCAACACCAAGGGCTACACGGTCCTGCTGTGCTGGCTCGAGGGTTTTGGAATCTGGTGAGGGTCGGCGCCTGGGGCACCGGTTCCTATGGCGCGGGCCTAGCCCGACACCTCCGGGACCACGACGTCGAGGTGGTCGCGGCGAACTCCGCCAATTGTCAGGTGCGCCGGCGGCGGGGCAAGTCCGATCCCGTCGGCGCCGGGTCGGCGGCATGGTCCGCCCTGAACGGCGAGGCCACGCGGATATCGTCGAATCGATCCGGGTGCTCCGCATCGCCTACTGCTCGGCTCGTGAGACCAGAACCCGCCTGGCCCTGCAGATCCGCGACCTAATCATCACCGCGCGACGCTTCGTGAGTCACCGCCCGCCAACACTGCCGATCGCCTGTCCCGTGTGCGAAGTTCCGCCCCGGGGAAGCACGCCTGATCCCCACGAGGCGACCGGACCGGCCCTCAAGACCTTGTCGCGGTGCTACCAGGACCTGAGCCAGGAGAGGAAGTCGGGCCCCAGCTTCGCCGAACCAGAACAGCAGCGCAGGTCTTCCTGCGGACCGTCTCGGACGACCTTGGTATCTGGCCGGCCAAGATCTCGGGGATTGAGAGAGGGCTCGATCACGAGGAGGAATCCGTTGCCATCTACCAGGCCCGGCTAAAAGAACATCTGGTGGCTTGACAACCATAGGAGCTTCGACGGTTGCCAACCCCTACACCGGCTCCTGGTAGCGCGCCACCGAAAAGGCGATGAGCAGCGCGATATCCAGACAGAAGACCACTACCAGAGCCGTAAAGATGGCCAGGGCGCTGCCGGGCGTGTGATCATAGATGAACACGAACTCCAGCATTCCGGAGATCACCAGCTCCACCAGGAGTTGCCGGACCGCCACCATCCGGAAGACACCCCAGGCGAACGGCCCCACTCGCACAAGCATCGCCGCGGCAGCCAGGAAGAGCACCCAAGCGACTCCGGCCAGCACTATAGGAACCGTCAGTTCACTCAGCCGTGGGATCTGGGCGGCCAGAACGATGGCTGAGAGCACGATGGCGCCCAGAGCGACCTGACAGACAATCCCGACCGGAGGGCGCTTTGCCGTATATGGCGAGAAGGCCGAGGGCTGAGGTGCCGTGCTCATGCCGTCGCCAGCCTTGTCATGATCACCAGGGTCGCTATCTGCATTGCGCCGGTCACGCCGGCGGTGTAGATGAATCGCTTCATCAGCACAGCGACGAGCTCGCCGTTCGGCTGTGGCTTGCGAAGCTCGAAGAGCACCGCCAGGTTGGCCGGCTCCAGAATCCCAATCGCCACCACCGCCAGGACACCCACCACGACGAAGGAGGCGACAATCCAGCCATGGTCCGGAAAGGAGGCGACCAGGTACCCCTGCTGAAGCGCAAGCTGGAAACCCGCCGCCAGCGTCGCCACTACCAGAGCCGGCATGATGACCACCATCTTGGGCATGAAGCGCTTCGAGAATTCAACCCGGGCCGGGATCGGTAATTTGCCCAGGATGGGGCCGATCACGAAGCCGACGAAGAGGTCGATACCCGTCCAAAGGGCACCGGAGACGACGTGGAAAAAGTCCACTGCCCAGAGCGTGTTGCTCAGCAGCGCGACCACCAGTGCCGCAACGTAGGCGGCGGCGATGATCAGGCCCGGTATGGGAACAATGGAAAAGCCACCCACCTGGACGGGTGATCCCGCCTTGCTCTCGGCAACCAGTTCGCTTGACATGGATGCGGCACCTCCTGACCATTGTGGCCGCGCGCCCGAGGTCCATCCCTGCGACTTTCCGAAGTTTATCCAATTGCGCGCACCAACTTGTTCCGAGCAGGGGCGCATTTGCCAGCCAGAATTGTGATGGCCCCGTCTCCACCTCATTGCTAAGGTTGGCCACAAAGGGCGCCTCCGCCCGCGCCTCGCCGGGCGGAAGAAGGAGGCTGCTATGGCAGCACAACTATCGAGGCCCGGGCAGGCCGAAGTCAAGCAGGTGGCCAAAGCCATTCTGGATGCCGGTGTAGAGCGTGTCTCGCTGGCCCAGCTGCCTGCATTTCAAAGGCTGATCATGCGGCGGGCAATGCATGATCCGGACTTCCGCACCCGGCTATTCCGGCTGGTGGACGTCTTCCCCCGCTTGCACGGGCCTCGCGAAATATATATCCACGCCCGGCAATACCTCGCCGAGGGTGAAAGCGGCCTCGTCGCCCGCGGGCTGCGCCTCGCGGGCGAGGCGCCGCTCGGGGAGGCGGCCGCTGTAGCGGCGATCCGTTCGGGTATCGAAAGCGTCGCCAAGCTCTTCATCGCCGGCTCGACAACATCGGAGATAACCGAGCGTGCGGCTGCCTATGCCGCCCAAGGCATCTCGACCACGGTCGACCTGCTCGGGGAAAAGACCCTGGGCCAGAATGAGGCGGAGCGCTACCAGCAACGACTCCTCGAGCTGGCCTCGGCACTGTCCTTGGCCGCTCCTCGGCTCGGCGGCCCTCCCGCGCGCGACCATCTCGGTCCGATCCCCACCGCCTCCATCTCGATCAAGCCCACTGCATTGAGCCCCCACTTCGCGGCGCTGAGCCAGGAGATCGGGGTTTCCGAAGTGATCGAACGGCTGCGCCCGATCCTTGCGGAGTCGCTCGACCCCGGACTGCTCTGCTTCTTGGACATGGAGGATCACGAGGCGAGGGAGCCCACCTTCGAACTGCTGGAAGCGGTCGCGTTGGACCGGGCCTACGCGAGGCTGCACCTGGGCGCCGTGGTGCAGGCCTACCTTACGAGTGCCGCCGCCGACCTGGAGCGGGTGATCGAACTCTCTGAGCGCCGTGTCGCGCAAGGTTGGACCCCACTTTGGGTGAGGTTGGTCAAAGGCGCATACTTCGACTCAGAGATGGTGCGCGCCTCCATCGAAGGATGGGCGGCGCCGGTGTGGCAGCGGAAGGAGGAGACCGACTACTCCTACGAACGCTGCATCGACACCGCCCTGGCGGCTTCCGACCGGATCAGACCGGCCTTTGGCACCCACAACCTCCGCTCCATCGCCTATGCGGTGGCAGCCGCCCGCGCAAACGGGCTACCCTCGGACGCCTATGAAATCGAGATGCTCTTCGGCATGGCGGACTCGCTGGCACGAGCGGTTCGCACCCAGGTTCCCCGGGTCAGGCTGTACTTGCCCACAGGGGAGCTGATACCGGGGATGTCGTACCTGGTGAGAAGGCTGATCGAGAACACCTCCAACGAGAGCTTCCTGCGCAGCGGCTTTGTCGAGAAGCGTCACTCACTCAACCGGCTTCTGGCCGAGCCAAAGGCGGGCCAGCCCACCAAGCACGCCTCGGCGGTGGATCGCCTGGAAACGCCCTTCGGTCATCACCCCGGGCTCGAGTATCACCGGATGTCGGAGCGCGTTCGAATGCAGACCGCCATATCCCATCTGGAAGCAGAGGGCATCGGAAGCCTGTTCGGCTCGGAGTTCTCGCGGCGGCGGGTCCCCGTTATAGCAGGTGGCAAGCGGATTGAGACCGAGGGCGAGATCACCTCGACCAACCCGGCCAACCCCGCCCTGGTGGTCGCCCGCTCCGCGTCCGCGGGAGTCGACGAGATCGACGAGGCATTACGCTGCGCGCGCGAGGCCTCCGGGACCTGGGCAACCACGCCTACGCGACAGCGGGCGGCAATCCTGCTCCGCGCCGCGGACTGGATATCCTCCCATCGCGAGGAACTCGCCGCGCTGGAGGTGCTCGAGGCCGGCAAGCCCTGGCGCGAGGCCGAAGGGGACATAACCGAGGCGATCGACTACCTCGAGCTCTACTCCAGGGCGGCGGTCCGTCTCTTCGAGAGCCGGGGACTCGACTCGCCGCTCGGTGAGATGAACCGACTGATGCATCGGCCCAAGGGGGTCGCCGCAGTCATCTCGCCTTGGAACTTCCCGATGGCCATCCCCATGGGTATGGCGTCGGCGGCGATCGCCACCGGCAACACCGTGGTATTGAAGCCCGCCGAACAGACACCGGCCTGCGCTCTTGCCATCCTGCGCGCGTTCGAGGAAGCCGGGCTCCCGGATGGCGTGCTCAACCTGGCACCGGGCATTGGTGAAGAGATCGGCCCCCACCTGGTCGCTCACCCGGAAATCTCGGTGATCGCCTTCACGGGCTCCTTTGCCGTGGGAACCTCGATCATCGCCGCAGCAGCGCGGGTCGCACCGGGCCAACGCGACATCAAGAGGGTAATCGCGGAGATGGGGGGCAAGAACGCCATCGTCGTCGATGCGGATGCGGACCTCGACCAGGCCATTCCCGGAGCGGTCCACTCCGCTTTCGGCTTTGCCGGCCAGAAGTGCTCGGCCGCCTCACGGCTCATCGTCCTGCGGGGTCAGGAGGAGGAGTTGTTGGAGCGCCTGGAGGGAGCCATACAAGCAATCATCATCGGCGACCCGCGGCGGCCCGATGTCCAGATGGGCCCGCTGATCGACGGTGACGCGCTCGAGCGGGTCGAGCGCTACGTGGCAGGTGCACGAATGGAGGGCCGCGTCATCAGGTCGGGTCAGGAACTTCCCGAAACCGGCTATTTCACAGCGCCGGCTCTGGTCGTCGATGCGCTGCCGGGATCGCCGGTGCTGCAGGACGAGATCTTCGGCCCGGTTCTGTGCGTACAGCTCGCCAACGACTTGGAGCATGCCATTGAGCTGGCGAACTCGAGCGTCTACGGCCTGACGGCCGGCATCTTCAGCCGCTCGCCCGCCTCGATTGCCATGGCCTCGCATCGGCTGGATGCAGGAAACATCTACATAAACCGGCCAATCACCGGAGCGATCCCGGGCCGCCAGCCTTTCGGGGGCCACCATCACTCGGGAGTGGGCTCCAAGGCGGGATCCCCGGAATACCTGGGCCAGTTTGTCAACCCCGTGGTCGTCTCGGAGAACACTCTCCGGCAAGGTTTCGTGCCTGAAATCTCCTGATCGGCCATGCAGGGCCGCAGCACCCGCGATTAGCACGCTTTCGGGGCCCTTGGCTACGATTGGGAAATCGAGAAAGGAAACGTGCGATGGCAGATTCGTTCGGAGCAAAGAGGGAGCTCCGCGTCGGTGACAAGTCCTACACCTTCTACAGCCTGAAGGCACTCTCCGGTGTGGCAGACCTCTCGACCGTCCCGTACTCGCTGAAGATCCTGCTCGAAAACCTCTTGCGCAAAGAGGACGGGGTTTCGGTTACCAAGTCGGACATTGAGTCCCTGGCCAAGTCCAACGCCTCCTGGGAGGCCATGGAGATCGCCTTCAGCCCGGCGCGCATCCTGATGCAGGACTTTACCGGCGTCCCCGCCGTCGTCGATCTGGGCGCCATGCGCGATGCCATGGCCGATCTAGGCGGCGATCCCACCAAGGTGAACCCGCTCATCCCCGCTGAGCTGGTGATAGATCACTCCGTCATCGCGGACGACTTCGGGCACCGCGAATCCTTCTCCATCAACGCCTCCCTCGAGGCCAGCCGCAACAAGGAGCGCTACCAGTTCTTGCGCTGGGGCCAGCAGGCATTCGACAACCTCGTCGTGGTTCCACCGGACACCGGCATCTGCCACCAGGTCAACCTGGAGTATTTGGCGCGCGTGGTGTTCGTTGACTCCGAGGGCAACGCATACCCGGACACCCTGGTCGGCACCGACTCTCACACCCCGATGGTGAACGGTCTCGGCGTACTCGGCTGGGGCGTCGGCGGCATCGAGGCCGAGGCAGCGATGCTGGGCCAGCCCATCTCCATGCTGGTGCCCAAGGTTGTCGGTATCAAGCTGACCGGCTCACTACCCGTGGGAACCACCGCCACCGACATGGTCCTGACCGTCACCGAGCTCCTGCGCAAGCACGGAGTGGTCGGCAAGTTCGTCGAGTTTTACGGCCCGGGCTGCGCAAATGTAAGCCTGGAGAACCGCGCCACCATCGGCAACATGTCCCCCGAATACGGCTCGACCGTAACGATCTTCCCCATTGACGACGAGACGCTGCGCTTCATGCGCCTCACCGGCCGCAGCGACGAGCAGGTCGCCTTGGTCGAGGCATACGCCAAGGAGCAGGGCCTCTGGCTCGATCCAGCCGCCGAGCCCATCTACAACGAGAGCATCGAATTCGACCTCTCCACCGTCGAGCCCTCGCTGGCCGGACCTTCCCGGCCACAGGATCGTGTACCCCTGGTTGAGTCGAAGGCTCGCTTCGCATCCGCTCTGGCCAAGCTGGCCGAGCAGGGATCGATCGGCTCAACCGAGCCCAGGCCGACTCCGGTGACCCTCGCCGACGGACGCTCGTTCACCCTGGACCACGGCAGCGTGGTCATCGCCGCCATCACCTCCTGCACCAATACCTCCAATCCCTCGGTGATGCTTGCAGCGGGCCTCCTTGCCAAGAAGGCCGTGGAGCGCGGGCTCACCTCCAAGCCCTGGGTGAAGACCACCCTGGCCCCGGGCTCCAAAGTAGTGATGGATTACTACGACCGCGCCGGCGTGATTCCATACCTCGAGAAGCTGGGCTTCTTCCTGGTGGGATACGGTTGCACCACCTGCATCGGAAACTCGGGCCCGCTACTGCCAGAGATCTCCGAAGCGGTCAACCTCGCCAACCTCGCCACCGTTTCGGTGCTCTCGGGAAACCGTAACTTCGAAGGGCGAATCAATCCCGACGTGCGCATGAACTATCTCGCCTCGCCACCTCTGGTAATCGCCTACGCCATCGCCGGTTCGATGGACTTCGACCTGAACGGCGAACCGCTCGGCGAGGACCAGGACGGTAAGCCCGTCTACCTGTCCGACATCTGGCCGAGCGCGGAGGAGGTCACCGAAGTCGTGCGCGGCTCCATCGACACGGAAATGTTCACTGAGAGCTACGCCCAGGCATTCGAGGGCGACGAGCGTTGGAAGGCCCTCGAAGTCCCTTCGGGATCAAGCTTTGCCTGGGACAACGAGCATTCCACCTACGTCCACAAGCCGCCCTTCTTCGAAGGGATAACCCGCGAACCCGCACCCATCGCCCCGATTAATGGCGCCCGCGTTCTGGCCGTGCTGGGAGACAGTGTGACCACCGACCACATCTCGCCCGCGGGCAACATCCGCGCCAGCTCGCCCGCTGGACAGTGGCTGATGGAGCGCGGTGTCGAGGCCGCGGACTTCAACTCATACGGCGCCCGGCGCGGAAACCACGAGGTCATGATCCGCGGCACCTTCGCCAATATCCGCATTCGCAACCGTCTCGCCGACGGCAAGGAGGGCGGCTACACCAAGCTCCTCCCGGACGGCACCATCACTACCATCTACGAGGCGGCGATGGCCTACAAGGAGCGGGGCGTTCCCCTGGTAATCCTGGCGGGCAAGGAGTACGGTTCGGGCTCCTCCCGCGACTGGGCGGCGAAGGGAACCTACCTCCTCGGTATCCGCGTGGTGATCGCGGAGAGCTTCGAGCGTATCCACCGTTCGAACCTGGTCGGGATGGGCATCCTTCCTTTGCAGTTCCCGGCAGGCGAGAGCATCGACTCGCTTGGCTTGACCGGACAGGAGACCATAACGATCAAGGGCCTCGAAGGCCTGGCCCATGGCACACGCGCACCCGAGACGCTCACAGTCGAAGCGGATGGCAAGAGCTTCGAGGCCAAGGTCCGCATCGACACCCCCAAAGAACTCGATTACTACCGCAATGGCGGAATCCTGCAGTATGTGATTCGGAATCTCGCTCGCAACTGACCTCTGGCAACGGTTGTCAAGCGAGACGGCTCCCGGCCTTTGTGACCGGGAGCCGTTTCGTTGTTAATGTCCACAAAAGCAACACCTTCACTTATCCTTCGGAACCGAATGTCCGCTGCGGAATCCGTTTCCTCCCTGGCACCATTTGGTAACAAAGAAGTAGATTCGTCAATCATGCTCCACCCGCACTGGAGCATTTTGCGGACATCTTTCCATGAAAGGACCTAGTTGTCACCCGACGTCTCACCACCATCGGATCCCGAGCTGCCGCTCGCGGAATCGAAGGCGCCACACGCGCCCTTGCACGGCCCTGACCATCGCCTGCACCGCGGTGTCCTGAGCATTACGGACATTGCCGCGGCAACGATGGCGAACATCGGCCCGGCCATGAGCTTCTTCTTCGGCTTTGGTTTCCTGGCCATCACGGCCGGTATCGCCTCGCCCCTGACCATCCTCGCCGCCGGTATCGCCATCGCCTTCCTTGGCAACACCCTTGCCGAGTTCTCGCGCGCCCAGCCTTCCACAGGCGGCTTCATAACCTTCATCGGCAAGTCGTTCGGCCCGACAAGCGCAGTGTCGACCGCACTTATCGCCGGAGCCGGATACATGATCGCGATGGCCTCCGTCATCGTCATCTCCGGAGGCTTCTTTGCGATAACCCTGCAGCACTATCTGAACGTCAACATTCCCTGGGGCATCTTCACCGCCATATTCGCCCTGGCCGCCGTGGCAATGATGATCAGGGGCGTAGCGCTTTCCACCAAGATCGCGGGCTTCTTCTTCGCCTTCGAGATGCTGGTCCTGGTGATAGTTTCAGTGGCCTCCCTGATAAAGAATGGCGGCAATCTCTCGCTGGCACCCTTCAACCCCGCCAACATCAAGGACGGCTTCACCGGCCTGGCGCAGGGCTTCCCCCTTGCCGTCTACCTCTTCATCGGCTGGGAGAACTCGGCGGCGCTGGCCGAGGAGACGGATAACCCGCGGCGTAACGTGCCCAAGGCGGTCTTCGCCTCGATCGCCATCATGGTGGTCTCCTACATCGTCTTCGCCTATGCAACTGTGAGCGGCTTTAACGACAACGTCACCAAGCTTGGCAACGCGACCATTCCCTTCGTCACCGTGGCGCAAGGGGTGCTGGGCGCGGCCGCGTTCTTCGCGTACCTCGCCGGCATGACCTCAACGCTGGGAGCCCTGATCGCGGGGACCAACTCCCAGGCCCGCCTGGTGTTCAATGCCGGCCGCGAGGGCCTACTCCCGGCCTGGATCGGCAAGGTGCACGCCGAACGCAAGACACCGATGAACGCGATTCTGCTCTTCGTCGGCATTTCGCTGGTCATCATCCTCGGCTGGGCCATCTCAAATATCCTTGGCGGCAAGGCGATGGACCCGGTCAACTTCTTCGCCGAGTCTTCGACCATGGGTACCATCCTGGTCCTGTTGGTCTACCTCTTCGCGAACCTCGCCCTGCCCTTCTACTACCGGAAGTACAGGCCGGACGAGTTCTCCGGCATTCGCCACGGCGTCCTGCCCATACTCGGCGCGATCGCCATCGTGGTCCCGATCTACTACCTCGCCAAGCCGGGCCAGCCGGCACCGTATAGCTGGTACCCCTACATTGCGCTGGCAATCCTGGTCGTCGCGGTTCTCTACTCGATCTCCCTGGTGCGCAGGGACCCAGGCCTGGCGGATCGCGTCGGTTCCATCGTCGCAGACGAATAACCCGTCGAGGAAGCCGGAAGGGCAGCGGTACACTTCGCCCTTCCGGCCAATCCCGCCCAAGCTTTCCTGCAACTGACCAGCCGGTTGGTGGCTCGGCCACAACACGGGCAGCGGGAGGTGATCCCCCTCAAAGGGGCCCGGGAGCTACCGCTCCTGCTGGTCCCCGGTGCTCAGAAGCGCGCGCGTCATCTCGTCACCCCAATGGACGGCATCCAGGTAGGCGGCTTGGACCGAGGGCGAATCGAAATCGGCTCCATCGCCCAAGTCGCCGATGCCCAGCTGCAGGAACTCCGCCTCGGCGAGCACTTGGCCTAACTTGCCCTCCAGGCCCACCACCGCGGTGGTGATCTCCGGGGCCAGGTCCAGGTTCGTTATCACGCTCTCCACCGGCACGCCCAAGAGAAGATCCATGCTCGCCAGAAGACCGGTCAGGTACGCGGCATTCGCCATCGCCGGATCCATCTGGGAGGCAAGCAGCTCGCACAGGCGCGCCCGTATCAGGGCGGTGGACACCTGCTCGGACGACATCGTCCTCGGCTCGACGAGGAGCATTAGAATGACCCAGCTCTGCAGCCTGCGCCACCCCAACATCACCAGCGCGTCGTTAAGAGTTCGGACGTTGCGGCGCAGCCCCCGCTCCGGTCCTTCGCTGGCTGCCTGTAGTACCCTGTAGCCAAGCGCAGGATCGATTCGCACCAGTTCGACGACGTTCTCGAAGGAGCCGTCACTATCGGCCAGCTCGGCGGCAAGGCGCAAGTTGGTCACTTGCGAAGGCACGAGCGTCTTCTCGGAAATCATCTGCGGGCAGGAAAGAACATACCCCTGGAATAGGTCAAAGCCCAGCTCGGTGCACGTCTCCAGCTCGTCCCAGGTCTCCACCTTCAAGGCCACCGACTTGACTCCGAAGGCGCGCACGCGTTCCAGGACGTCCTCGACCTCCTCCAGCCCGTGGGCACGGACATCGATCTTGACGTAGGCGGCCAGCTTCAGGAGCTCCTCGGCTCCCTCGAACCAGCCAAAGCCGTCGAGGGCTATGGTGTAGCCCGCCTCGGCCAGGGCCTGCACTCCGGCACGGGCCTCGTCGTCCAGGGCCAGGGGGCGCAGGACTTCCACAACCGTCTTCTCCGGGGGGAAGACGATGGGTACGGCACCGGTGAGAATGCGGCGATCCGCATTGATGAACAGCTGCTTCCGGCCGGCCAGACGATCGATTCCCAGGATGAAGGCGTCCACCATGAGCTGGGCTGTCATGAGATCGCCGTCTTGAGCGGCATGTGGTTCAAGAGAGTGGAGCGCGCCGCGAAAGAGCAGCTCATATCCCACAACTTCGAGGCGCTGGTCAAAAATGGGTTGCCGTGCCAGCAGTGCCTCGGAACTCATCCCGGCGGCTCTCCCTTAATGGTCTGGGCCGCACTGAACGGCACGTTGCAGGCACTATCGACATGGCGCCGGGGCTCCTTGAGACGGAGCCCGGGAAAGCGCGCCACGCGCGAGTGCCTTGGGGGTGGTCGACGTCGTCAAGCAAAGACTGCCACCCCCAAGGCCTGGCCAAGCCGGGGGCTAGCGGTTGACGGTGGACATATCGGGGTAGCGATCTCCAGCGGTGGCACCCTTGGGAAACGCCGCCTCGATCCTCGCCAGGTCCTCTGCGTAAAGCTTGACCGAGAGCGCCCCGAGGTTCTCCTCAAGTCTCGCCAGCTTGCGGGTCCCAGGGATGGGCACCACGTCGTCGCCGCGCGAGAGTACCCAGGCCAAGGCGAGCTGGGCAGGGGTCGCGCCCTTCTCCGTCGCCACTTGGCGTACCGCGTCAACCAGACGAAGGTTACCTTCGAAGTTTCCTTCCTTGAAGCGAGGGTGGTTACGACGCGTGTCGGTCGGGTCCAGGTCGTCGATGGTACGGATCGCCCCGGTCAGAAAGCCGCGCCCGAGCGGCGAGTAGGCGACGAAGCCGATGCCGAGCTCCCGAGTCGTCTCGAGGGCGCCGTCCTCAGGGTCTCGCGTCCATAGCGAGTACTCGGTCTGGAGCGCGGTTATCGGGTGCACGGCGTGAGCACGCCGTATGGTGGCCGCCGAGGCCTCCGATAGCCCGAGGTAGCGAACCTTGCCCTCTCGGACCAGCTCCGCCATTGCCCCCACGGTCTCCTCGATGGGCACGCGGGTGTCAACACGGTGCTGGTAGTAGAGATCGATCGTCTCAATGCCGAGCCGCTTGAGCGAAGCCTCGCACGCGTTGCGCACGTACTCCGGCGAGCCGTTGATGCCCAGGAACTCACGATTCTCGCCGCGTACATTGCCGAACTTGGTGGCCAGGAAGACCTCCGAGCGCCGTGACGAGATCGCTTTCCCGACCAGCACCTCGTTCTTGAAAGGTCCATACATGTCGGCGGTGTCGAGGAAGTTCACTCCCCGGTCGAGCGCCTGGTTGATGAGGGCGACGCCGTCCGCCTCCTGATAGGGGCCGTAGAACTCGCTCATCCCCATGCAGCCGAGGCCGATTGCCGACACCTCAGGACCATCATGGCCAAGTCTGCGCAACTCCATATATCGCTCCTATCCGTGAAGACGCCGGAGCGCGAACCGCATTGGTACACGACCGGCGGCAATTGAATGCTTTGCTTACAAGGCTATTGGGGCGGAATGCGTTTCGTTCGAAGCGGCCTGCTGCCTCAGATCGCCCAGGCCGCCTTCAGGCCCTCGAGCACCGCCTCCTCCACGGTGCGCGGCGCGAGGCAGTCCCCTACTCCCGTCACCGCCAGGCTCTCGTCCGCGGCAAGCTCCCGAAGCAAGTCGTCCACAGGAAGGCTCCCTTGGGCGAGAACGAGATTGTACGCCTCCTCAAGGATCACCGGCTCCCCGGTCAGGACGTGCTGCAGGTAGACGCTGTCCTCGTCAACGCCGACGATCCTCACCAGGGGCATGATCTCGATGTGCTGGCGATAAAGGGATCCCACCATCGAGTCACGCACGTACTGCTGCAAGGACTCGCCTGGCGCGTAGCCACTCACAGCCAAAACCACCGAATGCCCGGCGGCGGCCAACATGCGGGCGGCACCGATGCCGACCCAGTCAGCCCGCCAATCGGCGACCACGGTCCGCCCTCGCGGCTTCAACCTTCCGGGGGCCGAGATCACCGCCCAGGCGTTGCTCACCGCCGGCATCCCCACCGTCTCCAGTACCGGTACCCTGGGTTGGGCGCCGGTGGCGACGATGACGGCATCGGGCGCCATCCCCCTGACTTCCGCCGCGGTGACCGAATGGCGAAGCTCGAAGATCACGCCCGACCGCGACGCCTCCGAGTAGAGATTGTCGATCGCACCACCGAACTCCTCCCGATCAGGTAAGGCCGATGCCAGCCGTACCTGACCGCCGAGACGGCTCCGTGCCTCGAAGAGAGTCACGGCATGGCCTCGCTCCGCGGCCACGGCGGCGGCCTTCAAGCCTGCCGGCCCACCACCTACGACCACGACCGTACGAGCTCGCACCGCCTTTTGAACTCTGCCGTAGAGCAGCTCCCGGCCGGTCTCGGGATGCTGGATGCACGAGATTGGGTATCCGGCGTGGAAATGGCCGATACACGCCTGATTGCAGGCGATACAGGCGCGTATCTCCTCTACACGGCCTCCAATCACCTTGGAGGGCATCTCAGGGTCACAGATCAGAGCCCTGGTCATCGCACAAGCGTCGGCACTCCCTTGCTCGATGATCCGAGCTGCGTCCTGGGGCTGATTGATTCTCCCGGCCACCAGAACGGGGACTTTGACAACCTGCTTTACCTTGGCCGCGTAGGCGGCGGTATAACCAACCGGATAGTTCATCGGGGGGACGATATGGTCGGAGCCAGACAGGCTCGCGGAGGTCCCTACGGTGACGCTTACGTAGTCGAGCAGCCCCAATCGGTCAAGCTCCGCGCATGCGGCGAGGGCATCGTCCTCCACGAGGCCGGCCGGATCGAGTTCGTCCCCGGAGATGCGCATGCCAACCGCCATGCCGGGCCCGACGGCGCCCTTGACCGCCTCGAGGACCTCACGTAGAAAGCGCAGGCGATTACCGATATCGCCCCCGTACCCGTCTGAGCGCTGATTGACCGAGGAGTTGAGGAACTGGGCGGGGAGGTAGCCGTGGCTGGCAACGATCTCCACCCCGTCAAGACCACCTGCCTGCAGGCGCAGCGCGGCGCGCGCGTACCCCGCAACAATCTCGGCGATGGTCCGCTCGTCCAGTTCGCGTGGCGTCACTCTGAAGCGCTCGTTGGGGACCGCGGATGCGCTCCAGGCCACGGGCATGGATCCGTCCTGTGACTCCATCACTTCGCGGCCGGGGTGAAAGAGTTGGCCGAAGAGCTTGCAACCACTCGGGTGAACGGCGGCAGCCACCTTGGCATATCCGGAAATGCACGAGTCGTCAGTCGCCATCAACACGTGCGAGGTGTATCGCGCACTCGAATGGACCCCGGATACCTGCATCACGATCAGCCCGGCACCACCCTTGGCCCGTGCGCGGTGGTATGCAACCAGCTGATCGGTTACCAACCCGTCTCGGGCCATCACCGTGTCGTGTCCCGATGAAAAGATCCTGTTCTTTATGGTTACCGGGCCGATCACCAGCGGCTCGAACAGCCTCTTCATCTTTGCCTACACCCCTTCAGGCTCCGCTCGGAGCCGGCAACGCTCGAAACCGATGCATGTACCCGCGGCCCCAGGCCCGCTTCAGCAGTATTAGCTCGAGCAAGGGCGAATGGCCGGCGCCGTGAGAATAGCATCCCAAAAGGCTAACGTGCTTAGTTTTCGCCCCCTGGCCGCATGGGCATACCCCGGGCGCGGCCGGCCTGCGCATTGTCAGCCCCCGTGGGAGCGTGCCATATTGGCGAACTTGGTATAGGTCTCCAGGAAGGAGAGGCGGGCTACGCCAGTGGGGCCGTTGCGATGTTTGGAAACCAGGATCTCCGCGATCCCTTTGTCCATCGTCTCGGCATTGTAGGCTTCGTCGCGGTAGATGAACATCACCACATCCGCGTCCTGCTCGAGGCTGTTGTGCACGACAATGCCGTTGGCGACAAAGCTCTGGTGCTCGTCCACGGTGATATCAAAGGTCGGTCCCCAACCGAGAAACTCCGCCGACACCACTGCCTCGAAGCCGGCGCGGTTGTCGGGGCTGCCACCATAGACGGGCGCACCAGGAGCTGCGGCTGCAATCGCGGCAACGCCGCCCACTCTGGCGGGCGTGTGCACCGCCAGCTCGTCAGCGGTGTTCAGCTGCCAGAGCATCTTCCATCCACGCCGGGTGTAGAAGCGATGATTGGGGGTGGCGTCCACGCTCAGCCCCGACTCGAGGCGCAGTCGGTAGAGCGGCTTGACGCCGGAAAGGCGGACGTCGCGGACACGCCCGGGAACCATCCGGCCCTCGGCGTCCATGGCCACAAGCTCCATGCCGGGATGGCCGAAGAAGCGCCACAGGGCATCGATGCTCACGGTGTTGCCATCGGCGTCCACGGTGATCTGCGAGGAGCCGGCGAGGCAGCCCGATTCACGCAGGTCCGCCAGTGCCGGACGCTTGTCGGAGCGCATCTCCAGGTTGCGCGAGAGCTGGGAAAGAGCCAGCACAGGCACGTCGAGTTCGCGCGCCAGCAGCTTAAGGCCCCGCGATATCTCCGAAACCTCCATCTGCCTTGACTCGGAGCGGTAGCCCCCCGACATCAGCTGAAGGTAATCAACAACCACCAGGCCAAGGCCGCCGGTTGCCGCCTTCAGCCTGCGCGCCTTGGCGCGAATGTCGAGAATGGTGACGTGGGCATTGTCGTCGATGTAGATCGGCGCCTCCGCCAAGTTACCCAGGGCGCGGGATATGCGGCTCCAATCCTCCTCGGAGAGGTTGCCGGTACGCATCCTGCGCGAATCGACGCGAGCCTCGGAAGCGAGTATGCGCTGGGTCAACTCCAAGTGGCTCATCTCCAGCGAGAAGACCAGCACGGGCAGGTTGGACCGGCTTGCCACGTGGGTGGCTATCCCGAGTGCGAAAGAGGTCTTGCCCATTCCCGGGCGGGCACCGACAATAATCAATGCCGAGCGCTGCATTCCCGAGAGGATCTCGTCGAGCTCGAAGTAGCCAGTGCTGATGCCGGTGACGTTGTCGGGGTTCTCGTATTGGGCCTGCAGGTCGTCCAAAGTGCGAAGTAGGACTTCCTTGATGGAAACCAGGGAATCGGTCGACTTGCGCTGGGAAACTTCGAAGATGAGGGATTCCGCCAGATCGAGCACGGCCCCCACGTTCTCCGGGACGGAGTAGGCAAGCTCGGAGATCTCGCCGGCGACCTTGATCAGCTTGCGCAGCAGCGAGTACTCCTCCACGATCCGCGCGTAGCGCGCGGCGCTCGCCACTGCGGGTGTGTTGGCCTGCAGCTCCAGCAGTGCGGCCGTGCCGCCCACCAGATCGTATGTGTCGCGCCTGCGAAGCTCCTCGGAGACGCTGACCGGGTCGACCGAGTCGCCCCGGGAATGGAGTTCTGTAAGTGCTTCGAAGACCGCCGAATGTGACGGCTTGTAAAAGTCGGCGGCCTGGCAGAACTCGAGCGCGTCGGCGATCGCATCCCTTGAGAGGAGCATCGCTCCCAGAAGCGACTCCTCGGCCTCCAGGTTATGAGGAATAGCCCTCTCGAGGGCGTTCTGCGCCGAACTGGCATCGCGCCTCTGAATCTGCCTTGCCACGCCACTCCCCCGTCACCCAGGTCGGGAACAAGAATGGCCGCAGCTTTGAAGCCGCGGCCATCAAAGAGGGTCATCCCCTTGCGGGGAAAACCTACTCGCTTACGACGACCGTCAGCGAGGCCTGAACCTCCGGATGGAGAAGCACGGCGATTTCGCGGGAGCCGGTCTCGCGAATCGGCTCTTCGAGCTTGACGGATCGCCGATCGACCTCCACACCCAGGCTGGTGCGAATGCCTTCCACGATCTCGGTGACACCCACCGAGCCGTACAGCTTGCCATCGTGGGCAGCATTGCCTGCCAAGGTGATGGTGGCACCCGAGATCTTGCGTGCGATCTCCTCTGCGCCCTCGCGGGCCCTGCGATCCCTCAGGTCGCGAGCCCGTCGCATGGCCTCCGCCTGCGACTTGATTCCGGCGGTGGCCACAATAGCCAGGCCTTTGGGAAGAAGGTAGTTCCTCGCGTACCCATCGGCAACCTCGACGATGTCGCCACGCTTCCCCAAATGCTGTTGGTCACTGCGCAATACGACTTGCATCGACTACTCCTCTCCCTCTTCGGCAACCACCTCGGCGGCGGTTTCCTCGGCGGCGGTTTCCTCGGAAACCGCCTCGGGGGCCCCGACGGGAGCCTGGGCGGCACGTGGCCCGCGCAGGGAAGTGCGCTCGGCGATCATGCGCTGCGTGTAGGGCAGCAAGGCCATCTCGCGCGCATTCTTGATGGCCAGAGCCACTGCACGCTGATGCTGGTCGCAGTTTCCGGTTACGCGACGCGCCCGGATCTTGCCACGCTCGCTCACGAACTTCTTCAGCGGATCGGTGTCCTTGTAGTCGATGAAGTCGACTTTGTGAGCACAGAAGGAGCAGACCTTCTTCTTGATCTTCTTATTGGTGTCCTTGGGGGCCCTGCGTGAAGAGCCCTTTTCGCCTCTTGCCATTTAGAACGGATCCTCTTCGTCGATGAATGAGCTCGGTACAATCTCGGTCGCGGGCTCCGTAACACTTGCACTCTCGTTCGAGCGCTGCCTGCGCTCCGTGCGCGCCAACTGTGCGGTGGCCCAGCGCAGGCTGGGTCCGACCTCGTCGGCTATGACCTCCACCTTCGAACGCTTCTGACCATCTTCGTTCTCCCAGGAGCGCTGCTCGAGACGCCCGACGACGATGACGCGCGAGCCCTTCGAAAGACTCTCGTGGGCATGCTCAGCCAGCTCTCGCCAGCAAACCACGTCGAAATAGGAGGTCGCCTCCTCCCACTCGTTGGTCTGGCGGTTCTGCCAGCGACGAGAGACTGCGATACCGAAGGTTACGTTGGGAAGTCCTGACTGGGTGTACCTCAGCTCGAGGTCCTTGGTTACGTTGCCGACCAGGAATACGGTGTTACCGCTGGACATGTCTATCTCCAGGTTTGTCTAGCGAGAGACTCGCTCTTGCTCGGTCGAGTTCGATCCGGAATTGCGCATGCGGGCGGCAACGCGCTCGGGCAGACGAACGACCTTATGACGGATGACGGGATCAGCGATCGAAAGAACGCGATCTATCTCAGCAACGGCTTCCGGGCCGGCGGAGAACTCGAAGACAACGTAGTTGCCCTCTTGGTTCTTGTTGATCTCATACGCCAGCTTGCGGCGACCCCAACGGTTCACCTTATGCAGTTGGCCATCCTGGGTGATCAAATCGGAAACCCTGGTGATGACCCCTTCGGCGTCGCTATCGGCGACTTTGGAGTCAAGTATGACCATGAGTTCATACGGACGCGACAATATGGCATCTCCTCCTACGGACCCCGGACCGACCGGGGGTCCCCCGCCACAATGCGGGGAACAGGGCGGGTGGGACTCACCCACGATTAGCGGAACTATCCTAATGGCTCAGCGTGCCTGGCGATGCGGGATGCGCGGACCTCGCGTGCCCAGTCCCAAGGGTGGGGCCGAGGCCATCGAGGCCGGCGCGGCAAAGACACGGGCACCTCGATCCTTTTCGGAGTTCGGCAATTGCGCCCTGGTTGGCAGGGATTGCACACCCGAGAGCAGTGCTCGCCCCCTGGCCGGTACGGCTCCGACCCGTTTCAGCCGGTCTCCCAAGGCCCGTTGCTTTCCCGCGATAGGCGTCCCGGCAAAGCCGGGCGCCTGGCCAACGAGGGGTGCTCCGATTGATCTGCGGAGATCAGCCGCTCACCGAGTTGCGGATCTCTCGACCGCCAGCGCTATCTCCGCTACGTCGGTGGCCGCGCGGCGGTCAACGCTATAGAGGGTTCTGCCGGCACGCTCGGCCGGAAGTGCTTCAACAGAAGCACGGATCATGCCCGCGATCTCGAAGTCCTCGGCACGATCCATCAGGTATGCCGCATCCTCATTCCCCGTGATGCCATTGCCTACCAGGAGGAGACGCTCTATACCCACCTCCTGCGCCATGCGCCGCACCTGATGCGCCGTGGCAATCGATCGTGGGTTTGGCCCGGCCACCACCAGCATGGTGTCTACGGAGTCGGCCGTCGCCCGTCCCAGGTGTTCGACACCGGCGTACAGGTCGAGCAGCACCACCTCGCCCTCTTTGAGCATCAAGTGACGAACCAATTCGCGCAAGACCGAGCTGGCCGGGCAGAAGCATCCCCCGCCGCCATGCTCGACCGACCCGAGCAGTAAAAGGCGCAAGGCGCCCCGGGACACGGTGAGCCTCTCGGGAAGGTCGGCCACGGTGGGGTTCATACGGAAAACACCCGTCCGGCCCCCCGACCGCTCGTCCAGAACTCCCTCCATGGCAGACAGCGGGACGGCCTCGGCAAGCTCGTCGGCGGTGAAACCCAGCGCGGGACCAAGGCATGGCGACGGATCCGCGTCAATCGCCAGCACGCCCCTTCCCCGGGCAAGGAAGTGATAGGCCAGCAGGGCGGTCAGTGTCGTCTTTCCGACCCCACCCTTTCCCGCTACCGCGATGCGCAGCGGACGTGGCGCAGGCTCAGGCTGCATGGCGCCTTGGCTTGGGTGGACGAGGCATGGACCAGGCCGGTCCGACTCCGGGTCGGGCGATGACGGCGCCCAGTCGGCGCACCTCCACCCCTTTGCGCATCATTTCGAGGAGTGCTCCGCTTCCAGAGATGTCGCCGATGAACTGGCCGTTGGAGATGACTCCATCGCGGATTCGCACCCTTCGCCGGGCACCGGCGGTGGCGAAGTCGTGCGGCTCGTCGTTGCTCCGCTCTCCGAAGGAGGCGACTGCCATGCCAAACACCCGGACCACATTGACGATTTCGGTACCGCTGTGTCTGGATTCCCCGCCCGCCATCGACCCCCCGGCGATTCTTCCCATTGACACGGCGTTCGGCCAGGTAGGAATCAGGCGCTGCCGGCCGTCCCACGCCGGCGCCTGGGCTACATCCCCCGCTGCCCAGACCCCGGGCACGGAGGTGGCCATCGAGGCATCGACGAGAACACCCACATCCGTTGCGACGCCCGAGCCCGCAAGCCACCCAAGGTCGGGGCGGACGCCGGTGGCAATGATCACCAGATCGGCGGGAAGCACCCCTGCGTCGAGCCGGACGCCGCGCACCGCGCCTCTTTCTGACTCGATCGCGCGAGCAAGGGCTGAACACAAGACCTTGACGCCATTTTCCTCGAGCCGAGATCGAACGATTTCAGCCAGATCGGCATCAAGCATCTGCGGCAGCACCTGGTCCAGTGCCTCCAGAACGGTCACCTCCAGCCCCAGGCGCCTGAGCGCCTGAGCCGCCTCCAGGCCTATGAAACCGGAACCGATCACCACAGCCCGCCGTCCGCGCCGAGCCAGGGCCATGATCGCCTCCGCATCGGACAGCGTCTTGAGCGCAAAGACTCCGCCCGTACCCTCGATCCCGTCTATGTGAGGCCTGGCCGCCACGGCGCCGGTAGCCACCAGCAGTTTGTGCCACGCGAGACTGCGGAGTTCGCCCGCCTTGCTGATCACGACGACTCCGCGGTCCAGCTCGACTGCGGTCGCGCCGCCAAGGAACTCCACGCCGTTGTCGTCGTAAAAGGAAGCCGGCCTCAAAAAGAGGCGCTCCCGAGGCACACTTCCCTCCACATACTCCGCCAGCGGGCAGGGCGAATAAAAGGGCACTTCCTCCTGCGAGACAACGGTGACCCTTGAGCGGCTGTCAAGGGCTCTGAAGCGCTCGATAGCCGCCACCGCCGCCGGGCCGTTCCCAATAATCACCAGGTCGCTCATCTTGGTTCTCTCAGGAGAGCCCTAGTGCGGCGCGCTTTTGGGAGATGTGTTCGACCATCCAGTCAGCCGCCCGCTTGGCTTCAAGCTCGACGTGGACCACCGCGCCTGTCACATCGGCCAAGTCCTCGGTGAGGAGCTTGGTGACCATCGGTCCCCCAAGTATCCGCGGAGCCGGAGCGATGTGGGTTGACACGCCCAGCGCCAGGAAGGAACCACCTATGGACACGGCCTTCTCCTGCACGAGCTCAGGCGCTGAGCCCACTGCGGGAAGCTGGCCTATCTTGACTCCCAGGCGGTCGGCCACCGCCGCCAGAAGGTCCACGATCCGCGAGTTGTCGACACATGCGCCCATGTGCCAAACGGGTGGGAGCGCGCCGCCGAGGCCGGCGGCCCGCCCCAGTGCGCCCAGAACGGCCTTCAGGCCGGGGCCGGCATAGCGCTCCGTCGCCTCCGGCGTGAGAAGGCCGGCCTGGGCACATATATGTGCGGTGCAGCCGGTGGTCACAACCAGGACATCCTGGGCGATGAGATTCTTTACCAGCTCCTCGGTCATCGCCCCGTCGCGGAACCTGATGGACGAGCAACCGACGATCCCCGCGAAGCCATGGATGTTCCCATTGGCCACGTTGTCGATGACGGGCTTGATGGGATCCTCGGCATTTACCTTGGAAAGTACGCCGACAATCGCCTCCACCGAGAAACCCGCCATGGCGGAGGTGGAAATCTGAGGTATGTCTACGGGCTTCCCTTTTCGCGCTCCGAATGCGGTAATCGCCGCCCGCACGATTTCGCGCGCGGTTTCGTCAGCGTGCTCGGGCTCGAAGGGCATGTGTCGCGCGTCAGGAATGCGGACCATGGGGTCGGTGGTGATAAAGGCGGTGTCGAAGCACTTGGCCACTTGGGCGAGCTGAGGCCATATGCACTGAATGTCGACGACCATCGCATCAACCGCGCCCGTCATGAGAATCAGCTCGCTCTGGGAGTTGTGCGCCGCAAGCTTGACGCCATGGCGCATCGAGAGTTCATTTCCCGTGCAGCAGACTCCCACCACGTTGATCCGGTCCGCCCCGGCGGCGATCGCCTCGTCCTCGAGCTTGAATGCCCACTCGAGAATCTTCTCGGAGAGAACCGGGTTATGGCCGTGCGCGGCAACGTTGACACTCTTCTCGTCCAGTACACCAACCGCGGCTTCGGTCACCGAGACTTCGGGAACGCCGAAGAGCATGTCCTGCAGGTCGACACAGAGGGCCAGCCCCGTCCACCCGTCGATCAGGCTCATCTTCAGCACGCGCATCATGAGGGATGCGGGATCCGCATCGTTCCCCATTGAGGTGGCGTGCATGGCCGTCTCAATCTCGTTGTGGGGGTTTGAATACATCAAGCCCAGATTCGCCCACATCTCCTGCTCACCCCTGGGAGCCCGCTTGGACACCCAGTTGTTGGGAAGCTCGTCCTGGCGGCCGAAGTCCTCCAGGGCAATGTCGACCAGATCACGGCAGACGTCCTTGACCTCACGCCCGTCGGTGGGAACACCGAAAACCTTGGCCAGCGAGAGAACCTTGGCCTCGCCCTTTATCTCGTATGGCGCCTTGCCGTCGAGTACATCCCTCAGGGTCAGGAGAACATGCCGTGCGTGACCCACGTGCGACGCGGCCCCGCCAACCGTCTCCCGCAGCAGGTTCCTGGCCACCATGGCATCGGGTGTTATTCCGCAGATCCCTGTCTTTGGGCCGTCCCCGAATGGATCGATCCGGCACGGGCCCATATAGCACGTGCGGCAGCAGGTACCCAGTTCACCGAAGCCGCACTGGGGCGACATTTCGGCAAGTCGGTCCCTGCCGGTGTCCATGCCCTTCTTCCGGGCAATCTGCAGAAGCGCCGCCTCGACCGGCGGCTGGTTCAAAAGTGTCATATAGCCCGTCCTCCCTTGAAGTTCCTCCAGAGCGCCACGCTCTCCTCGATTTCCTCGACGGCTCCGACCGATGCCATAGCTGTTGCGGAGCGCCTCATCCCGGCTAGCTCGTCCGGAGTCAAATAGACCATCGCCCCGGTCGGGCAGGCATCGACGCATGCGGGGCCGAGCCCCATGGCGCCGCGTGCAGCGCAAAGGTCACACTTGAGAGCCTTGCCGGTTCCCGGATCAGCTGTCACCGCCCCGAACGGACAGGTGACAACACACATCCAACATCCGATGCAACGGTCCTGGTCGACGGCGACCACACCCGTCTTGGCTTCACGATGCATTGCCCCGGTTGGGCACGCGGCTATGCAGGCCGCGTCTTCGCAATGGACGCACCGCGAAGCGAACGAGTAGGCCCCGGCCGAGGTAATCCTGACCCGAGAGCGCGGAAGGGGCTCTTCGAACTGGGCCGTGGCCAGGATTCCGGATTGCGAGTGGGCAACGGCACAAGCTATCTCGCAGCTCTTGCACGCCACGCACCTCTCCATCAAGGTGAATATGGCCTTCTGCATGCCCCTCCCCTCCACACGCCGAGCGCGCTGGATGCCCGGTGCTAATGTTGATGAATCGTAACAACGCGGCCTGCCCGGCAACGGGAGCTGCGCACGAGTGGCGGAATGCGTTCGCGAGCGGGGCAATCCGTCACGCGAGCGGCGAAGTGGGCGGGAGGAGCTGATGCAGCCTCAGTACATCCTGAACAAGCTTCCGCTGGGCGTAGCAGTCCTCGACCACGAATGTCGGCTGATCAGCTTTTCCCAGTCCGCCTGCGGCGTCTTCGGCGAGGAGGAACTCCGCGCCGCCCTTGGCAAGACCATCCACTCGATCCATCACGAATCGTCACGGGCAAAGATCGATTGGCTCTTGGCTCAAGCGGCGAGTGGCGAAACACTGGATTACGCCTCGATGCTGATCAACGTTCCCGACACCGTCCTACAACTGCGAGTACAACGACTGATGGGAGCCGACGGAGCCGACGGCTACTGCCTTGTCTTCTACGACATCACCGACCTCACGTCGTCCCCCGCTGTCGATGGGGAGAGGAGGAGGAGTCTCATCAAGCTGCCGGTTTCCCACAACGGCAGGACAGCGCTCGTGGACATCTCCAAGGTCTCGCTGCTTCTGGCAGATGGCCACTACACCGAGATCTGTGTCGAAGGAACGCACCACTTCTGTGGCCTATCGCTCGCCCAACTGCAGGTAAGGTTGCACGATCCCAGGTTCTTGAAGGTGCACAGGAGCAGCATTGTCAACCTGGACCACATCGAGACCATCCGGCGGAGCGGAGATCAGTTCATGCTCGCCATGATGGGTTCATGCAAGCATGAAATCCCTGTTAGCAGAGCTCACCAGTCCGAGCTGAGGGATCGGTTAGGGATTTGACGGCGGACAGTACTATGGGCTCGGACGGGAAAGGCGGCTGCCGCAGCCACCGCGTCGGTCCTGAATCGGCTGCTCCGTCCAGATCGAACCCTCGCTCAAAGCCCGAATTCGGCTCCCAAGAGCTTCGCCACAAAGCCATTGGAATCGGCTTCGGCGATAAGTCCGCGGATCTGCTCCCGGGTGGCCGCTCCTTCGCCCAGTATGTCAGCCGCCCTCACCGTGTTGTCATAGGCCTCGCGCACGTCAATGCTGGTGACGTCGTAGCCATAGCCCGCGACCAGCCAGCGCAAGGCGAGTACGCCGGCGCCGACCGCAAAAGCGGGCTGCACATCAGCAAAGTCGCGGGCGGCCCGGGTGAGCGTCCTGGGATCGCACGGACCCAAGGCCGCTAGCGCAAGGGCTTCGTCGTAGAGGCCCGCTTCCTTAGCCGCTGCGAACCATTTCGGCTCGGCCCCCGGAGTTGCGGCCACCAGATCGGCCAAGAGCTCCCGCGAGTCTTTATGCGGATATTTCTTCGCGATCGTACGGTAGGTGGAAAGGTAGGTACTGCGCTGGTTGGCCCGCAGGCCATAGCGCTGATACGCCTCTTCGACAAACCCCGAAGAGTGCAGAATCTCCTCACAAATTGCGTCCACCTCGCGCTCGGGAGTCCACGGTGACCGGCAAGCCTCCGCGTAGCGAATCGCCTCAGCCCTCTTTCCCATGGCCCTCAAGGCCAAAACCGCCCAGCGCTTGTATGCCCAAATCGTGTCGATTTTGAGGACGTCCAGGATCTCCTCGTAGCGCTCAGCGCTATACAGCGCGCTCAGGCACACGGTGGTGCCTTGGTAGAAGCCCCGTACATTTCGGTTGGGGCTAAGTGCGAGTCTCGTGGCGGCAATGGTTCGGTCGGCCCAGGCGGACGCGATCTCCTTGGTGGCGCAGAGGTCACCCCAATAGTCGCCCAGGCTTTCAATGTAGGGAATCTCGTCGGCTTCAACCGCCGCCCACAGCCGATCGAGCCAGGCCTGACGCGTAGCGGCATCGACGGGCGCGCGAGCGATAATGGCAGCGAGATCGCGCACCGCGTTGCGCACAGCCGTGCCAATCGCCCCTGAGGAGCTGTCCACCAGCTCCAGGGCGGGCGATACGCGCTCAAGAAACGCCACGGCGCCTTGCGCGCCGAGCACCGGGTCTCGGCGAGCTGCCGTCCTTATCTCGCCGACAGCCTCCTTAACCCGCATCACCGCGGGCTGAGACTTCCAACCGTAGGCGTGGCGGCGGAAGCGGGCCGCGAATTGCCAGCGGTATTCTCCCTTGGTCGTCATTTCGGAGGCCCGGTCCGAGACATGCTTTGGCCGGTGCTCCGGCGGGGCGGGCACGGACCATGTACGTGCTCACCGCTTGGTCGATGAGGCCTGAATGCCGTCACGTCAATCCCCAGTCTCGATTCCAAGGCTAGGGCAATCTCAGCGCCAGCCCACTCTTGGCAATTCCTTGGGCTCGAATGGCAGACACGTCGCACCCACATTGGCTCTCCCGTCGAGGTTATGGAAGGGGCCCCGCTGGCTGGAAGTCCGGGGTGCCAACGCGGGTATTTCCGGCCCAACGAGCGCACTCTTCCGACGACTTGGGCGGCGCAGCACTGCCGGGAGTCAGTGGACACTCCGGCTGGCCCGCAGCGTGGCTTAACCCAAGGATCAAATGAAGCCGCACTTTGTTGGGAAATTCTCGATCCCCAAGGAGGGCTCATGGCCGGCCACGGGACCGTGCCGCTCATCATTCAGAATGGCGCGGCCGAGATCATAACCCGGATCGGCGCGGAATTGAACTCGAAGCCGGTTCTCACTCTCGCCCACCAGGTATTAGAGCACCTCCAGCACCTGATCGACACCTAGGACCACCTCCCGTTGACGTTGGCCTCAGCGCCGCTGAACGTTCTGGTAGTCGTGGCGCAGTCGACCCTAAGCGAGGAAACAGGTCGGGTCAACTCCAAGTCTTCCGGCGGTTCAGCCCGAGGACCATGGCGGCATCTGACCTCTTTCGACCAACTCCTGCGCCGGCCATCTCTCCCCTGACAGTCGGGGCCGGTCACCTTAGCCGGCTCGCACAGCCCGTGAGCGGGAAGAATCATGGCTCGGCCAGGCGCCTCGCTCGTCTGCCCTCTTGGCGGACAAGAACCGTAAAGCGAGGGATCATTATGTGTGCCAGGGGGCCGATTGCCAGTGCGTACGCCAGGGTGCCGAATCCGACCCTACCGCCAAGCAACCAGCCGATCAAGAGCACTGTTGCTTCGATCAGCGTTCGGACAACGCGAATCGATTGACCCCGAGCCGCAATGCCCACCATCAACCCATCCCTTGGACCCGGACCGAGACCAGCACCGATATAGCACCCAGTGGCCACGCCATTCAGGGCAACGGCGGAAACCATTATCGGCCAACGCACCCATCCATGTGGGACCGGGGCGAGCGCCAGAACGAGATTCATGGTGGAACCGATCAAGACCACGTTTGCCAGGGTGCCGAATCCCGGCCGTTGACGAAGCGGTATCCATAATGCGAGCACGCCAAGTCCAACCAGAATGGACCAGGTGCCAATCGTTACGCTGCTGTGCTGCGCCAGCCCCTGCTGAAAAACGTCCCAGGGATCGAGACCAAGCCCGGACAACACGAGCATCGAGTCACTAAGCCCGTAAAGAAAGAGTCCAGCCAAGAGCTGTGCGACTCTCCGTCTGCGATGCTCTGGTGGGAGCGGAGCAACCACGCTGGCAATTAATCGGCCGAAACCCGAAAACCCCTCGTTCCCCCCGTGTTTCAGTGCCATGCGAGTAGCGTAAAGCCGGATGGCAGTGCAATCAGTATCCAATTTGGACCCACTGGTCTCTAAATCACGGTCAATCGACAGCTATCATCTGGTACCTCTACTTGGCGACTGGCCCTCGTTCGGAACCAGAGGGCCGCTTTACAATCGGCTCGCCGCGGCGCTTCGATCCCTGATTCTCGACGCTCGAATCCCTCTTGGAGTTCGGATGCCAGCGGAGCGCCCGCTGGCATCCGCCCTATCAGTAAGTCGGACCACGATTTCAGCCGCCTACAGCTTGCTAAGGGAGGAAGGTTTCATAGAGAGTCGCCGCGGCGGGGGGAGCTGGAGCACGCTTCCAGCAGGACGGGGGCGGCGCGGCGCACCGTGGGGACCCGCGATACCCGAAGGATCGGAGTGGCTTGATCTGGCCGTTGCCGCACCGCCCGGCGACGAAAAGATTATGGTGGCCCTCGCTTCAGCAAGCGCTCTGCTGCCGAGGTACCTGACAGACCACGGGTACGACTCGCGAGGTGTGGCTATCCTCCGCGAGGCGGTCGCCGAGCGCTATGCCAGCAGAGGGCTTCCGACTTCGCCGGAGCAGATCTTCATCACCAACGGCGCGCAGCAGGCGATCGACCTCACCGTCCGCGCATTAGCCGAGCCACTCGATCCGGTCTTGATCGAATCTCCGACTTACCCCGGCGCTCTGGATGTACTGACTCGGAATCACTCCAGGGTGATTGCCGTAGGAATCAGCGACTCCGTCACAGCTTTGGGGACAGCCATTCGCCAAGTCCTTCCGCGACTGGCCTACCTTATTCCTGATTTTCACAACCCGACTGGGCGGCTCTTGGACTCCGCAAGCCGGGCCTTCGTCGTTGAAGCGGCTGAAGCCAGCGGATCGAGATTGGTGGTGGACGAGACGTTCGTCGAGCTCGGACTTGACAACTCAGACCTTCCCCCACCCCTCGCGAGTTACGGACGGGGCGATACCGTCATCTCAGTCGGATCAATGAGCAAGGCCTTTTGGGGAGGATTGCGTATTGGCTGGGTGCGTGCGGACCGCACCATCGTGGCACATCTTGTACAGGCCCGGGCAACGCTGGACATGGCGAGTCCAATCCTCGGCCAGCTTCTCGCGGCCCAATTACTGTCCAATCCTTCGGATCTTCTCAATTCACGCCGGGAAATGCTCCGCATCCAGCGCGATGCCCTGATTGCGGCCCTAGGAACGCACCTGCCAGGATGGCAGTTTCAAGTACCACCCGGTGGCCTCTCACTGTGGGCCAACCTTGGCGAGCCGATAAGTACCGCGCTAGTCACCGCGGCGGAATCGTACCAACTTCGCCTGGCCGCGGGTCCGCGATTCGGATCCGCCGGAACTCTTGAGAACTTTATCCGACTTCCTTTCAGCCTCCCTCCCAAGGACCTGGCCTTGGCGGTTGAGCGCCTGGAAAGAGCCGTTTCCCATTTGCACCTTGGCACGAGATCTTTATCTTCGACTCGCGGCACCGTCGTATAACAACCAACCAAGCCGAGTTCTCGCTTCGGCGAACTCGCACAGTCCATAACTGAGCTCGTGGCCCAGAACCATTCCCGGCTTGAATGGGGCGCTTGGCGCCAGGTCGAGCTAGAGGAACAGGCGGAGACCGCACAGAGGCCTGAGCCAAGGCGCTTCTTTGCAGCGAATCGCGGCCTTTGCCCGTAGTTAGGGGAACGACAACGTGGCACCTCGGAGCAGCTCGTTGCACCGAAGAGAGCGCGGAATTTCAGCACACCGCGCCAAACTTGGGTTCCGCCGCTTTGATCGCGCTGCAAGTGAGTTCGCAGCTCGTAGCGCAGCTCAAATGGGCGAATTACATCAACTCCCTGGCCATCGATTTCGCGAACGCTGGCCGCGTTCACGCAGAAGTAGGACCGGTGCCAGATTCAGTCCTCGTTCTGCCGTGATCGTCGCCCTCGGCCAGCCGGGTCATACCTCGCCCCGTACCTTGACCATCGCCACTCCGTCAGTCTCCAACTGCCAACGGTGCATCCAAAAATGGGGGGTCCAAGGACCGACAAACAGCGGATGGGCAATCTGCGACACCCGTGAAGACTGGTCCGGCCGAGGGGGGGGTGCCGTCAGCTACCTACTGTCTACCTACTCTGCGCCTGGCACTCGTCTGGCACTTCGAGCCCGCTGAACAGCCGGTCGGCAATGCCCATCACCTGGACGCCTTAAACTTTTGTCATGGTCCGCGTCGGCGTCATAGGAGATTTCGTCTCGAACAACGAGACTCACGTTGCAACCAGCGCAGCCCTCCGACATGCCGCCGACAAGCTGGACATTGATATTGAGATTTCCTGGGTTGGAACCGACCGGATCAAAGATCGGGCCACGGTGATGCTCGCGTCCTTTGACTGTTTGGTGATCGCTCCTGGCTCGCCATACCGTAGCCTCGGCGGAGCACTTGAAGCAATCAAATACGCCCGCCAGCACGGGGTACCGCTGCTCGGGACGTGTGGGGGTTTTCAGCACGTAGTCTTGGAATTCGCCCGCAGCGTGGCCGGCTTCTCAGATGCCCAGCACGCTGAATACGATCCGTACGCATCTGTGCTCTTCATCACGCCGCTCTCCTGTTCCCTGGCTGGCCGGACCATGACGGTCCATATCAAGGAGGGCACCGCCGCCGCGGCCGCCTATCGGTCCACGTCGGCGAGCGAGCGCTACTACTGCAACTTCGGCCTCAACCCGGCCTATCTCGATACCATCATCGAGGCTGGTCTCTCGCTCAGCGGGACCGACGCTGACGGGGAGCCCCGCATCCTCGAACTTCCGTCGCATCCCTTCTTCATTGCTACCCTCTTCGTGCCCCAGACCTCGAGTGAACCTGGAAGGCCCCACCCGTTCCTCGTTGCGCTCCTTGCGGCAGCAACTAAAATGCGGACCTACAACACCAGTGCGGCAGACCCGGCGTGATCAACGGTGACCGCACTTGGGCTGGTTGGTCGTGCTGCATTCGCAGACACGTTACGGGCTGAAGTAGTCAAAAGGCCATGCGAACTCCGTCAGACCGCGCCCGCGTCAAACAATACGCGTACGAACCCGGCCTTGCCCTGACATGCAAACAGGACTGGAAACGCCGTGCCCCCTGGAGGTGCCGACACCGTACCGGTCCCCTCCCTGACTTGGGGCAACACGGGCGGAAACATTCGCTCGGTCGCATCCAGCGCTGGCTCGGCATCATTTAGCCGCCTCGCCGACCCCCCTCAGCCGTAGATCTTGCCGATCTCGCCTGTCGTGTCATGGTAGGAGTGCTCGTCGAGAGGGAAATGCCCGGTGCGAACGTCCTTCACGAAGCGGCCCAGTGCCTCCACGCCAATGGTCTCGAGCTCCGCGTAGGTCTTCACGAACTTCGGCCTCCGGCCCTCGGTGATCCCGAGCACGTCGTGGAAGACGAGCACCTGACCGTCGCAGCCGGCGCCGGCACCGATGCCGATGGTCGGCACATCCAGCTTTTCGGTGATCACTCGGGCCAATGCGTCGGGAATCCCCTCAAGCACAACGGTGAATGCGCCTGCCTCCTGGACCGCGAGAGCGTCCTCAACCAGGGCACGCGCGGCCTCCGCCGTCTTGCCCTGGACCCTGAAGCCGCCCATCGCGTTTACCGACTGCGGCGTGAGGCCCAGGTGACCGACCACCGGAATCTCCGCATCCACGATTGCCTTGATGGCTTTCGCGCGCTTTGCGCCACCTTCAATCTTTACGGCCTCAGCACCGGCCCTGACCAGCTTTGCAGCCGCCCTGACCGCGTCGCGCTTGCCGGTGTGATAGCTCATCCAAGGCATGTCGGCGATCACGAGCGCCATCGGCTTTGCGGCTGCCACCGCTTTGGTGTGGTGAGCCATGTCCTCTACGGTCACCGAAAGAGTGTCGGGATGGCCTAGCACGACCATGGCGAGCGAATCCCCCACCAGGATCATGTCCGCTCCCGCATGGTCCACCATGCGGGCCCCCGGGAAGTCATAGGCCGTAACCATTGTCAAGGGCTCGGAGCCGTTACGTACCTTTGACGAGCGGACGAAAGGCACAGTCACACGCTCAGTGTGCATGATCTTCACCTCCAGTGTCCCGCGCTCGAAGCTGCAGGCACCGAACACAAGGCTACCAGCCTTCAAATAGACCGACGATCCGGGCCGCCTCGAATTTCATGGGACCTCAGGCGCTCGCCGCGTCGCCGGCTCCGAGCACGGACATCCGCTCGAGATGATTCCAACGGCATGCAAGGCACACCTCGACGTAGTACACCTTGTTTGCGCTTGCCGAGGCATTGAGCTTCGAGAGGTCGGCGGGACCCTCCAGGCATTGGCCGTGTGCGGGCAACTTCGGCCCGAAGGCGTACATGACCGAAACCAGGTTCTCGCTCTCACAAATGGGGCAGGGCTCCTGCTTTGGCCGTCCAAGGTGAGACGCCGCTCGAATCAGCTCGGGTTGAGCGTCACAGACCTCCGGCTTGGAAAGACGCCCTCTCCGAAATTCACGCAACACGGCCAGGCGAGCCAGGGCATAGTCGACGGTCCTGTCGTCGCTCTCCCACATTGGCTGCACTTTGGCCCGGATCTCCATCTCGTATCACATGCTATCGAGCCCTCCCCACGGGTACGGTTTCCGCTCATCGCGCGCACCGCAAACAGGAATGCGCAATGGAAGCACGTCTCGGCTAGTATTTCTCAATGAAATATCAGTTGATATATCGGACTGATATAGCAGCCGGTATCCGGGAGGAGGTGAAAGGATGAGGAAGGCGCCGTCACAACTGCTTGACCTGGCGGTTTTGTCCCTGCTGCGCAGCGGCGAGATGCATGGTTATCAGATCCGCAAGAGCTTGGCTGAAACTGCGGGTCCCCTCTTCCAGTTCTCCTTCGGCTCCCTCTATCCGGCGCTCGCGCGCCTGGAGGAGCGAGGAGCGGTGGCATCCTACGTGGAATCCGGGCCCTCCTTCATTGGAGCCACAGGCTCCTTGACGGGCGACCTGGCCATGTCTCTGGAG
Organism: Actinomycetes bacterium; assembly: GCA_021786375.1. Lineage (GTDB taxonomy): Bacteria > Actinomycetota > Acidimicrobiia > Acidimicrobiales > Acidimicrobiaceae > Acidithrix. The sequence goes on from JAJYNL010000038.1 coordinate 99,716, forward strand.
AGGAGAGCGCGGTCCGCCCCTCTCGGACAAGGAGACCGCTCGGTCCGCCAGAAGCGGGTATTTCGTCTCACCGACGTGGGTAGGAAGCTGCACGCACAGCTTCTGGAGACACTTCCGCTCGAATCAGAGGGCGAGTTCATGGCCTGGCTTTACCTAGCACAGGACTCGGAGCGCTCAATGGTTGCTGAGCGCACCCGCGAACGGCTCTTGGTGCTGGAGGGGAAAATGCGTGCCCGTTCGCGTGCCGCCGTGCCCGAGGGTGGCCTTAGGGCCCAGATCCATCGGAGGTTGGCGGAACTCATGGACTCCGAGATCGGCTTCGTCAAGTCAGTTCTCGGATGGCTGGAAGCAGGCTCCGCCGCTGAAAGTGTGGACATTCACTGAAAAGGTCCGTCGTATATGAATGCGGCGGAAATGACGATTAACGAAAGGGAGCAGATGGGCGAAAAGAAGGTACGGGTGGCGATTGCCGGTATGGGCAACTGCGCCAACTCACTTATTCAAGGCGTTGAGTACTACCGCAACGCGCCCGCCGACGAGCAGGTTCCCGGGCTGATGCACGTGGCCCTAGGCGGCTACCACGTCGGTGACATCGAGTTCGTGGCAGCCTTTGACATCGATGCGACCAAGGTAGGCGTGGATATGTCCAAGGCCATGTGGGGCGGATTGAACAACACGATCAAGTTCGCCGATGTGGCAGACCTTGGTGTGATGGTAATGCGGGGTCCGACACTGGACGGGCTTGGCAAGTACTACCGGAACGCGATCGAGGAGTCGCCGGCCGAGCCGGTGGATGTGGTTCAGGTCCTTCGCGAGACCGGTGCCGACGTCCTCGTCAGCTATCTGCCGGTCGGGTCGGAAGCGGCGCAGAAATTCTACGCCCAGGCCGCCATCGATGCCAAGGTCGCCTTCGTGAACGCCATTCCCGTCTTCATCGCCTCCGACCCCGAATGGGCCGCCAAGTTCACCGAGGCCAATGTGCCGATCGTTGGCGACGACATCAAGAGCCAGGTGGGCGCGACCATCGTGCATCGCATGCTGGCACGGCTGTTCGAGGATCGCGGGCTGGTGCTCGACCGGACCTATCAGCTGAACGTCGGCGGCAACATGGACTTCAAGAACATGCTCGAGCGCGAGCGCCTCGAGTCCAAGAAAATCTCGAAGACCCAATCCGTCACAAGCCAGCTCGACAACGGTATCGAGGCCAACAACGTGCACATCGGGCCATCCGACCACGTTGCCTGGCTCGAGGACCGCAAGTGGGCCTACATTCGCCTCGAGGGCCGCAACTTCGGAGACGTCCCGCTGAACATCGAGCTCAAGCTGGAGGTGTGGGATTCCCCCAACTCCGCCGGGGTGATTATCGACGCTCTGCGCTGCGCCAAGCTTGCCAAGGACCGGGGAATCGGCGGACCGCTGCTCGGCCCTTCGGCGTACTTCATGAAGTCGCCCCCGGTTCAGTATCGCGACAACGTGGCGCACGACATGATCGAGGAGTTCGCTCGCGGCTAACCACGGCCGGCGGCTCGCACGCATGTGTTGTAACC
>JAJYNL010000082.1 GCA_021786375.1 Actinomycetes bacterium
AGATCAGGCCACAGCTCGCCTACAAGATGGCGTGGCGGGGAACCACCCTCACCGTCGCCGACCGTTGGTTCGCCTCATCGCAGGTCCATCACATCTGTGGGTGCCGCTTGACCGAGCCGAGGAAGCTCGCCAGACAACTCGTCTGTGCCACAACCGGCGAGTTGGTAGACCGGGGGGACAACGCAGCAGTGAATCTCCGCGACTGGCCGGGTCATGCCAGTTGTGGCTCAGTTGGAGCCACGGCCCCGAAGCCCGCCAGTCCCGCCGGCAGCGGTGGGGGACTCGGCTCCGAGCCCGGATCATCCGGTGCCGGAGGAGGGAACGTAAGACCTTCGCAGTCATGCAAGGCCGTTCCCGGTGAGGCCAGAACCAATCCTGGGAACAGGGGCGGAACCCCGAGAAGGGGTGCAGCGTGAGTGCTCGCTACTGCTCACTCATCTGCAACGGTGGCATGGGAAGCCTGGCATCGCGGTCCGATGACGCCTTCCCCTTTGCCCAGCTGCCCAGCATCGCCGCCTTAGCCCCCCGGTATGCCTCTCGGGCCCTCGCTACGACGGACTCAGGGGCGGACTGCGGGCTTTTCCTGGGCAGCGGGTCGGCCGTCGGCTTCTACGGTGGGCCCTCGAAGGACGGATCGCCATATGAGCGGAGGTGACCGGAGAATGAGCATCGACGGGAACGTCAACGGCGCGCGGGAAGAGGCCCTGACCGCAGAGGTGGTACGAAGCTTCGCAGCGGCCGACCCCCGCCTCAAGGAGATCCTCTCTTCGCTGGTCACCCACCTCCACTCGTTCATCCGGGAGATTCGCCTCACTCCCGAGGAGTGGGGCGCGGGTATCGACTTCCTCACTCAGGCCGGACACATCAGCGACGACCGCCGCCAGGAGTTGATCCTTCTCTCCGACGTTCTAGGGGCCTCGATGCAGACCGTCCTTGTGAATGCGCCGTCCAATCCCATGGCCACCGAGCCGACCGTGCTCGGCCCCTTCTTTGCCAAGGGATCCCCCCTCGCCCACGAGGGGGACGACATCGCCCGTGAGGCACCGGGCACGCCCTGCTGGGTGGAGATCGAAGTGCGCTCCGAGTCCGGCGAGCCCATCCCCTCCGCGCGAGTTGAGGTGTGGGGGGCAGGGGACGACGGCTTGTACGACGTGCAGCGCAACCGAGATACGATGGCCAATCGCGCACACTTCTTCACCGGGCCCCAAGGGGCTGTGCGCTTCTGGAGCATCCTCCCCTCGGCCTATCCCGTTCCCGCGGACGGTCCGGTGGGCAGGCTGTTGGCCGCCACCCGGCGCAGCGAAATGAGGCCGGCGCACCTGCACTTCCTGATCACCGCGGAAGGGTACTCCCCTCTCGTAACTCACCTCTTCGTCTCCGGAGACCGCTACCTGCCCACTGATGCGGTCTTCGGAGTCCGGCCTTCGCTGGTAGTCGATTTCCCGGAGCATCCTGCCAAGGAGCCAACACCGGACGGCAGGCCGGTGAACGGGGCATGGCGCTCGATGAGCCACACCTTCGTCCTGGCCGAGGAAGGCCCGAGACGTGAATTCATGGCCGGGCAAGGGCAAAACCTGGGCAATTACTGAGAAGACCTGGGGCTTCTCCGATTCTCATTTCGGGCTTCTAGGGTGTAGTTTTGACCTGAACGACACCGCGAGGATGCCCCAGCGTGCCATTGAAGCTCTCCGAAATCGCCGAACGGCTACCGGACGCTCGCTTGATAGGCCCTGACACGGAGATCGTCGGAATTACGCACGACTCGCGCCAGGTCAAGCCTGATTATCTCTTCGCGGCCGCGCGCGGCTCGCTCCAAAACGGGATCCAGTTCGCTGCAGATGCGGTGGACCGAGGCGCTTCCGCGGTAATGATCGCGGCCAAGTATGCCGACAGCCCGCTGGTTCCTCGACACGTGCCGAGGCTCGTGGTACCTTCCGTGCGCCAAGCGCTGGGCCTGGCTTCCAGCATGGTCTTCGGCTACCCATCTCGGAGGCTCAACCTGGTCGGCATAACCGGCACCAACGGCAAGACCACCACCTCGTTTCTTCTCGATGCGGCACTGACCGAGGTGGGCGTTCGAACCGGCATCATCGGCACTATCGAATTTCGCTCCGCCAGCAAGCGAGGCCCGTCCACCTTCACGACGCCCGAGGCTCCCGACCTGCAGGCGATGCTGGCCGAAATGGCTGACGCCGGGGTCCAGACGGTCACAATGGAGGTTTCCTCCCACGGCCTCGACCAGCGCCGTGTCGACTCGGCCCACTTCCGGGTGGGAATCTTCACCAACCTGAGCGCCGAGCACCTCGACTATCACGGCACCATCGAGCAGTACTACTACGCCAAGGCGCAGCTCTTCGACTCCTCGCGCTGCGACTTCGCCATCGTCTCGGTGGACGACGAGTGGGGCCGCAGGCTGGCCAGCCAGCTATCAGTTGCGCACGTAACCTACGGCACCAGCCCGGATGCAGATTACGTGGTCAAAAACGTGCGCGTCACTCACGATGGCACCCGCTTCACCTTGCTCCACGACGGCGAATCGATCGCCATGTCGACGCGCATCGTCGGGCCCGCCAACGCCCTTAATGCGGCAGCGGCCTATATCGCCGCACTTGAGCTTGGGGCCGACCCCGATGGCGCCCGGCGCGGAATAGCCGGATGTGATTCGGTGGCAGGGCGCTTCCAACTGGTGGAGGCCGGTCAGCCTTCCATGGTCGTGGTCGACTACGCCCACACCCCCGATGCAATCGCCAGCCTGATTTCCACCGTTCGTTCCCTGCTTGGCAAAGATGGCAGGGTGTTTGTGGTGGGAGGCGCAAGAGGTGGACGCGACCGCCTCAAGCGCCCCGCCTTGGGTAGGGCTCTTGCCACTGCGGATTTGGCGGTGCTGACCACTGACAACCCGGGAGACGAGGATCCCCATGACATCATCGCCCAGCTCTTGCTGGGGACGCTCGACACTCCCGGACGGCACGTGCACATCGAGCCGGACCGCCAGGAGGCCATCTGCTTCGCGATGAAGAAGGCCGGCCCGGACGATGGCGTGGTAATCGTCGGGCGCGGGCACGAGACCTCGATCCGGGTCGGCAAGCAGCTACTCCATCTGGACGACCGCGAGGCGGTGGCCCAGGCCGCAGAACGCCTCTTCTCTGACTCCATAGTGGTCAACGGCTGAGGATGGGTGACATCGCCGGCACCCAGCCTCCCAGCATCAGCGTCATCATCACCTGCTACAACAATCAGGACACCATCGCCCAGGCCATCAGAAGCGTCCTCGCCCAGAACCACGCACCGGAAGAAATCATCGTCGTGGACGATGGATCCGCGGACGCCTCGCTGTCGGCCATCGAGCCTTTCAAGGAAAAAAGGGAAGTGGCACTTCTCACCGGCCGGAACGGGGGCCCCTCCGCGACCCGCAACCGCGGGCTGCAGGCCGCAACCGGCGAGTGGGTGGCCTTCCTCGATGGTGACGACGCCTGGCACCCGAAGAAACTGGCGATCCAGCTGGTGGCACACGAAGCTCACCCGGAGGCGGTGATCATCGCCACCGACTGGTCTCGCAACCCCGCCGAATTGACCGCCGATGACGACCCCCCGATTCAGCGTCTCTACGCTTCGCACATCGCGATCCTGAACCGCTTCCAAACCTCGAGCGTACTGGCGCTCCGCAGCGCCATCGAGCAGGCCGGAGGATTTGACCCTCGCATGGACAGCGCCGAGGACTGGGACATGTGGCTGCGCGTTGCCAAGCTGGGACCAGCGGTTCTGGTCAGATCTCCGACGGTCTTCTACCGCGACAACCCCAGTGGCGTCTCCAAGGATGTGCGCACGCTGGCCGCCCGTGCGTCGGACATAGTCGCCCGGGAGCGGGAGCAAAGGTACTTCGAGAGTGGATTCGTCGAGGTCATAGCGGCGTGGCACGTGCAACGCTTCATGGTTGCCGCCGCGCTCGGCCGCGACTGGGGCCTTTTCGCCAGGCTGGCCTCGCAGCTCCGCACCGAAGCGAGCGCGGCCAATCACCTCCGCGCCTTTGTCTCCTACACGCTGCCATTCCTGATGGATCGGCTGAAGCGTCGAGCAGCGGCCTAGGCCTCCTCGGTCCGGTTTGCCTCGATGATGGTGGCCGGGTCATCGGCCGCCAAGGCAGGCTGAGCTCCAGCCGACCGCCGCCTCTTGAATAGGACCACCGCGACTATTCCCAGCACAAGCACTGCGGCCAGCGCGTATCCCGCCTTGCCCGCCACTGACTCAACGGTACGGAAGCTGGCACCGGCCAGGTATCCGGCCATGGTGAAAGTAACCGCCCAGGCGACGCCGCCGAGGATGTTGAAGATGACAAAGGTGCGATAGCGCATGCCGGACATGCCGGCCAAGCCGGGAACGATCGCCCGGAGGGCGGCGGCAAAGCGGCCCAGGAAGACGCCGAACCCGCCCCGGCGGGCGATGAAATCCTCAGCTGTGCGAACATGCTCCTTCTTGATCAGCCGGCCGCTGCGGGAATCCAGGATTCGCCTACCGAATTCGCGCCCGACCCAATAGCCGACCGTGTCGCCGATGATCGCCCCGGCCATCGCCGCGACCATCGCCGCGGCCAGCGGAATGCGGTGCTCGTAGGCAAGCACGCCGCCCAGCAGCACTGCGGTCTCTCCAGGAAAGACGAACCCGAGGAAGACGGAGGACTCCAGCGCCGGGAAGATGAAGATCGCCACCAGCGCAACCACGCCGTGCAAGGACAGCAGCGTATTGGTTACAAACGACACGTCACGATCCTACCGAAAAAAGCTGAGAAAGGGCTTGGGCCGCCCCCAAAGGAACGGCCCAAGACGACAGGCCTATTTGTCCGAGTCGGGCCCAAGGCCCGGAGCATCGATCAGACCGTACCACCCCGGCGCGACTCGAGTGTCGCGGAGGTGGCCGCGAAGACGATCAGTGCGAGGCCGATCACTGCCGTCGAGGGTCCGAAGACGAGGGAAAGGGCGGTGAGGAAGGCTCCGATGCCGAGCACGAAGGGGAAAATGGTGTGGTCTGGGAATGCCCCCACCGCCCCCCGGTTTTCCGCCACGGTGGCTTCCTCCACATCCTCCGGGCGGGGCTCCATGCGCCGCTTCCACCAACCCAGGTAGAGCGCCGGCAGTAAGCCCAGGCCGGCCGTGCCGAAGAGCATCATCGCGCCACCGTACTCCTTGGCCCAGAAGAAGTAGACCACGGTGACGATCAGAACGAAAATGCCGATTCCGAGGTAGACACGATATTCGACCTTCATCGGGGCTCGACCTCCTTCTTGGGCGTCCCGTCATGGTCGGTGGTGTAGTCGGCGTACTCGGGATGGTTCTTGTCCCAAACGGGGCGCTGAGAACGGATCGGCGGCAGCGACGTGAAGTTGTGATGCGGTGGGGGCGAAGAGGTCGCCCACTCCAAGGTGTGGCCGTCCCAGGGATTGTCGCCGGCGGGTATGGGCCTGCGCCAGCTGATCCATAGATTCAGCAGCCAGATGAGGAAGGAAAAGCCGGTGAGGAAGGCCCCGACCGAGGAAACCTGGTTCAGGAAGGTCACATGGTCGCTAACCAGGTAGACGGGAATACGCCTGGGCATGCCGCGCAGGCCGGCGAGGTATTGCGGGATGAAGGTCATGTTGAAGGCGATAAAGGCAATCCAGAACTGCAGCTTCCCCAAGCCCTCTCGCATCATTCGACCGGTCAGCTTGGGATACCAGTAATAGAAGCCCGCAAAGCCCGCAAAGATAGCGGTTCCAGCAAGGACCTGGTGGAAGTGGGCAACCACGAAGTAGGTGTCGTGCACCGCGAAATCGAAAGGCGGCGATGCGAGCATCACACCGGAGAAGCCACCCATGGTGAATGTGACCAGGAAGCCCAGCGCGAACAGCAGCGGGACCCTGAACTGCAGATTTCCGCCCCAGAGTGTTCCGATCCAGGTGAACACCTTGATCCCGGTCGGCACGGCGATGAGTAGTGAAAGAGCGGCGAAGAAGGGAAGCAGCACCGTGCCGGTGGTGTACATGTGGTGGGCCCAAACGCCGGTGGAAAGACCGGCGATGGCGAGAGTCGCGAAGACCAGGCCCTTGTAGCCGAAGATCGGCTTCTTGGCGAAGACCGGGAAGATCTCCGAGGCTATGCCGAAGTATGGCAGCGCCAAGATGTAGACCTCCGGGTGGCCGAAGAACCAGAACAAGTTCTGCCACATGACCGGCGAGCCACCTCCCGCGACGGTGAAGAAGTGGGTGCCCAAGTGCCGGTCCGCATAGAGCATGACCATGGCTGCCGTCAGGATCGGGAAGGCGATCAGGATCAGGATGCCGGTGACCACCATGTTCCAGGTGAAGATGGGCATCCGGAACATGGTCATTCCCGGAGCGCGGAGGTAGAAGGCGGTCGTCACCAAATTGACGGCGGTGAAGATACCTGAAAAGCCTGTCAGGATGATGGCGACGATCCACAAGTCCGGCCCCGGCCCGGGCGAGTACGTGTAACTGGAGAGCGGGGCATAGGAGACCCAGCCAAAGGCCGCGGCACCGCCGTTCACGAAGAATCCCATGAGCATGGTGGTTCCGCCGGTAAGGTACAGCCAGTACGAAAGAGCGTTCAGACGCGGGAAGGCCATGTCAGGCGCCCCGATCTGCAGCGGCAGGATGAAGTTGGCGAATCCTCCGAAGGCAAAAGGCCCTGCGAAGAGATACAGCATCATCGAGCCGTGGATTGTGAACAGCTCGTTGTACATCTGCTGGGAGACGATGTGCCCGTTGGGCTGCACCAGCTGGGCCCGGATGATCATGGCCATGGCGCCCGCGATCATCAGGAAGACGAGCGAGGTGTACATGTAGTTCTTGCCGATCACCTTGTGATCGGTGGAGGTCAGCCATTTGTAGATTCCGGTGGGGCCGTGCTGGGCGTCGGCTTCGGGTTCGTGCGCGAGTTCGCTTCTCTCCTCGGCAATGGTCATGCCGTAGCACCCTTTCCTTGAGAACTGAGCCAGGCATTGAACTGCGCCGGCGTGACGACTCTCACGCTGAAGAGCATCTCAGCGTGGTAAAGGCCGCAAAGCTGCGAACAGCGCCCGACAAAGGTGCCGAGCCTGTTCGGGGTCAGATCGAAGTAGTTGGTGAACCCCGGCAGGGCGTAGCGGGAGAAATCGAACGCGGCGATGTAGAACCCGTGCACCACGTCCTTGGAGACAAGTTTCACCTTCGTGGTCTCCCCCTCCGGCAGCACCATCTGGGGATAGTTCTCACCCTGGGAGACGATGCTGACGCCGTTGGGGTAGGTGAAGCGCCAACCCCATTGGAAGGCCGTGATGGTGAGGTTCAGGCTCGGGTTCGGGGAAATCGCATCCACCTTGTTCTCCGTACTAACGCTCATGAAGAAGATCGCGCCCACGATGATGGCCGGTATGACCGTGTAAATGATCTCGATCTTCACATTCGAATGGCGCTGGTGGGGCACCTGGTCGTCCTTCCGGCGGCCGAAGCGCACCAGTACGTAGAGCAGCCCGCCGAAGGTGACCACCGCGACCACTATCACCATGTAGATGAAGGTCTGGTAGAGGCTGAAAATGTCGTGACCCTGGGTTGTGGCTCCGGTATGCATGCCGAAGTCGGTGACATTGCAGGCCGAAAGCGCCAGCGCCGCACCACCCAGCGCCAGGGGTATGCGCCACCCTGGTCTGACGAGAGCCAGGCGACGTCCACTCCGTCCGGCTTGGGTATCTGTCCTGAAATTCAACTTCTTCACCAGACAATTCCTCGGTCGATGGCGGTTCCGGTGCGGCCCGGCATCCGGGCCGCCATGGTCTGGGGACTGGACCAGCCCCGTATGCAGTTCTCAGCCACGGTCGCCGATCCCTCCGATGGGCTCCCCATTATCGTCAGGCGCTGCGGAGCGGCGAACACGCGGTATGCGAAAGATCCCGCTGCCACCTGATGGCAGGGGGCCAAGATCCACGCCCGGGTGCGATGGCGATCCCGCAGGCCCGCCGGCCCCGGAGGGGGCGGCGGTCCCCACCAGCTCATCGCGATGGTCGCGATCGAGTGCGTGGTAGACCACCTCTTCGGGAAGCTCCTCGGCCACCTCTTCCTCGTGCTGGGGGGAACGAGGCGCGGTCTGCTCGGTGTAGTAGGCGCCTTGCGCGTTGCGCAGGATGACGTTCGCCCGCTTGCGCCGCCCGGTGCCCGGAACCGAGCCCGCCTCTTTGGCCACCTTGTAGGCCACGAAGGCAGCAATCGGAGGAACCACGAACAGGAGAATGCGGAAGCCCCAAAGCACAAAGTTGAGCGAAAGCTGGAAGCTGTTTGCGAGCACGTCCGTCGAGGAGGCAAAGAAGAGGACGACGTAGAAGGCGAGCACCCCCACCCCTACGGATGTCCGCCAAGGGACGTCACGCGGATTGTCCAGCAGGTGGTGCTCCGCGGTGTCCTTGGTGATCTTCTTCTCGATGAACGGCCACAGCGCCAGCGCCGTGAAGGTTATACCCGGCAGCAGGACAGCTGGGAAGAAGACCGTGGGGATCATATGGCCGAAGCCAACGATCTCCCAGCTCGGCATGAGCCTGAGCGCCCCATCGAGCCAGCCCATATACCAGTCCGGCTGTACCGCGTAGGAGACCTTGTAGGGGATGTACTGGCCGTAAAGCCAGATCGGATTGATCTGGACCAGGCCGCCGAGAATGGCGATGACCGCAGCGGTCAGGAAGAAGAACCCTCCCGCTTGCAGCGCGTAGGCCGGCCACATCGCCACGCCGACGACATTGCGCTCGCTCTTGCCCTTCCCCTTGTACTGGGTGTGCTTCTGGTGCCACATGATCGCGAGGTGCGCGCCCAGCAGCCCGGCGATCAGCGCCGGGATGATCAGGATATGCAGCGCATAGAAGCGTGGGATGATCGAATGGCCTGGGAAATTCCCACCAAAGAGGAAGAACGCCAGGTAGCTGCCGACGACCGGCACCGATAGCAGAATGGAGAAGGCGATGCGGATGCCGGTACCGGAGATCAGGTCGTCCGGCAGCGAGTAGCCGAGGAAGCCGTTCACGATCGCCAGGATCAGCAGCATGGTGCCGATGACCCAGTTGATCTCCCGCGGCTTGCGGAAGGCACCGGTGAAGAAGACCCGGCAAAGGTGCACCACGATGGCGGCAACGAAGACGTTGGCCGCCCAGTGGTGCATCTGGCGCATCACCAGGCCCGCCCGAACCGAGAAAGAAAGGTCCAGGGTCGAGGCGTAAGCCTCCGAGACCTTGTGGCCATCCAGGGGCTTGTAGGCGCCGTGGTAGATGATCTCCTTGCTCGACGGCACGAAGAACAGGGTCAGGAAGACGCCCGTGAACAGGAGCACAATGAACGAGTACATCGCGATCTCCCCGAGCATGAAAGACCAGTGGTCAGGGAAGATCTTGTTCAGCGACTTGCGGGTGAATTTGGCGATGCCGAGCCGCTCGTCGAACCAGTCAGCAGTTTGGGTGATCACGCCCCACGCTCCCAGAATCCAGGTCCGACCGGCTCGTCATACCCGGATTGTGCCCGGATGTAGCCGGAGGAGTCGACGTACAGGGGAAGCTGCGGCAACGGCCGCGGGGCCGGGCCGAAGACCGGGTTGGCCCCGGTGAGAACGTCGAACAGAGATTGATGGCAAGGGCACAGCAGCTGCTGGGTGAGTTCTTGGTAGAGGCCCACCGGGCAGCCAGCGTGGGTGCAGAGCTTCGAGTAGGCCAGATAACCCTGTGGCCCCCACGTCTCCCTTCCGGGACGCGTGGTGATGTCTGTATTCGCTACCCTGATCAGCACGGTCTGAGAGATCGCTCCGCCCACGTCATAAGACGGGAAGACGGTCACCATACCTCCGACCTCGAGCGTGTTCACCGTGACTGTGCTTCCATTGGCATCCACCAGCAAGGCGCCCTTCTTCCACGGTGTGGTGAAAAGGGCCTTCTTGGGCTGCGGACCGAGTGAGCGCAGGAAGGGGAAGAGGTTCACGAGTCCGAAGACGCCGATCGAGGCGCCCATGAGTTTCATTAGGAACGGGCGGCGCCCCATCTGGCGCTGGCCGCGGTCGAGGCTGGCAAGGAAGGCCTGCCTCTCGGCGATCTCGCTCTTTAGAACCTCGCGCTCCTGGGAGTAGGGGCCTTGAGGCACCAGGTACTTGCCCCAGGCGACCATGCCGACCCCGATGCCTGCCAGGATGATGAAGAGAAGCACGCCTTCGAGCTGGGGCTGTCCCCCCAGCACAAACGTGACCGCCAGGGCGATGCTGGCGAGGACGGAGAGGACGAAAGCAAGTGCCACGAGCATCTCCATGCCCCGCTTGCCCTCCACTATCTCCACTTCAGGCGGCGTGAACGCCCCATCGCGCTCAACCTTGGTCACTTGGCCCTCCCGCCGATCCAGAGTCCTGCGAGCATGACGGTGCCGAGGCCGATGATGATACCGACGAATCCCTCGGTCACCGGTCCGACATGACCGATGGCCATGCCTCCGCGGTCATTAGGAGCCTTCAGGTAGTCGACGTACTTGACGATGTCGGCCACCTGCTGGTCGGTGAGCGTGTTAGGGCCGAACCTGGGCATGTTGCCAGGGCCGGTGCGCACGGCCTCCGCGATCTGGGTCGTGGTGGCGGCCATCAGGCTGGGAGCAAAAACACCACTGGCCAGAGCATCGCCGGCACCGGTGATGGTATGACATGCGGCACAGTTGGTAGAGAAAAGCGACTCTCCCTGCGCCAGATTTGCCAGCGTTAGATTGACGTTTGGAATCGCCGGCCCTCCAGGGGCGAGGGAGGAGACGTAAGCGTCGATCGCAAGAGTTTGGGAGCGGGAGAACCGTGGCGGCTTCTGGACCGCCTGCACCGTCGGATCCGCCAGCGGCATTCTTCCCGTGGACACCCAGAAGTCGATCGTCGCAGCTCCTAGTCCCTGGAGGTTCGGCGCGCGCGAGGTCCCTTGGGCCTCCACGCCGTGACAGGTGGAGCAGCTCTCGAGGAAGAGCGTTTTGCCGTACGGGATCGAAGCGGGATTGAGCTTCTCGTACGTGATGGGACCCCCGCCCTTACTTTGGGTGCCCCCGTAGATATACGAGCCCGTATAGCCGTAGTTACCGAGATCTGAGGGGTTGTTGGACTGTGCCGCACCGGCCTGCGGCAGCAGTGCCAGCGTGGTGATCCCTGCAGCAGCGACCCCGACCGCTGCCGGCAATAGCACGCGCCGCTTCAGATTGGGAAGCTTGGCGGCCCTGCGCCGTTCTATCGACAATTCTCGAACTCCCTAGTGGATGAGGAAGAGCACCGAGTAGAGGCCTACCCAGACCACATCTACAAAGTGCCAGTAATAGCTAAGCGACTGGAGAACCGCGAGTTCGCCCGGGTCGCTGGTCTTGCCGGCCATTCGCCCGATCAGGAAGATCATTCCCACCAGGCCCAGAATCACGTGCAGCCCGTGCAGGCCTGTCATCACGAAGAAGAGCGAGCCGAAAGCGTTCGTGGACGGCGCAAAGAGCACGTGAGTCCACTCATAGGCCTGGTTGGAAACGAAGGCTGCGCCCATTATGAGCGTGGCGACGATCCACCGGATGGCCGACTGCTTCCGCCCGTGCTCCGCCTCGTACACCGCCTTTTGCATCGTGAACGACGATGCAACCAGGATGATCGTGAAGATCCCCGACTGAAGCACGTCGAGCTTGATATCAGCGGGCGGCCACGGCCCATGTGCATTGGCCCGGAGTGTGAAGTACGCGGCAAAGAGGCCCGAGAAGAACATGACCTCAGAAGAGAGCCACACCATGGTCCCGACGCCGAGCATCGTCGGTCGGTTGAACCTGATCGGCTCCTTCGCCACCCCGCCGCGTGAAGTTATCGCTTCTGACGACATAATCCCCTATTCTTGCCCAAATGTACGGACATTCGGTGCCACGCATTGGAGTTAAGCGAAAATTCGGGGTCCAGCGTCCCTGTTCCGAACTGATCGGAACGACGCCGCCTCGAAATTTGAATGCCTGCACCCCAGCTTGGCGTCAACTAACGCCGTATAAGCATATTTCTATCAAAGCTCAGCAAAGATTTCACATCAAGCATGTCATGCGCTTGCCGACCCTGCCTCGCCCAGCGGATAAAGCATGCCCCAGGCGGCTACGGTGGACCGCTCGCGGGCCTCGAAAAGAAGGGTGAGACGCCTGGTAGCGCGAGTGGCCGCCGTGAAAAGTGCGGCTTTTGCCGCCCGAGGCTCGGAAAGAAGGCGCGTCGGCGATCCGACAATCACTGAGTCGAACTCCAGCCCCTTGGCGTCGTCAATGCGGAGCACCTCCACGCGGACGCCATCCGGAACTCCTGAACAGCCGGCAAGTATCCGCTCGGTGGTCTCCTGCGGCGCACCGCCGGGCAGAATTACACCCACCAGACCCTCCTCTATCGCGGCGGCTTCGCGCACGGCGGCGCTCGTGAGCGCCTCCACCAGCTGCTCCCGTACCTCGGCGACCATCGGGTAAACCCCGGTCGAGCGGATGGCCACCGTAGGCTCGAGGTCCAGTTCGTCGGTGTCACACAGCCGATAGGCCAGGTCCGAGATCTCCCGGGGCGTGCGGTAGTTGACGGTCAACTTGTGATACGACCACTTCTCGACCGCTTCCCGCATGGGAGCGGTGATCCGCTCCCAATCACGCTGGCCGTGAACCGAGGTCGTCTGGGCGAGATCGCCCACCAGCGTCATTGACGAGCTGATGGAGCGGCGCCCGAGCACCCGCGCCTCCATATATGAAATCTCCTGCGCCTCATCAACGACGATGTGCCCGAAGCGCTGCAGTTCGGACTCCCCCTTCTTGCGCAAGGGGCCGAGCAGGACCGCGGCTTCGTCCAGGAGCGGAAGATCGGAACGGGCGAATGTCCCCGGCCTGTAAGACTCCACCAGTAGGGCGATCTCGGCATCGGTCAGCACGCCGCGCCCGGCCAGCACCGCGAGCGCGTGATGCGAGTAGACGTCCTCCAGGAGCTGACGCGGGTTGAGTCGCGGCCAGATCCTCTCCAGCGCACGCTGGAACTCGGGCAACGAGCGAATTGCCTTACCGGCCTCCTTAACCGCGTCGTCGGCGTCGGCGTCGGCATCGGCGAATTCGCCGAAGTCCGCCCGCGTCAGCTCAGCGGCGACCTCCTGGGGCTCATGCGCTTCACGGAGGCGCTCGGCCAGGCTCAGGTAACCCGTCGCGAGCTGGGTGACAAGCACCGACTCCAGGTAACGCCGCCTCTCGTTATGGGTTCCCGGCCGGCGTCTCGCCTTTCTGATGGCGGTGCGGCTCATCTCTCGGGTGACGGTGAGCTGCACCGAACCCAGATAGAACGTGACGTCGCGCCCGAGCGGGCGCTCTCGGTCCGATACCGCCTTGGCTATCACCGAGACCATGCGCCGATCCGCCTTGAGCCGCGCCTCGCCGTCACCTTGCTCACGCAGTGTGACGGACGGGTCGATCAGTGCCGGGATGGTGGTTATCTCCACCCCGGTCTCGCCTAGCGATGGGAGCACCCGGTCGATGTACTTGGCAAAGCTGCGCGAGGGCGCCACCACCAGGACCTTCTGGCGCTCCAACCGGTTCCGATAGGTGTAGAGGAGATAGGCGGCGCGATGGAGGGCGACGGCGGTCTTACCCGTTCCCGGCCCTCCCTGGACAACAGTCACGCCGGCTAGAGGTGCACGGATGATCTCGTCCTGTTCGGCCTGAATCGTGGCCACGATGTCGCCCATGTGTCCGGTACGTGACTGCTCGATCGCATAGAAGAGCGCCCCGGGACCCGCCAGGACCGGACCGCCGTCCACCGCCCCGCTTCCGTCGAAGGCCTCGTCCTCGATTCCGACGAGCTCTCCGTGGTGCAGTTCGAAGTGCCTGCGCAGAGAAAGCCCCATGGGATCACGACCGGTGGCCCGGTAGAAGGGCTCCGCGATCGGCGCCCTCCAATCAACCACCAGCGGCTCCATGTCACGAGCAGCCACGGCCAAGCGCCCTATGTAGAAACGCTCGCTGGGGCGGTCACCCTCGGCGAGGCGATCGATGCGGCCGAAGCAAAGTGCGAGCGCGCCGAAATCAAGGCGATCGAGGCGCTCCAGTGTCACCCTGACGATCACATCACGCTCGGCTCTGGACTGGGGAGTGCCGCCCCGCTCGAGCGCGTAAGCCTCTCTGAGCGTGGCTCGCAGCTGGCTCCGGATCTCATCCAGGCGGCGATACGCGTTCTCGATGTAGGCCCGCTCGCTCTCCAGTTCTGGATGCATATCCAAGGCCAAAGAATCCTCTCGAATCGTCGGCAGCGACCCGTCTCGGGGGCGAGGGGCGCCATCCCGTCTAGCGGCGAAACCAGGCAGCCTAAACAGGCTAGTATCCGCGGGTGCCTGGGCGGCTACGAAGCGGTCCCCGCCCGTGGCGCAGGGCAATCAGCGCCATCGGCCGCTGGGGGATAGGATCGAGGGGTTGGCGGCCTGACGTGGCCGCCGGCCTAGTGACACCGGTGGAGACGGGATGGACCAGCCAAAAGTAGCCCACGCAGATGAGGCCGGGGCCGGCGCACCCTTTCTCGACGCCCTCGCCGGCCACCCCACCGAGCAGGTGCCTGTCTGGTTCATGCGCCAGGCGGGGCGCTCCCTCCCCGAATACAGGGCGCTCCGAGGCGCAGGGTCGATCCTGGAGGCATTGCGCCATCCTGACCTGGCGGCAGAGATCACCCTGCAGCCGGTTCGGCGCTACGGAGTAGACGCTGCCATCCTCTACTCGGACATCATTGTCCCCGTGCACGCGGCCGGCTTCGGCATGGACATCGTCCCCGGTCGAGGGCCCGTGGCGGAACACCCCTTCAGGGAGTCGGCCGACCTCGCCAGACTGAGCAGGTTTAGCGCGGCCGAGGATTGCGAATACGTGGCCAGCACCGTCAAGCTCGTGGCGGCGGAGTCTCCGGTGCCATTGATCGGCCTGGCCGGTGCTCCCTTCACCGTGGCCAGCTACCTGATCGAAGGGGAGCCAAGCCGCAGCTTCGTGCGCACCAAGCAGCTCATGCACCAGGAGCCCGGCCTATTCGGCGCACTTTGTGAGCGGCTGGTGGCGATGACCGTCGATTTCCTGGCCATGCAGGCCGGCGCCGGAGCGCAAGCGCTTCAGATCTTCGACTCCTGGGTAGGGGCCCTCTCGGAGCGCGAGTACAGGCGCTTTGTGCTTCCCCACATGAAAGAGATCCTCGCACGAACCAGTGAGCTGGGCCTTCCCGCCATACTCTTCGGAACCAACACGAATCACCTTTTGGGAACTCTGGCCGAGACCGGAGCGCGCGCGATCGGGCTCGACTTCCGAACCGCGATCCCGGTGGCGGTACAACGCCTAGGCGAGGCGACAGCAGTACAAGGGAACCTGGATCCGACCATCTGCCTCTGCTCGTACGACGTCCTCGAGAGGGAAGCGCGCGCTGTGCTCGAAGAGTCGCGCGCGGCCCGGGCCTATGTCTTCAACCTGGGTCACGGCGTGTTGCCCGAGACCGACCCCGGCAAGCTCGCCGCGCTGGTCGAGTTCGTGCATGACCAGGGAACGGCCATCCGCCGAGACGAGGTCCTCTGAATGCTGGCCGTGGTAGGAGGAGGGATTTCCGGCATCGCCGCCGCACTCGAGCTCTTGGAGAAGGGGATCTCGCCCGATGAACTAATGCTCGTCGAGGCCCAGGACTCCATGGGCGGCAAGATCCGCTCGATCGAGATGGCGGGCAAGCGAGTAGAGGCGGGTCCGGACGCATTTCTGACCCGAACAACCGCCCCGGCGGATTTGGCGACCAGGGTAGGCCTTGGCGATGAGCTGGTTCGGCCACGCAGCTTCAGCGCCGCTATCTGGGCACGGGGCAAGCAGTATCCCAGCCCGGAAGGGATCATGCTCGGCGTCCCGGTATCCGTTGGCCAGTTCGTGCGCACCTCGGCGGTTTTGAGCCCGCTGGGCCGCCTCCGCGCACTCCTTGATGTCGTTCTACCCAAGACCCCCCTCGCCGGTGATGCGACCATTTCGCACCTGGTCCGCTCCCGCTTCGGACGGGAGGTCGACGAGGTGCTGGTGGACCCGATGGTTGGTGGAATCAACGCCGGATCCACCACGGTTCTCGGCCTCCGCGCGGTGGCTCCACAACTGCTGGAGGCGTACAAGAACTCCGGCGCCCGCTCTTTGGCGCGATCGCTGGTGGCCGTCGTTCCTCCGCGTCCGCAACCCGGAGCACGCACCATTCCCTTCGCCTCCTTCGCCACCGGGCTGGATACTCTCGTTAGGGCATCCGAGGAGTATCTCGCGGCCAGAGGCGTCAGGATCCTGAAGGGCGCCCGGGCGGAAACGATCAGCAACGGCCGCGGGGGGCTCACCCTGCAGCTGGCCGGCTCGGGGCGAAAGCGGGGCGAGCGGATTGCCCTGGCAGGCGTGATCCTGGCGATTCCCGCCCCCAGCGCCGCAGCGCTGCTGAGCGAGGCCGCGCGATCCGCATCCGCCAAGCTGGAACGAATCGACTACGCGGACGTGGCGATGACGGTAATGCGCTACCCCAAGAGTGCCTTCGCCGAACCCCTGCGGGGAAGCGGCCTCCTGGTGCCCAGAAGATTCGGCCACCTGGTCACGGCGGTGACCTTCGCGAGTCGCAAGTGGGAGCATCTCGACCTGCCGGACTCCGAGCTCCTCAGGGTCTCGGCAGGGCGCTTCGGCGATCGCCGCTTCGCCCATATGGACGACACAACGCTGCAAAGAGAGATCGCCGCGGAACTGACAGAGCTCATGGATCTGCGCCAGGGTCCCGCCGAGGCGACAACCTGGCGCTGGCAGGGTGCACTCCCGCAGTACCGTCCATTTCACATGGAGTTGGTGGCTTCGATTCGAGGCGATCTGGCCGAGACCGGGGCCGTGGAGCTATGTGGAGCGGCCTACGACGGAGTCGGCGTCCCCGCCTGCATCGCCTCGGGCACCGAGGCGGCCAAGCGTCTGGCGTCAAGGCTGACCGGCTAACGCCGGCTTAGATGTTGCGGCCCAGGATTCCTCCGAGCGCACCCCCCATGACACCCCCGGTGACCGCGCCACCGGCCGCCCCTTCGCCGGCGAGGTAGGGAGCGAGCGCACCGGCCAGCACGGGAAGCGGCATGCTTTGCAGCCATATGGTGCCCGGGCCCGTGAGGGAGACGAGGTAAAAGCCGTCGCCTCCGAAAAGGGCGTTGGAAATGCCCTGCATCCTTGTGATCTGGAAGCTTACGGTATCCTGGAAGAGGCCAACGTGGCCAGGATGGACCAACAGGCTCTGCCCGGCGGCCAGGTCGTAGGAGGTTATTTCCCCGGCCAACTCCACCCACGCCGTGCCCTGCCCCTCCAAGCGTTCAAGCACGAAGCCGTCCCCGCCCCACAAGCCCCCGCGGAAACTCTGCTGCAGGCCGACTGTGGGCACCACCTCACGCGTGGCGCAAAGCCAGCCGTGGCGGTGTACGAGAAAGCCCGCACCCGGTGCGATCTCAACCGGGAAGATCCGCCCGGGAAGCTTGGCGGCAAAGGCCACCATCGCCTGGGCGGACCCGGCGGAGTAGCGGGTCAGGAAGAGCCCCCCACCGCCGGCCATCCGCTTCAGGCCGGCCATCAGGCCGGACTTGGGGCCCGTGCTGGTGGTCTGGGACATCTGGAGGTTGGGAGACATCCAGGAAAGCTGACCGTGCGTCGAGACAACCTCCTCGCCTGGGTCTAGCAACACTTCGAGGACCGGCAGCGTGGTGCCCTTGACATCAGCCTTCACTTGGAACCCTCCTGAGGCACGCGACTCGCAACGCCTCGATCACAATACCCTGGCCCGGGCACAAGAAGTGGGCGAGTACCCCCTACCCTGCACCGTACTCTTCGGCCACCACCCGAGCCCACTGCGGAGAGACTCCCGGGATGGTGCAAAGCTCCTCGCAAGTGACGTCGGACAACACCTTTCCGGCCGGCAGATTGTCCAGGATGGCGGTTCGCACCTGGAGAGGGACCTCCTGGGCGCGGGAGAGAGCGCGCATTCCGCGCACCGAAACCGGCGCCTCGTCGAAACGGGTGACCGAGCCCTCCGTGGCCAGCGCCTGGCCCCACGCCTCGGCACAGAGCGGTATGGACATAAGCCCCTTGGCCACCTTCTCTATAACCAGCAGCTCGTCTGTGGGCAAAGCGCCAAGGAACTCGATGACCGTGTCCGCCTCGTCTATTGAACACGCCCCCATGTAATCCTCGACCATGGAGCGGTAATCGAACTCGAAGCCGGTCGACATCTCGTTCAGCTGAAGGGCCACCAATCTTCCGTCGTCACCAAGCTCGACCAGGGAGACGTCGATCTCCTCGGTGATGCGCCGCACCATCTCGTAGCGCTGCAGCACCATGACGACGTCACGGAAGTGGACATTGCCACTCTCCTCCAGCTGGTCGAGGCGTCCGAGCAGCTCTTCCAGGCGCTGCTTGTAGCGCTCCAGGGTGGCCAGGGCCTGGTTCGACTTGGAAAGCAGGGCGGAGATCGCCGCAAGGGAGTGGCGGTATTCGCCCCTGTAGACGGTGATGATGGACTGCTCTTCGGACACCGAGACGGTGGTTACACCCAGGCTCCTTGCCACTCGCTCTGCGGTTCGGTGACGGGTGCCGGTCTCGGTGGTCGGCACTTTCGGGTCAGGCATCAGATGCACGTTCGCGCGCGCGATTCGGCGGGCGTCCGAGGAGAGGATTATCGCCCCGTCCATCTTGGAAAGCTCGTATAGACGCTGGGGAGAGTATTCGGTGTCCAACAGGAAGCCACCGGTGCATATGGAAAGCACTTCGGGCCCGTCCGCAACCACAAGCAGGGCACCCATCCGCGCCTGCAAGACGCGGTCCAGGCCTTGGCGAAGGGGCGCTCCCGGTGCCACGAGCGAAAGGGTGGCAGCCATCTTCGGAGCGGACTTGGAGAACATGGCAACAATTTAGTACGTCATGCCTGATGGCGACGTGAAAGGCCCATGGCCTCGAGCGCCTCCGCCAGCGTGCGCACTGATGTCCGGCGGCCGGGTGTCCCCTCCCCGCCTGCCGGAGCCACAAAGCGGCCAAAGCCGTGGCGCCCGAGCTCCACCGACCGCTCCAACTCGCCGCGCACCTTGCGCACCTCCCCGGTCAGTCCCAGCTCGCCAAAAACCGCGGCGTCGGCGGGCACCGGCCGCTGCATGGCGCTCGATACGATGGCGGCCGCGATCGCCAAGTCCAGTCCTGGATCGTCGGAGGCGTGGCCGCCCGCAATGGACATGAAGACGTCAAACCTGTCAAGCCTCACGCCCGCAAAATGCTCGATGAGACCGATGATGACACTGCAGCGCTGGGAGGACAGGCCGAGGAACTGCCGCTTTGGCACCTCGCGCGGATTCGGAGTGACCAGGGCCTGGATTTCCACCAGGCGCGCCCTGGTCCCGTCACGCATAGCGGTCATTACCGACCCTGCGGCACCCGCGAGCCGATCCTCGAGTTGGGCAGCCCCGGGATCGGGCTCGTCTTGCAGTCCCGACTCCCCCATCCTCAGAAAGCCCACCTCGGACACCTTGCCGAAGCGATTCTTCAGGCAGCGAAGTGCCCGACTCTCGTCACTCCTCTCGCCCTCCAGAACGAAAACCGCGTCGACCAGGTGTTCAAGAACCTTGGGGCCGGCAAGGCTTCCATCTTTGGTGACGTGACTAAGAATTACCGCCGTAGCGCCCGATTCCTTGGCCGAGATATTAAGTGCCTGAGCGCAATGGCGTATCTGATTCACCGACCCGGCCTGACCACCGAGCTCGGGGTCCGTAAGAGCTTGGATCGAGTCCACCACCACGAGGGAGTACTCACTCAGAACCGCCAATATCCCGGCGAGCTCGGCGGTCATCACGACGTCCAGACCCACCGAACCGGCTCCCAGGCGTCGAGCACGCTCAGCGAGCTGGCCCTCGGACTCCTCGGCACTAACGTAGAGCGTGCGCAAGCCGGTGCGCGAGGCGTGTGCGGCAAGGGCAAGGGCAAGCGTCGACTTGCCGATGCCAGGCTCGCCTCCGATCACAACTGTGGAGCCCGCCACCAGCCCACCGCTCATCGCCCGATCCACCTCGCTCAGGGAGGTGGGAATCCGGGTCACCCTCGAGGCGTCAACCTCGGCGAGCGCGGTCGCCGTCGGAGCGCCGGCCGAAGTCCCACCGGGTTCGCGCAGCGCCTCGATAGCGTTCCACTCTCCGCAGACTCCACAGCGCCCAAGCCAGGTGGCGTGGCGCGCCCCGCAAGCCGTGCAGGCGAACTTCTGATCGTTTCGGGCCTTCATCGCCTCGACCTTAGCAAGAGGGCGTGACCCATAGGTTGGCCTCAATAGCAAGAGGCCGGGCGCTCGGCCCGGCCTCCTTCATCATTTCCGTTATCGCCGGCTGCCGGCGGATCAGCTCTCAGGCTTGACTGAACCCGTCTCCGCCAACTCGATCGTCGGCGCCGGCTCGAACCCTTCCACGGTGCGGAAGGTGATCTCTCCGTCGGCGGCGTCGACCACCACGGTCTCGCCGACACGGAATTCCTTCCACAGCAGCCTCTCGGAGAGCGGGTCCTCGACGAATCGCTGAAGCGCGCGCCTCAGCGGCCGGGCACCCAAGGTGGGGTCATAACCCTTGTCCGCAATCAGCTCCTTGGCAGCCTGCGTGAGGACGATACCGATACCCATCGACTCCAGCTGCTTGGCAATACGCATCACCATCAGGTCGACGATTTCGGTCACCTCCTCCTTGCTGAGTTCGTGGAAGACAATCACATCATCGATGCGGTTGAGGAACTCCGGCTTGAAGTGAGCTTTGAGCGCGTCGTTCACCTTGCGCTTCATAATCTCGTAGGTAACCGCCTCACTCGTCTTTGAGAAGCCGACGGTCGACTTGCGAAGATCGCCGGTGCCCAGGTTCGAGGTCATAATGAGCACGGTGTTCTTGAAGTCCACCGAGCGGCCCTGGGCATCCGTCAGGCGACCGTCCTCCAGAATCTGGAGCAGGGCGTTGAAGACGTCCGGATGAGCCTTTTCCACCTCGTCGAAGAGGACCACGGAGAAAGGCTTGCGCCGCACGGCCTCGGTTAGCTGGCCGCCCTCGTCGTAGCCGACGTATCCGGGAGGCGAGCCCACCAGCCGTGACACGGTGTGCTTCTCCATGTACTCGCTCATGTCCAGCTGGATGAGCGCGTCCTGGTCTCCGAAGAGAAACTCGGCCAGCGTCTTGGCCAGCTCGGTCTTGCCCACACCGGTCGGGCCGAGGAAGATGAACGAGCCGCTGGGACGGCGCGGATCCTTGAGCCCGGCTCGCGTGCGCCGGATTGCCTTTGAAAGTGCCTTGATGGCCTCCTCCTGGCCGACGACGCGCTTGTGAAGCTCCTCCTCCATACGCAGAAGCTTGGCCGTCTCCTCCTCGGTGAGCTTGTACACCGGGATTCCCGTCCAGTTCGAAAGGACCTCGGCGATCACATCCTCATCCACCACGTCGAAGAGGTCCTGGCCGGAAGCCTTCCATTCCGACTCGAGCGTGGTCTTGGCGTCGATGCGTTCCTTCTCCTTCTGGGCGAGCCTCTTGGCCTCATCGAAGGCCTGTCGCTCAACCGCGGCCTCCTTCTCGCGCCGGATGAGACTGATCTCGTCCTCGAGCGAGCGAAGCTCGGGCGGCATCGACATGCGGCGGATGCGCAGGCGGCTGCCAGCCTCATCGATCAGGTCGATGGCCTTGTCCGGGAGGTACCGGTCGGCGATGTAACGGTCGGCCAGATTGGCCGCAGCCACGATCGCCTGATCGGTGATGGTCACATTGTGGTGAGACTCGTAGCGGTCACGCAACCCCTTGAGGATCTCGATGGTGTGCTCAAGGGCGGGTTCGCCAACCTTGATCGGCTGGAAGCGTCGCTCAAGAGCGGAGTCCTTCTCGAGATGCTTGCGGTACTCGTCCAATGTGGTTGCACCGATTGTCTGGAGCTCTCCACGGGCGAGCATGGGCTTCAGGATCGAAGCGGCGTCGATGGCGCCCTCCGCGGCTCCGGCACCCACGAGGGTATGGAGCTCGTCGATGAAGAGAATGATGTCCTTGCGGGTCTTGATCTCCTTCAAGACCTTCTTCAGCCTCTCCTCGAAGTCGCCGCGGTAACGGCTTCCCGCCACCAGCGAGCCGAGGTCGAGCGTGTAGAGCTGCTTGCCGCGCAAGGTGTCCGGGACGTCGTTGGCGACGATCTTCTGCGCCAGGCCTTCGACGATCGCCGTCTTGCCGACACCGGGCTCCCCGATAAGAACCGGGTTGTTTTTGGTACGTCTGGAGAGGACCTGCATGACCCTCTCGATCTCCTTGTCACGGCCCACGACGGGGTCGAGCTCCTTGTCACGGGCCATCTGAGTCAGGTTGCGCCCGAACTGGTCCAGCACGGGAGATCCGGAAGCCTGCTCCTGGGAGGAAGACTGGCCTACGCCCGCACCTGCAGTCTCACGGCCCTGATAGCCGGAGAGAATCTGGATCACCTGCTGACGGACCCTGGAGAGGTCCGCTCCGAGGGAGGTCAGAACCTGGGCTGCAACACCGTCACCCTCGCGAACCAGGCCAAGAAGCATGTGCTCGGTGCCGATGTAGTTGTGGCCGAGCTGGAGGGCCTCGCGAAGCGAGAGCTCCAGAACCTTCTTCGCCCGCGGCGTGAATGGGGGCGAGCCTGCGGACGGCCCTGAGGCCGGGCCGATCAGTTCCTCCACCTTCTCACGCACAGCCTCAAGCGAGATGCCGAGACTCTCAAGAGCCTTGGCGGCGACGCCCTCCCCCTCGTGGATCAACCCGAGAAGAATGTGCTCCGTCCCAATGAAGTTGTGATTGAGTAGCCGAGCCTCTTCCTGCGCAAGAACCAGAACCCGTCTCGCCCTATCCGTGAATCGCTCAAACATGATTCCGCCTCCGCGCCAGGGCTGCATGAACACTCATCAGTCTAATTTCCAAATCTCTCCTCGGTTGATCAGAGCAGATCAATCACCTTTTGCCCATGTATAACACGCATATCGGCGAATTCTTTCCGCCTCTTTCCCGCCACCAGGGGAAGTGAGGGATTTCACAGAGCCCCATGCTGCTTTGGCGGCGTCTTGCACGCCCCCGGCAAGCTTCCCGCTACTGGTCTCGAAATACACATCGGTGCAGGTCAGCGGGGTCAAGAGCGCTCCGGGGCTACGCCAGGCAGGTCCTTGTGCCCTTTTTTTTCTTGCATTACAACTTCGCTGGCCGATTGTCCTAGCCTGAGAGAGGTGCAAGCGCTGTCCGACATCCCTCTCGAGGGTTATCAAGAGCATATGGGGCGGCTGGAGCACCTCCTCGCGGAGTCGGTCTCTACCTCCGATCCTGTGCTCTCCGATGTCGCCACCCACCTGATACGTGCCGGTGGCAAGCGGGTTCGCCCGACCCTCTCGATAGCTGGCGCGGCTTCGGGAGGGGCAACCATCGACGATTCGGTTCTGCTGGCCGGAGTGGCCGTCGAACTGGTGCACTTGGCCTCCCTCTACCACGACGACGTTATGGACGATGCGACGAGCCGCCGAGGCGCTCCCAGCGTCAATTCGAAATGGGGGAACCTGGTCGCCATCGTGGTCGGCGATTTTCTCCTGGCGCGGGCGGCGGGAATAGCCGCCAGGCTGGGGCAGGACGTCGCAGAGCTTCTGGCTGATACTCTCGCACGCCTCTGCGAGGGTCAGATTCTCGAGGTCAACTCCACTTTCAAGACCGAGCGAACCGTCGAGCAATACTTCGACGCCATCGCAGGCAAGACCGCGTCCCTCATGGCCACCTCCGCAAAGATAGGAGCGCTGGCGGCCGGCATCGACGGCGACGCGGCTGCCCGGCTCGAGCGGATCGGCTACTTGTTCGGGATGGTCTATCAGATCCGGGACGACGTGCTGGACATCGTGGGTACTAGTGACATGCTCGGCAAGGCACCGGCGCAGGACCTGATCGAAGGGGTGTACACGCTTCCGGCCATCTATGCGCTCCAGCGGGCCGGCGGCCAGGGGCAGCTGGTGGCAATCCTGGGACAGGGGCGCCTCCGTGGCATCACGCCCGCTGAACTGGCTATTGTGCGCCGCGAGATAGTAGTTTCCGGAGCTCTCGAGAAGAGCCTCTCGGTTGCCCGCGAATTCTCCGCCGAAGCCGAGCAAATCGCCTCTGAGGTGACGGGTCCGGTGGCTTCGTACCTCGGTTCGCTCTCCGCCCGCCTGCTCGAGGGGATAGACGCCGTGATTGAGGAGCGCCTTAGCTCCGAGATGGCGAGCTGATCGCCAAATCCCGCACCGGCCCGGATTAGGTGCCTTCCGGTCATCCAAGGATCCCCGCGCGCGCAGCCTCGAACGGCTGATGCCCCTCGGCCAAGGCTTCGGGCTCAAACTGCCTCGGAAATGTCCGATCCTGCCTCCGGCAACGCCTCCGCTGTGGCGAAAAGGAAGCGGTTGAAGATGAAGAACTTCCCCACCCAGAGAACCCCGAAGGCCGCAATGGAGGCCAGGTTCACCAGCAGAGCGGTGCTCATATGGGTGTAGCCGTGCGACCGTGCGAAAGCGTCGGCGACGGCAACCGCATAGATGGAGATGCCCAGCCCCAGGAAGGCAAGGCCCCAGAATGGAAATACCTCCCTCCAGAAGTGCGACCTGCCCGTCTTCCCCCAGGCCCACACGCGGTTCATGTAATAGGCAGGTACGGCGGAGACCGCGGTGGCAATAATGTTGGAGGTGACAGCAGTGAAGCGGCGCGAAACTCCGAAGAGTACGAACAGGACCACCTGCCCCACAATGACGGAGACCCCGGAGGTCACCGAGTAGCGAAACGCCTTTACGAAGCTGTCACTGCTTCGATACTTCTCGAATATCCAGGAGACAAAGTTCAATGCGTTACCTCGTTGTGCCGACCGGAATCAGCTCTCGGACCGACTCGCAGCCAACCTGAACGAGTCTAATTGCTCCAGGGCCACTGCGCCCATATCTCCAGGGCGCGCCAGGTGGCTCGCCACCGCTTAAGCTTCCTGACATGCACGCAGCTTCGCCGCTCGAAGACCTCATCAACCTCCTCGACCTGGAGCAGATCGAAGAGAACATCTTCCGCGGCTACTCGCCGGAGGAGCATCGGATGCGAGTCTTCGGCGGGCAGGTGGCCGGGCAGGCGTTGGTGGCCGCCGGCCGAACCGTGAATCTGGGCGAGGTCCACTCCCTGCACGCATACTTCCTTCGTCCTGGAGACCCTTCGATCCCCATCATCTATCTCGTCGATCGAATCCGCGACGGCAAGTCGTTCACCACTCGGCGAGTGGTCGCCCTGCAGCGCGGTGAAGCGATCTTCAACCTTTCCGCCTCTTTTCACAAGCACGAAGATGGCCTCGAGCACCAGACCAAGATGCCCGAAGTTCCAGAGCCCGAAACTCTGCCCACCTTCCAAGAGCTCTTTGCGCCCGTTGCCAAGCGCATGGGCGAGTGGTACTCGCGCCCTCGGCCACTCGACCAGCGCTACATCGGGGAGCCGAACATGGTCAGGACCTCCGGCCCCCGGCCACCTCACCAACAGGTCTGGCTACGTGCCGATGGAACCCTACCGGACGATCCTCTTCTGCACGCCTGCGTGATCGCCTACGCCTCTGACATGACGCTGCTGGACTCGGTGATGATGCCTCACGACATCTCTTGGGATCAGCCCGGCGTCATGGGTGCGAGCCTTGATCACGCCATGTGGTTCCACCGCAGCTTCCGGGCGGATGAATGGTTCCTGTACGACCAGGAGAGCCCCACCGCTTCGGGATCGCGCGGGCTGGCGCGGGGCCAGATCTACTCCCACGATGGCAGGCTGGTGGTCTCGGTGGTCCAAGAGGGCCTGATCCGAGTCAGGCGGTAGGTCCCTCAGGCGGCAACGGACATCTTGCTCGTCTCGGCCCGGTTCAGATTGCGCATCAAGACGCGCTCCGCAGCAATGTAGTAGGCGGCGGATGCCAGCGGCGGGGAGCCGATCAGGATCAAGGAGATCACCCCGCCGGCCGAGGCGGTGAAGAGCGAAACCGACAGGTTCAGGACGAAGGTCGCCATGACCAGGCGTGACGCCCAATCCGGAACCTTGTAGCCGGCCACTCCGAGGGCGGCCATGAAGATTACTCCGGCGATGTCGCGCGCGGGATCGCTGGTACGCTCCAGGACCTGCACTGAGTGCATACTCACCAACGTCATCGCGTTGACAACCACCAGCACGGCGGCCGCCGTCCCGAACACGCGAAGGGCGAGGCGGGGCCGGACCCATGCGAAGAACGCAACCACCGCCAGAGGCACCGCCCATCCGGCGATCATGCCGACCGCCTCCCAGCCGCCCGGGTTGTCCAGGGCTTCGCCGGCCAGGAATACACCTACCATCGCCGCGAAGACCCAGATGATCCCTAAACCCACACGGCGCAATGCCATCGATCTTGCCACAGGGTCGTCATGCCTTCTAACGGCGACTGCGGTCGGCATGCCTAGAGCGGCCAGGGGAACCGCAAGGACGAGCAACCCCATTTCGGGAGCCTTTCTCCTTGGCTTCGAGAGTTGCGGCAGCAACTTCTTACCCGAAACTAGGTTCCTGCCACAGAGGGGCCCAGGGTAAAACGGCACAAACTCCCCGCCAATCGACCCGCACATGGGATACGTCCGGGGGGCCGACCGAGAAGGGCACCGGAGAACCGGCGCCCTTCCGGGAAGTCAATTAGCCGAACGGATCAGCGCTGGTCGATGGGAACATACTTGCGCTCGGGCGCACCGGTGTACACCTGTCGGGGTCGCACGATCTTCGAATCCTGGTCAAGAAGCTCGGACCAGTGGGCAAGCCAGCCTGACATGCGGGGGATCGCGAAGAGCACCGGGAACATGTCCACCGGGAAGCCCATTGCCTGATAGATGATTCCCGAGTAGAAATCGACATTCGGGTAGAGGCGCCGAGAGATGAAGTAGTCGTCGTTCAGCGCCACTTCCTCGAGCTTGAGAGCGATGTCTAGCAGCGGGTTCTTCCCGGTCACCTCAAACACCTCGTACGCAACGTGCTTGATGATGCGGGCGCGCGGATCATAGTTCTTGTAGACGCGGTGACCGAATCCCTGCAGCCTGCCATGACCTGACTTGACCGACTTCACGTAGTCGCCCACGTTCTCCATCGAGCCGATCTCGGTGAGCATGCGCACCACCGCCTCGTTGGCCCCGCCGTGGCGTGGCCCATAGAGAGAGGCAGCCGCCGCCGCCGCGGAGGAGTACGGGTCGGCGTGGGCGGATCCGGCCGTGCGCATCGCCGTCGTGGAGCAGTTCTGCTCGTGGTCGGCGTGCAGGATGAACAGGACGTCGATGGCCTTCACCAACGCTGGATTGGCGTTGTAATGAGGCTCGGCGACCTTCCACATCATCGACAGGAAGTTGGCGGCGAAGGGGAGTTCGTTGTCGGGATAGACGAAAGGCATTCCAACACTGAAGCGGTGCGCGGCCGCAGCAAGGGTCGGCATCTTGGCGATCAGCCGCACGATCTGCTTCTCACGAGCCTCGGGATTGTAAATGTCCTTCGCATCCAGGTAGAAGGTGGACAACGCCGCGATCGCCGAGACCAGCATCCCCATCGGATGTGCGTCGTAGTGGAACCCTTCGAGGAAGCGCTTACGAACGTTCTCGTGGATGAAGGTGTGGTGGGTAATGTCCGAGACCCACTGCTTGTACTGCTCCTCATTGGGAAGCTCGCCCTTGAGCAGCAGATACGCGACCTCGAGATAGGTCGACTCCTCGGCCAGCTGCTCGATTGGATACCCCCGGTAGCGCAGTATTCCGGCGTCGCCATCAAGGTAGGAGATGGCGCTCTCGGTCATAGCCGTCGTGGTCAGGCCCGGATCGTGGAACCAGATTCCCGGAAGGATCTTCTGCCACTCGGCCGAGGATACCCCGCCGTTCCTGATCGGGATCTCTAGCGACTGCCCCGTACGGTTATCGGTGATTGTGATTGAGTCGGGCATGAAGGTCGCCTCCTAAAAGTTCCTTCGGTTCCTAACACCTGTCCGTCGGGCAAAACTCCCGCCCGCAGGCCCTTGCCGGTGGCACATTGCTTGCGGTCTCCGGCTCGGGCAATACCCCACAATAGGCACACGGCGGCACATTGACAAAGTCATCTTCGTCGATCAATGCTGGCGGAGCGACGCTGCGCAAGGAGCGCGGGCGCGGAAGGGGGGCACCGGTGGTGGAAAGGCTTCGGGTTCACTTCGAGGAGGGGAGCCGCACCACCTTCGCGGTGGCGCTCGACTGGCCGGGCTGGTGCAGAAGAGGGGCTGGAGCCGAAGCCGCCTTGGAGTCACTCGAGGCCTACCGGCCACGCTATCTGGCCGTGGTTGGCGGAACCGGCCTGCCCGGGGAGGTCGAAATCGTGGGACGCGTCTGCGGCAACTCCACCACGGATTTCGGCGCACCGGGCGCAATCGGCTCCTGGGATGAGGATCCGATCGAGCCAGGGGAGATGCGCCGCCAAGCTCTGGTGGTGGCGGCCTGCTGGAGCTACTTTGACGCGACGGCGGC
>JAJYNL010000084.1 GCA_021786375.1 Actinomycetes bacterium
CCGGCCACGCCGGATCAAAATGGTCCGGCTCCGGCCGACTGGTCCCAGGAAGGACAGCCACAGGGTTGAGGCGTCAGTTTATTGGTAGGTCAAACCGAAACCGAACCAACCCCATCTTCACTGTTTGATGGAAACCGGCGACACCGGCGTATTCGCGCCGCTTCTTGACTTCGACCACCGCGTTCCTCATTCGCGCGACGCCTGATACCGAGGGCGAAGCCAAAGCGGGCGGCCTGGTGACCGAGGGGCGCGGTGGGAGAGGTCCGCCGACTCAGGGCGCGATCCGGTTGTGTCAGGATGCCGGGGACGATTGGGGGTGCACGCCGACCAGGTGGGCCAAGGTGTCCACTGCGTTGACCATTTGGTCGGTCTCGCTGAGCAGCACCATGTCATCGTGCGTCGTCTCCGGGCCGCCGCCGTCACGCGTGGCCCGCATCAGGTGGGTGGCGAATGCTACCTGGGTGGCTCGCAAGGAGGGGAAGGACCTCGTTGGAGCCGAGCCCGCCCTAAGGGCCGCTGCGACGGCGGCCAGCGCCTCTTCGACTTGGGCACCCAAAAGGTCGAGGTCCGGCCGCAGGGGTCCGGCACCCGGTAGCTGTCCGTGGAGAGCGAGTGCCGCCCAAACGTAGCGGCGCACGGCAGCGAGGATACCTTGGGCCTTCTCGGCGTCCAGGGCGCTCGGAGACTCCGGTCCGTGGCCCGTCGGCTCGCTCATCCATCGGGCGACGGATGCCTCGGCATTCGAGCGGGCCAGGCGTGCCGCGAGCCGCAACCGCTCGAGTGCCTCGGGCTTGGCGGCGGCCGGGTCGGCCCATGCATGGACGAGTGCCGAGCCGTAGCGTCCGTCCGTCTCGACCAGATCGGCAAGGCGGTCGGCGACACGAGTGCGCTCCCACGTCGGCCATACGACGTATGCCGCGAGTGCAAGGGCGGCGCCGAGGACGGTGTAGAAGGCGCGGTCGGCCGCGAGCGAAGGCTCAGGCGAGCCCGTGAAGGCCAGGAGTATCACCACCAGCGAGGAGATGCCGATGCTGTAAATGACGTAATTGGCGACCAACGTCGCGATGCTGACGGCATAGAGCGCCACAGTGAGTGCGATGAGAACGGCGGGCGCGGGTCGCAGCACAGCCACCAGCAGTGTGACCACCACCACGCCTATGAGCGTGCCTGCGCTGCGGGCCAGCCCCCTGCTGAGGGTGGCGGCGAAGTCGGGTTTGAGCACGATCATGACGGTCATCGGGAGCCAGTAGCCGTGTCCCAGGGGGAACAGGTGGGAGATGGCGACGGCCAAGGCCATGGTCACGGCTACTCGGAGGGCATGGCGGAATCCCTCCGAGGTGAGGGTGAGGTTGGCACGAAGCGACTCCAAATTACTCCGTGTCGTGCTCGTGAGAGGAGATGGTCGCCAGCGGGTCCGGCTCGAGCGGTCGGTGGCGGGTGTGTCCGCCGCAGCGGGTCGCTCACCGGCCGCGACCGCCGCCAGATGGTCTACCGCACGAAGCTGGCCGGCCAGCGACGTCAAACCGCCGACCGCTTGCGTGAGGAGGGTGGGGCCAGGGCGCTCGGCGGATTGGGCGATGGAGCCGAGCTTCTCGATGGCGGCTCGCAAGTTCTCACGATCCTCGGGATCCACGACTACGGTGCGTCCGTCGTGCAGGGCGTCACCGACTTTGGCGAGCAAATTGGCGGAGGCCGTGACTGCGATGTCGAGCTCGCGCGCGGCTTCGGCGACGACGGCCTGCTCTGCGAGGGCGCCGATGGTCGAGGTGTGGGCGAGCCCGGCCCGGACCCGGGCGATGCCGGCCAGCTCCAGGCGGATCCGCTCGGCCTGGTCAGCCAGCGCCTGGTAGGCTGCCGCCGCAGCCTGATCTCCCCGGGGCTGGGTTTCCAGGAGGGCTGAACGCAGCTCGTCGAGCGCGGCCGGGTCGAGAAGAGTCGATGGGTCGGCAGCGAGCGCGCGTACCTGGTTGGCCAGCATGCGGTAGGCGGCGCTGGAGGCTTGGCGCTCCACCGGGAAGCGCTGCAGGGGCCATGTCGCCGCCACCAGGACGATCTGCAGCGCGCCCCCGGAGAGAGCCCAGAGTGCGGTGAGCGCAGCCTGCTCGGGGCGGAAGGAGAACTGCGAGAAGACGACCAGTCCGAGGACCGCCTGGAGGCCGATCACGCTGGGTGCCTGTCCGAAGATCACCGCCAGCCCGGCGGCAAGTCCCCAGACGGCGGTGATCACGATGTCGGGGACCTGCAAGTGGCCGACGGTCGCTCCTACGAAGGCCGAGACGGCAAAGGCCATTGCGGCGAGCGCCATGATCGTCACGCGGCTCCGGTAGGTTCCCTGCAACGAGGCCATGCCCGCGGTGAGGGCGCCGACCGCAGCTTCCACCCCGACCAGGAGGTGACCGGATAGGGCGCCGGCCACGAGCGGGATGGCGATGCCGACCGCGCTTCGCGCTGCCGGCACCAGGGCCAGCTTGGAGCGGTCCACGCGGATTGCATCTTGGACCGGTCGCTTCCAGGTGTCGGAGCGCACCGTCATCGGGACGGGTGGCGGTTTGACGGCGCGGGGCGGTTCCCGCAGGGGCCCACAATCGCCGGCGCACCGGATGCGGCGCCGGCCGAAGGAAGTTCGAGTGTCGCAGAACCGGGGATCGGGGCAACCTTTCTCCTGCCGGCGAAGAGGTGAGCGGGACATCCCGGCTCGGCCGGTTGGCCGGTAACGCAAACGCCGCCGGCGAGGAAGGCGGAGGTTTGCCCGAGGCCGGCTCCTGGCGAGAGGCGCGCTGGTCGGCGTGTGCAGCGCCGTGCTCCGCCGCCATCAGGCGGCATCAGGTTGAGCCGGAGCGGCAAGTTGAACTGCTCGATGGCGAGCAGCCGGTGGCAGAGCGCCTCGCCCTGCAGAAGCCAGGTGACGGTATCCGGGCCGATGCGGCTGTTCAGGGCGACATCCATGCCGCACTCGAGGCTAATGGACGCCTGGGCCATATGGTCGACGGCGGAGAGGGCTCGCGCGGAGGGGAGCCGCATCCGGCGAGGAATATTATATCCCCCATGACCGAGCCGCGCAGAGTGCTCATCGACTGGGACTGGGGCGGGCACGGGATCTGGCGGGTCCTCACCAAGCAAGAGATGGAGGCCCCGGCTCCGCCGGGGCGATGGAGCGGAGCGCCGCCCCGGCGAGAGCACGAGCGTGCCAGGCCCTGGAGTGACTTGCTGACCAGCGGAGTTCTGGATGACCTCCAGGCATGGAACGATGCCTGGGATGTCAAGGACGCCGATGTGCAGGCGCTCGAAAGGCGCGGGCAGGAGCTGGCTCTGCGGGTCCAGCTGGAGCTGGGGGTGGACGGCTGGGAAGTCTTGTACATGATGGACGGCCGGGTACACCGGGTGCATCCGCCGGGGAGCTGGCCGGCGGTCTCCTGGCAACAGGACTTGCTCGGCTACGCACCGCGCGACCGAGGCGACGAGGAGGGCTGAGGGCGGAAGGGGGGCTCGCCGGCGATTTGCGCCACGGTCAACCGCGCGCCAGGTGCTGCCCGCACGCCTGTTGGATAGCACGTGTGCGACGCATGGCCGCGGCGCAGCCCCTCGGGTGTCTGCGATGCCGTTCTGGGGCCTGCGATTCTCGTTCGCTCCGCCGGCGGGCCATGGCGAAGGGGATTCCGCACCGCTTTTGCCGCGCGGCCCCACGGAGCGGTCCAGAATCGATGATTATGAGGGTTCAAGCCGAGTTGGCAACCCGCCGTGGATCGCCGGACTGCTTTACCGGCGACGTCTTTATTAACACCGTCGTCGAGAGCGTCGAGTCCTCGCTGGTCCGGGTGAACGCGGTTCACTTCACGCCGGGCGCACCCACCCACTGGCACTCCCACGCGCGAGGCCAGTATCTGCATGTTGTGGAGGGTGTGGCCATCCTGCAGGAGATCGGGGGAGGCTGCCGCACCTAGCGCCGAGGCGAGACCGTCTTCACCGAGCCCGATGTTTGGCACTGGCACGGAGCTGCCCCGGCCGCCTCACGACGCATTTGGCGATTTGGGAGGCGCCGCGCGAGGGGGAGGAGAGCCGCTGGGCTGACGAGGTGACGGACAAGGAGTACCGATCCGCCCTGCCGCCCTCGCGTGGCTGAGGCGTCCCGCGCTTGGGTGCAGCACTGGCGGGAATCCCTCTGTCAATCGCTTTGCGGGTGCAGGAAGGAGCCTCACGGCGAGGGCTTCAGGCCTTCGGTGCCGGGTATGACCACGGTTCCCAGGATCCATCGGCGACGCCCGTCACGCCGGGCATTGGCGAGCCGGGGCTGGAGCACCTTTACCATGTCAAGGAATAGCTCCCGCACCTCGGCATCGTCGAGCCACATGGCCGCCAACCGGTAGCCGCCGCCGTCCCTCACTGGATCGACGCCGGCGGTTGACATGTACCTCTCGAATTCGGCCAGGAGACCGGCCAGGTACGAAACGAAGGCGTGCAGGTGCTGCTCCGGAGTCATCTTCTCCAGCTCGTCGATGCTGACGCTTGCTGCCGCGCTGCGCAGCACGTAGATGCGCTCGGTCGCGCCTCTGACGCGGCGCTCGGAGACAACGGAAAGGACGCCGCCATCGACCAGCTTGGCAAGGTGGCGGTAGAGGCTGGCCGCGGGAACTTCGGGGAGCTCCGTCTTCAGCTCGGCCGTCGTGAGTGCCCTGTCCCCGAGGAATGCCTGCAGGATCCTCAGGCGGATGGGGTGGAGAAGCAGATCGGAGGTGGTCATCGATAAGAGGCTAGCCAAGAGCGCATAAGTATTGTTATCATTATCGATAATGATAACGGTGTATCCCGACGACTCACTGGCCCTGCCCGAAGGTCTCAGATGAATCCCGCCGCGCTCTTGCCTGTGCTCATCCTGGCGGTGGGGTTTGCCGTCTACTGCCTGGTCGACGTGATTCGTGCGGGAGAGGTTCGCTACCTCCCGCGCTGGTTATGGGCGATTATCTGCATCGGCTCAATACCCCTGGGCGGCGTCGTCTATCTCCTTGTCGGGAAGAAGCGATGAGCGGCGGCCTCTCCACCACTGGCCTCGTCAAGCGCTATGGCACCATCCAGGCGCTGGCCGGGATCGATCTCGAGGTGCCTCCCGGTTCCGTCTATGGCCTGGTCGGGCCGAACGGGTCCGGAAAGACCACGGCGCTCGAGCTGATCGTCGGACTGCGGCGGCCCAGCGCCGGCCTGATCGACGTGGGCGGTATCGGAGAGCGCGTCGCCTACTGCCCCGACGCAGCGGAATTCGATCCGTGGCTGACCGCCAGCGAGGTGGTTACCCTCTCCGCCGGCCTGATTGGCCGCAATGTGGATGATGCGAAAGTGAAGGGGGCACTCGCCCAAGTTGGCCTCGGCGACGCGACGAACCGAAAGGTGGGTGGGTTTTCCCGCGGGATGCTTTCGCGGCTGAACCTCGGCGCTGCCCTCGTCTGTGAGCCGACCCTCCTCGTCGCGGACGAACCCGCCGCCGCTCTCGATCCGGCCGGCCGCTGGGAGGTGATCGAACTTCTGGGAAGCCTGGCTGGCAGGACCACCGTCATCGTTTCCAGTCACAACCTGAACGACGTACAGAGAATTTGCGACCGCGTTGGTGTGCTCGCGGCCGGCCGGCTGGTCTATCAAGGCGCTTTGCGCGAGCTTCTCGAACGTGCCGCGACCGCGCTTCGGGTGGTGGTGCGCCAGCCGACCGCACCGGTCGTCGAAGCGCTCGCGGCGGCCTCCTGGGTGACTGGCGTCAGGGAGGAGCAGCCAGGCGTGCTGATCGTCGAGGTGAGCGCGATGGATGCCGCCGAGGAGGGACTGCCGGTCGTGCTTGCGGCCAGTGGGGCGCGGCTGGTCGAGGCGGGCCCCGCCGAGGGGAGCCTGCAGGAGGTCTTCTTCCAGTTGACGGGTACCGGTCCGGCCGGTGCCGGGGCGCAGGAGGGTTGAGGATGGGTTCCTGGCGTCTG
Organism: Actinomycetes bacterium; assembly: GCA_021786375.1. Taxonomy (GTDB): domain Bacteria; phylum Actinomycetota; class Acidimicrobiia; order Acidimicrobiales; family Acidimicrobiaceae; genus Acidithrix. The sequence continues at coordinate 5,955 of JAJYNL010000084.1, forward strand.
GAATGGGTTCGCATGTGGCGGACGAAGCGGATAGTGGCCCTGGTGGCCACCTTCGTCCTGCTGGGCTTGGCTGGACCGATCGCGCTGCATTACCTTCCCGAGCTGATCAAGGCGGGATCGAATCGAGGAGTTCAGGGGCTGGTGTTCCCGAATGTCCAACCGGTCCAGGGGATCGCCAACCTCGGAAACAATGTCTCCTCGATCGGGACCTTGGTGGTGGCTATTGTTGCCGCCGCCACCCTTGGGGTCGACTCCGACCGGTCCGTCGCCGCCTTCTATCGCTCCAGGCTGCGCAACCCGGTCGCGCTGATATTGCCTCGCCTCACCTCTTCGGCGGTGGCCGCGGTGGCCGCTCTCGCGCTTGGTGCGCTTGCGGCCTGGTACGAGACCGAGGTACTGCTCGGCAGCGTCCCGTTCGTGCCCCTGGTCGGTGGATTCCTGCTGGAGTCTCTTTGGCTCTGCTTCGTGGTCGCCGCCACCGCCTTTTTCGCCTCACTGCTTCGCAGCGCGGCTGGAGCGGCGGGGGCTGCGGTGGCGTCGATCTTGGCGCTGGCCATTGCCGGCGCCGTGCCGCATTTGTCGCCTTGGTTGCCAAACCGGCTGTCGGGCAGCCTCGCGTCCCTGATCGGACAGTCCGCCGGTGATCTTTGGAAGGCCGTCCTGGTGGCCCTGTTGGGAACCCTGGTGCTTTCGGCGCTCGCCATTCGCCTCTTCGCCTCTCGAGAGCCAGCGGCCTGAGGCCCTCAGGCCTTTCCTGGTGCGTCCGGCCGATCCGCCGAGACCCGCACTTCGATTGGCTCGCCCTCGCGAGGTCCGGTGAGGCGCCGCGGCCACATTTTGTCGCGAAGCACGGTGTTGGTTTCCGCCGCGAACAAGGTCACCTGTGCTCCCAGATGCAGCCAGGCCAGGAGGCCGATTACGACGGCAAAGGTGCCGTAAATGTGGGTGGCGTGCGCGACCACATGGCGGGTGTAGTAGCCGCCCAGCCACTGGAGCAGTGTCCATGCCACGGCGCCGCCCACGGCGCCGGGCAAGACCTCACGCCAGCTCAGACGTTCCACTGTCAGGAGCCGAAAAGCCAAGAGGTAGAGCGCGAGGTTGAGTGCCAGCGGAGCCAGGATACCCGCGATGGCAAAGAGCATGGCGAAGGGGCCGCCGACTCCGTTGAGGGCGGAAGCGGCGGTGGATAGCAATAGTGCAGTACCCAGGATGCTAAGCAGCAAGAGGCTACGCAGTCGCGACTTCCACATGTTCGGCTGGCTCTCCCTGGGCACCTGCCAGATGGAATTCATGGCGTGCTGCGCCGCTCCTGCCACTCCCAGTCCCGCCCACAACGCGGCCAAGATTCCTATGGCCAGTGCAATCCCGCTTCCCGATACCGATCCCACCTTCAGATAGTCGGCCAGCGATGGGAAGTCGCGCTTTGCGGCCGCGAGCACGGACGCCTGTAGCGCGGGGTGGCCCTGAAGCACGAATCCGAGTACCGCAACGAGCACCAGGAGTAGCGGGAAGAGGGCAAAGAAGCCGTAGTAGGCAATTAGCCCCGCCGATCCGCCGGCGCGATCCTCGCCAAATTTCTTGACCACCGCCACCGCGAAGGCGAGTGGCTTATGCCTGCTCTGGAAGCCGTCGAATGCGGCCAGTGCCTTGCCGGCCAGCTCGGTAGGTCGCATGCAGCAACATTAGCGTGGCCGCCGGGGGTGGTGTGTCCGAGGCCAGGTGGCTCAGTCTTCTCCCGATACCTCTTCGAGCGAGCGCCTCGCAGGCTCGGGGAGAATGGCTGTGAGCGCGAATCCCAGTACGGCCGCTCCCGCAGCCACCAATAGCATGCCGCCGAGGCCCAGTCCCGCCTGCCAGGCCGGCACGAGGAATACCCCGATGAATGCGCCGAGTTTGCCGATGCCCGCGGCAAGCCCGTGCCCGGTCGTGCGCATGCTTACCGGAAAGACTTCAGAAGGCATGACGAAGGTGGTGGTGTTGGGGCCGAACTCCACGAAGAAGTAGGAGAGGCCGAAGATGGCCAGGAAGGGTACCACGGAAGTGGTGAGGCCGCTGAAAAGCCCCAAGGCGCCGAAACAGACGGCCATGACGGCAAATCCGATGAACTGCAGGCGCTTGTGGCCGATGCGATCCATCTTCGCCACCGCGAGCAGGTAGCCGGGAAGCGCGAAGACGACGAAGATTCCCAGTGTCCAGAGCAGCTTGGACTGCATGGTCGCGTGGGGGGCGACCTCCTTCAAGATGCTGGGGAGCGAGAGGGTGTTGCCGTAATAGGCGTAATCGAAGAGGAACCAGGTGCCTGCGGTTCCCAGGGCCAGCTTGAGCATGCGCTTGTTTCTCAGGAACTCGCTGAGTGTCATGGTGTGGGTGCCACCGTCTACGGTTGAGGTCGCATCCAGCGCGCCTTGGGCGAAGACGTGAAGTTGCTGGGCCGCCTCGGCCGCGCGCCCCTTCACCCGGGCCACGAATCGAGGTGACTCGGGCATCTTGGAGCGCATGTAGACGACGGTCGCCGCGGGAACGGCGCCCAGGCCAAGCAGGATCCGCCAGGTGACCGAGTCGGCCAAGCCGGAGGACACCAGGATCAGCGCAACCAGCGGGCCGACGATAAGGCCCAGGGCCTGCATGGAGAAGACCAGTCCGACCAGCTTTCCTCGGTCGTGGCGGTTGGCGTACTCGCTCATGAGTACCGCGGAGACCGGGTAGTCGCCACCGATTCCAAGGCCGAGAACGAAGCGTGCGGCGATCAGGAACAGGGGGCCGGTGGCGAACGAGGAGGCAAGTGCGCCAACAATCATGATGGCTGCCACCGTGGTGTATACCGTCTTGCGTCCCAGCACGTCCGCTATCCGGCCGAAGACGAGCGCTCCCACGAAGGCTGCCAGTATCGCCGAGCCGGCCACCCAGCTGGTGGCGGCCGTCGAAAGGTGCCACTGAGACTGCACCAGCGCCGCGACGGTTCCGATAACGAAGAGGTCATAGGCGTCCGTGAAGAAACCCATTCCCGAGATGAGTACCGCCCGCCGATGGAAGCGACTGGTGGGCGCCTCGTCGAGCAGCTGGCTCACGGTTGGACCCGGCGCCGCTAGCCCCGTCTCGGGTAGGCCGTCGGTGCTCGCTGCCGCTCCTTGGGTATCGGGTTGGCCCAGGTTCAACTCCGTCATACCTCCGGACCTTTCTTGGACATGCATTCCCCGTGAATTCTGCGTGGCGGAGTTGGCGGCGGCCTTAACGGAAGTTGAACTTTGGGTAAACATGCCTGTGAAACTCGTCGCTGCGGGTCCCGAACCCTGATGGCGGACACTTTGGCGGTGATGCCAACGCAACGTTGTCAAGCAGGTGGGTTTTCCCTACCCGCGTGAGCGGCCTAGACTTTTCGCCATGAAGCGCATCGAGGCGGCCGAGGCCGGGGAGACATGCTACGTAGGGCACTTGACCGAGAGCCGGAGTGACGCGGCCATGAAGCGACTTCTCCGGGTACCGGTGACCACGACGTCCGACGGGACCGCCCGCGAGCAAGCGGCGGAGCGTCTCTTCAGTTTTGCCATGGTCCTCTCCGGGCTGCGCTGCACCCTCAGCTACGTGATTCTGCCCTTTGTGATTCCCGCCCTGGGGTTGGGGGCCATGGCCAAGGTGGGCCCGGATATCGGAATTCCCATCGGAGTCGTCGCGCTCTTCTTCGACGTGAAGGGGATTCGCCGCTTCTGGGTGGCGGGTCATAAGTGGCGCTGGCAGATGACCTTCATCTATCTGGCCGTAATCGGGCTGGTGACCTACCTCGTCATCGGGGATGTGCTGAAGCTGCTCTGAGCACTCGTCCTCACCCTGCATGGACTCCTGTCGCCAGCAGGGCGATGACTCCGATGCCTACGGCGAATCCCGCTAGGAGCCGCTTGGTACCCAGTTTCTCTCCCAGGAACAGGCGTCCGATTGCCACTGCAGCAAGGACGCTGGTTTCCCGCAGCGCGGAGACCATGGCCAGGGGCGCCCTTTGCTGGGCCCAAAGCACCGCTGCGTAGGCCCCCCAGGAAATTACCCCGGCCAGCGCCCCTTGCACTGTTCCGGAGCCGGTCAAAGGTCTGCCCGCCCTTAGCTGTGGGAGCGCTATGGCCGGTGCAACCAGCAACCCTTCCAGCGTGAAGAGCAAGGCCGCGTAGGCAAGGGGTGAGCCGGATCGCCGTACTCCCAGCCCATCCAGCAGGCTGTAGCAGGCGATTGCCAGACCGGTCGCACCTGCAAGCATGACCGCAGCGCGGTTGCGCGAATCTCCGAGGCGGCGCAACTCTGCCAGGCCCGCCAGGCCAACGCCTGTCAGGGCCACCGCGGCGAGTTGTGGTGGGGAGAGTGTCTCACCCGCGAAGGCGATTGCCCCGATTGCCACTAGCACCGGCGCCACGCCTCGTGCCAGAGGATAGATCTGGCTCAAATCGCCAAAGCGGTAGGAGTTGAGCAGTGACAGGTTGTAGACGAGGTGGACTGTCACCGAGGCGATCAAGAAAGGTATCGCGGCCCTTGCGGGCAGCCCAAAGGCAAGTATTCCCGCCAGCCCGAGCGCTCCTACTGCAAGGTTGAGCCAAAGGAAGGCCACGTGCTGGTCGGGACTCCGCTTGGCGAGGGCGTTCCAAGCGGCGTGTGCTACGGCAGCGCCCAGAACCACGGCAGCGGTGGCCGCTCCCATCCCGGAGAGTCCCGGGTTGGCGACAAGCAGGATCAACGCCGACGATACTAGTCCGGGCGCGCCGAGCACGCCGGGACTCGATTCCATGTCCGCCGTTCGCTCCGGCTTAGGATTGTGCCATGTCTCGCGGCCGTTTCGGGGCGCAGTTGCGCCATCCCGTCCTTTGGGTCGTGGTCGCCGCCATTCTGTGGGGCTTTTCCGCTCTCGCCGCCGAGGAGCTCTTTCGCAACCACGGTGTGGCCGCCCTATGGCTGGTGGCCGCCAGAGTCATCGGCACTGCCGTCCTGCTGGCGCTGTTCGTCGGGCCGGCGCGAACCCGGCGGGCGCTGGGCCGGCTCACCGCCCGGCGAGGCGAGGCGGTGCGCATTGCCCTTTTCGGGGTGGTCGCACTGGATGGCGTTCAGCTGACTTTCTTTCTGGCGGTGCAGCATGGGAACGCCATAACCGCCACCCTGCTGCAGTTCACGAGCCCGCTCTTTATCCTGGCTCTCGTCTCCTTCACTAGCCGCCGAGCCCCGGCAGCCACCCTCGCTGTGACCGTCGTCGCCGCCGTCGCCGGAGTGATCCTGGTTGTCACCGGAGGGACATTCACGCAGCTGCACATTCCTCTGGCCGGACTGGCCTGGGGGGTGCTTTGCGCACTTTTCACGGCTGCCTACAATCTCGCGCCTGGGCCGATGCTGGCCCGGCACGACCCCAACCTGGTAGTGGCCGGGGCCTTTCTGGCCGGGGGAGCGGTTCTCCTGCCCTCCCTCGTCACTGCGGCACCGCGTCACATGGACGCCAGTGGCATCGCCTTGGTGGCCTTTGTCGTGGTGGGGGGCACGGCGGTACCCTTCCTGCTTTACCTCTCCGCGCTCTCGCGGGTGGACGCCCTGTCCGCGAATGTGGTCGGGACGCTGGAGCCACTGGCAGCCGCGGCAGGATCGGTAGCCCTGCTGGGCACTCGGATCACCTGGGCGCTCGGCCTGGGAGTGGTGCTGGTGCTTGGCGCCATAACCGCGGTTTCGGTTAGCCGCGCACGGGAGCGGGCCGCGAGCTAGTCCTTCTTGGCAAAGCCTACGATCGCCAGCCCCAGAAAGACGACCAGGAAAGCCAGGACGATGACTATCTCCAGAAACATGGGAACCGTGTAGCTGAAGATTGTGACACCGGTGGCGAAGCGCGCCGCAGCCGCGGTGGGCATGTCCTGGGCCGCGAATACCACGTGCCGGAGCGGGTCGACCGCGTAGGTGAGTGGATTGATGCGGGTTATGACGGCCAGCCATCCCGGTATACCGTTCAAAGGGAAGAGCGCTCCGGAGAGGAAGATCATCGGGAATAGCACCAGCTGCATCACCACCTGGAACCCTTCCATCCGTTGTATGCGGCTGGCGACAAAGACGCCGAAGGCGGTGAGGGCCGAGGCCATCAGCATCTCGAGCCCGATTACCTCCAGCACCAGCAGCGGTGTCAGGTGCACGCCTATGAGTGGCGCCAGGGCCAGCATGATCGTGCCCTGAACCGTCGCCACCGAGGCCCCGCCGAGGGTCTTCCCGATCACCAGTGCCCCCCGGCTGACCGGGGCGACAAGCATCTCGCGCAGGAAGCCGAATTCACGGTCCCACACGATGGAGATGGCGGAGAAGATTGCGGTCGTGACCACTGTCATTGCAACGATGCCGGGGAAGACGAACTTCTTGAAGTCGAAGCCTCCGGTGGTGCCGACCAGACTTGCCATCCCGTATCCCAGCACGAAGAGGAAGAGGATCGGCTGGACGAAGCTGGTCAGGATGCGAGTGCGCGTCCTCGTGAAGCGGATCAGCTCCCGGCGCCAGACCATGCCGATGGTGCGCAGGTCGCTGGTCGCGGCCAGGTGATGCTGGGGTTGGGCCTGAGTGACATTTGTCTTTGTGGCGCTCATACGATCTCCTAACGCCGCCTGGCGAAGTGCATGAAATGTGGAGGTATGGGCCCGCCGCCCTGGCCCTCGCGGATCTGCCGGCCCGTGTAGTGGAGGAAGACGTCCTCCAAGGTGGGCCGGTGCACTTTGACGGTGCGTATGGGGGTCCCGGCCGCGGCGATGATCGAGGCCACCTGTGCCTCGCCGTTCTCGACGAAGGCCACGACCTCGTCGTCCCCTCGCTTGACGTTGAAGCCCGCCTCGGCAAGGTTCTTGGCGGCGAGGTCGTCATCGCCGGTGGCGAGTTCGACCGTGTCGGCTCCGATCGTTCTCTTCAGCGCTTCGGAGGTGTCGAGCGCGACGATCCTCCCCTGGTCGATGATGGCAATCCGGTCCGCGTACTCGGCCTCTTCCATGTAATGGGTGGTGAGGAAGATGGTCACTCCCTCCTCCTTGCGCAGCCGTAGGACGTCCTCCCACATCAAAGCCCGTGTCTGCGGGTCAAGTCCGATGGTCGGCTCATCCAGGAAGAGGACCGCCGGGGTGTGCAGCATTCCCCGGGCGATCTCGAGTCGGCGCGCCATTCCGCCTGAGAATGTGGAGACCAGGTCGCTTCGACGCTCGCTCAACTGGACCATGCGCAGCGCGCGGTCGATACGCGCATTCACCTCTGCCTTGGCCACCCCGTAGAGGACTGCGTGAAAGCGGAGGTTCTCCTCCGCGGTCAGCTGCTGGTCCAGCGTCTGCTCCTGGAAGACCAGCCCGATGCGCTGGCGTACTTCGCGCGGACGTGCGGAGACGTCGTAGCCGTCGATCAGCGCGCGTCCCCCCGTGGGCTGGGTCAATGTGCAAAGCATGCGGATTGTGGTGGTTTTGCCCGCGCCGTTGGGGCCAAGAAAGGCGAACACCTCTCCGTGTTCCACCGTGAAGGAGACTTCCTTTACGGCTTCCACCTCGCCGTAGCGCTTGGAGAGTTTGTCCACCTCCACGGCGTACGTGCCTTCGTGCATGGCGGTCAGCCCGGCGCCACGCTCTGGCTCGATCATTTCACCTCCAGGGCAAAGCCTCGCGGGGCTTCCGGGGGCCTTTATGGCGTGATCGTATCACCGAGCTGCCAGGAGCGCCATCTCCGGGTCAAGCGCAAGCCTCTTGGCGGTGGCGTGAAACCCGGCTCAGGAAACCGGTCCGTGCAACCATCTCCGGATCTCCTCGGAATGCTCGCCCAGTTTGGGAGGAGCCAGCCGGTAGGTGGGGGAGGTGCCGCTAAGTCCGATGGGGTTGCGCATGGTGCCGAGCTCGCCACCGTCGAAGGGAAGGCGTACCACCGGATCCAGGCCCAGCTGCTCGGCGAAGGCGACACCTTGGTCGATGGTGTTGATCGGTCCGCAGGGGACGCCTTCGCCGAGCAGATCTTCGAACCACTCCGCCTTGGTGCGCAGCTTTAGGCGCTCGACCAGGAGCGGGCGGAGCACGTCACTGTGGCGGGTCCGGTCCTGATTGTGCGCAAAGCGCGGGTCGTCTGCCAATTCGGGGGCGCCGATGACCTCGCAGAAGCGCCGGAACTGGCCATCGTTCCCCACTGCGACCACGATCTCGCCGTCGGAGGTCGCCAGGGGTTCGTACGGATAGACGCTGGGGTGGGCGTTCCCAGCGCGGAACGGTACAACCCCACCGGCAAGATAGGCGCTGGTCTGATTCGCCATTCCCGACAGGGCGGTGGAGAGCAGGTTCACTTCGATGTGCTGGCCAGGAGCACCTTTGGAGCGGGCGACGAGGGCAGAAACCACGCCGATCGCGGTATGGAGTCCTGCGATCACGTCGAACACCGCCACGCCGGCTTTGTAGGGCTCCCCGTCAGGGTCTCCTGTCAGGCTCATGAAGCCGCTAATGGCTTCGGCCATGAGGTCGTAGCCGGGAATCGATGCCCCCTTGCCCGAGCCGAAGCCGGTAATTGACGCGTACACCAGACCAGGATTGAGCGCTATCGCCGAGTCGTAATCCAGGTCGAACTTGGCCAGAGAGCCCGGTTTGAAGTTCTCCACCATCACATCTGCGCGCCGCACCAGCTCATGTGCGAGCTTGCGATCCTCCGCGGAGGCCAGGTCCAGCACAACTGAGCGTTTGTTCCGGTTGACCCCCAGGTAGTAGGTGGAGATCCCGTCCCGTACCGGTGGCTTCCAGTTGCGGGTGTCGTCACCACCTGGGCTCTCGACCTTGATTATGTCGGCGCCCAGATCACCAAGCAGCATGGTGCAATAGGGACCTGCTAGCACTCGGCTGAAGTCCGCGACGACCACTCCATCCAGAGGGCCGCGTCCACCGCCGGCTGGTTCGCCCGACATCAAGCCACCTCTCTTCCGGTTTCGGCTCGGCCGCGGCCGCAGGTTGGGGGGCCGCGGGCGAATTGAAGGTTAGTCGATCGAGGCGGAACAGCCCAGGCCGCGCCCGGATTGGGGTGACAAGTAACAAGCAAAGCAGAATACGGTGCGTGTAATTTGGTTGGCGGAGAGCGTTTGGGAGGGGCACCCGGCTTTGGAGCTGGATCTGGATGATGTGGAAGATTACTTGCGTGCGCGTGCGCGCCTGGCGCCGTCGACCCGGACGACGTATCGCTCCGACCTGGTCGCCTTCGTGAACTTCGTTCGCGCTGCTGAACTCGACGCCCTTGACCCTGCTGTGCTGAAGCGCTACTTTGCCACCTTGCGCCGCGACGGGCTGGCCCAGCGCACACTGTTGCGCAAGGCGAGCGTGGTGCGCGGCTTCACCTCACATCTCTGCCGCGTCTACGGTGTTGCCGCTGCACCGCGCATAAAGGTCGGCAAAGCGCCCCGCGGCCTGCCCAAGCCGGTACCCGAACGCGTGGTGGCCCGCCTCCTGGACGGCCTGGGCGAGCAGGCTTTGGCCTCGCACGATTCCTATGCGCTTAGGGACCTGGTGATGTTCGAGCTCGTCTATGGCTCCGGCCTGAGGGTGTCGGAGCTTTGCGGCCTTGCCCGCGCTGACGTCGATCTCAAGGGCGGGTTCGTGCGTGTACTGGGCAAAGGGGCCAAAGAGCGCTTCGTGCCCATCTCCGCGCCAGCCTCGCATGCACTGATGTGCTACCTTTCCGAGGGGCACGGTGGAAGCGGCAGGCTCTTCCTCAACCGCCGCGCTAATCCCATTACCCCCAGAGATGTTCGCCGAGCGCTGCAGAGGAGGGCCCCCTTCGCAATATCGCCCCACCAGCTGCGACACTCGTTCGCCACCGATCTGCTCACTCATGGGGCGGATCTGCGCTCCGTTCAAGAGCTGCTCGGTCATTCGAGCGTCGCGACCACACAAATCTATACGAAGGTGTCACTTGAGTTGCTTAAAGACGTTCACAAGCAGACTCATCCCCATGGGACCGAAGGTTAGGATACTTTTCTGTGGATTCTGAGCCTGTCGACCAGGTCTCCCTCTTGTGGGACGCTTACAAACAGAGCCACGACCCCGAGCTGCGCGACCAGCTGATCGTGCATTACTCGCCGCTGGTCAAATATGTGGCCAGCCGCGTGGCGAGTGGCCTGCCGGGCAACGTCGATTCTCGGGATCTCGGTTCCTATGGAATCTTCGGCCTCATCGACGCAATCGAGAAGTACGAGCCCACCCGGGCCAACAAGTTCGAGACCTACGCGATAGCTCGGATCCGGGGGGCGATAATCGATGAGCTTCGCGCCATCGACTGGGTCCCCAGATCGGTTCGCGCCAAGGCACGGATGGTGGAAAAAGCCATCGCGAAGTTGGAGGCGAAGCTAATGCGCAGCCCTACCGACGAGGAGATAGCTGCCGAGCTGAACTTGTCGGCCAAGGACCTCGGAAACATCCTGACCGAGACCCGCCGTCTGGGCGTGGCGGCGCTTGACGAGATCATGTCCGGCGCCGATCGCTCCGAAGCTCCCACCCTGGGAGACACCATCGCCGACAAGGGCACCGGCCCGGTGATGACCTTCGAGAACGAGGAGACCAAGCAGCTGCTTGCGCTGGCCATGAATCGTTTGGCGGACCGCGAGAAGATGGTGCTGGCGCTGTACTACTACGAGGGCTTCACACTTGCCGAGATCGGGCAGGTCCTGGGGGTTACCGAGTCGCGCGTTTGCCAGATCCACACCAAAGCGGTCATGCAGCTGCGCCTGCGTCTCAGGGATCTCGACCAGGCCTGAAGCCAGCCCGCCCGCCTCGGCCGCCGTACGCCTAGGGCGTCGGTAAGCTTGTCTGCGACCATTTCACGTCCAGAAGCGCCCCAACGGTCGCACAGTCGTGCGCGAGCTCTTGGACAGAATAACCGTGGGAGGATAAATGAGTCAGGGCCCTGTTGTCACCATGCGCCAGCTTCTCGAAGCAGGCGTGCATTTCGGCCATCAGACGCGCCGTTGGAACCCGAAGATGAAGCGCTTCATCTACGGGGAGCAGAATGGCATCTACGTCATCGACCTGCACCAGACGCTTAGCCGGATCGAGACTGCCTATGTCTTTACCCGCGACCTGGCCGCGCGCGGTGGAAACGTCCTATTCGTCGGCACCAAAAAGCAGACCAAGGACGCGATCGCGCGTTACGCCGAACTTTGCGGGATGCCTTATGTGAACGAGCGCTGGCTGGGTGGCATGCTCACCAACTTCACCACCATCTCCGGCCGCGTCAAGAAGATGCAGGAGTACGAGCGCATGAAGGCGGCGGGCGACTTCGAGGCCATGCCGAAAAAGGAAGCCCTGATCCTCTCGCGCGAGCTCGAGAAGCTCCAGCGCAACCTGGGCGGTCTGCGCTCCCTCGAGCATTTGCCCGATGCCGTCTTCGTGATCGACACCAAGAAGGAGGCGATCGCGGTCACCGAGGCCAACAAGCTGGGTATCCCGGTTGTGGCTGTGGTAGATACGAACTGCGATCCCGACGTCATCCAGTACGTCATCCCCGGTAACGACGACGCCATTCGTTCGGGTGACCTCATGAGCAGGATTATCGCCGAGGCGGTGGTCGAGGGTCGGCGTTCCCTTCCCGAAGTCGCGCAGATTGCGCCTCAGCAGGTGGACCCGGAGGAGCAGGCCAGGAGGCAGGCCGCCCAAACCGAGGCGCGCCGGCGTGCGGCGGAGGAGGCCCGTGAGCGCGAGGCCCGGATCGCGGCCCGCTCGCGAAAGGCTCCTGCCGGAGATGTGGCTGACGGCGAGGCCCCCGAGGCCTAGTGGCTTTACGGGCGTAAGCCGCCCGGACAGTTGAGTTTCTCCGCCTCACCGGGCGAGTGCGCGGTGGGCGGAGCTGGCGAGCATTGATTTCGGCCCTGTGGCCGGCCAAGAAGCGAAAAGTGAGGAACCATGGCAGTATCAGCCCAGGATGTGGCCGCGCTCCGCAAGCAAACCGGGGCGGGCATGATGGACGTCAAGCGCGCCCTGGAGGATGCCGGCGGCGACATGGAGCGCGCCGCTCAAATCCTGCGCGAGAAGGGCAAAGTGGGAGCAGCCAAGCGTGAGGATCGCGAGAACACCCAGGGAGCGGTGACCCTTATCGTCGACGACGGGAAGGTCGGCACCATCGTCGAGCTCAAGTGCGAGACCGATTTCGTGGCCAAGTCCGCCGACTTCACCGCCACCCTCGACCGGATTGCCACGGCCGTGAGCGAGAAGGGAGCCGAGGCTGCCGGAGCTTTCGAGGAGCAACTGGACGAGCTACGCGTGACCCTCAAGGAGAAGATCGAGGTGGGCCAAGTGGTCCGCTTCGAGGCCCGCGAGGATTCGATCATCGACGGCTATCTGCACACCCAGTCGGACCGCGGGGTCAACGCGGTGCTGGTCGAGCTGGTCGGCGGTGACCGCGAGCTCGCCCACAGCGTCGCCGTTCACATCGGCTTCACCAAGCCCCGCTACATCTCCCGGGACGAGGTTCCCGCCGATGATGTCGCCCGTGAGCGGGAGACGCTGGAGGCGATCTCGCGCAACGAAGGCAAGCCGGATGCGCAGATCCCCAAGATCGTGGAAGGTCGCCTGCGCGCCTTTTACGAGCAGCTCTGCCTACTGGACCAGGCCTACGTTCGCGACGAGAAGGTCACGATCGAGAAGTTGCTCGGCTCGGCCAAGGTGACCAGGTTCGCCCAGGTCGTGATCGGCGCCTAGGCATGGCGGACAGTTCCAGGGCCGGCGGCCCGCGCTGGAAGAGGGCCGTACTGAAGCTCTCCGGGGAGGCGCTGGCGAGCACCTCTTCAGACGAGGTGATCGATGCTGCGGTCTTGGATCAGATTGCGACAGAGGTTGTCGAAGCTGCCCGCGGGCTCGGAGTCGAGCTGGCCATCGTCGTCGGCGGCGGCAATATTTGGAGGGGTGGCGTCGGCGCGGGCGCCAAGCTCGAGCGCGCCACTTCCGACCACATGGGAATGCTGGGCACCACCATCAATGCGTTGGCGTTACAGAACGCCATCGAGAAGAAGGGCCAGCCCACCCGGGTCCAGAGCGCAATTCAGATGGCGGAACTGGCTGAACCTTACATCCGGCGCAGGGCCATCCGTCACCTGGAGAAGGGGCGGGTGGTGATCTTCGCCGCCGGCACCGGTTCGCCCTATTTCACCACCGACACCGCAGCGGCGCTTCGTGCCGCGGAGATCGATGCAGAGGTGGTGCTCAAGGGCACCCACTCCGGGGTGGACGGTATTTACAGCGCCGACCCCAAGCTCGATCCCTCTGCCGTCAAGTACGACGCCATAAGCTTCATGGAGGTCGTGGCGAGAGACCTGCGGGTAATGGATCTTACCGCCGTGACTTTCTGCAAGGACAACGACCTGCCTGTACTGGTCTTCGACATAATGACTCCTGGGAACATACTTCGGGCCCTCCGAGGGGAGTTCTTGGGTACGCTTGTTTCGTGATGGACGAGAATTTGGTTGGGTCGGCGCTCTCGGAAGCGCGGGACAAGATGCACAAGATGGTTCTGCACACGCAGGCCGAGTTTGCCGGGTTCCGGACCGGCAGGGCCTCTTCCGGTCTGATCGAGCGTCTTACCGTCGAGTATTACGGCACCGAGGTGCCGCTCATGCAGTTGGCTGGTTTTTCGATTCCCGAGGCCAGGGTGCTGGTGATCACCCCGTATGACAAGGGGGCGCTTGGAGCGATCGAGCGGGCAATCCAGGCCTCCGACCTGGGTATCAACCCATCCAATGACGGCGTGATAATCCGCCTGGTCTTTCCGTCGCTTACGGAGGAGAGGCGAAAGGAGCTGGTGAAGCAGGTCCGAGCCCGCGCCGAGGAGGGGCGGGTTGGAGTGCGCAACGCCAGGCGTGCCGTCAGGCACGACCTCGAACAGGCCGAGAAGCGCCACGAGATCAATCAAGGCCAGCTTGAGCGGGCGGAAAAAGAGCTGGAGAAGCTCACTGCGGACTCGATTGCGGAGATTGACCGCATGCTCGAGGCCAAAGAGAAGGAGCTGATGGAGGTCTAGTCTCGTTCGCGAGCTGGCTCTCCGCTTGCCAGGGAGGATGTGGTGACCCAAGAGTACCCCGACAAGCGCGTGAGCGAGGAGGTGGAGGACTTCGAGCCGGATTCGAAGTCCAAACCTTTTGGCGTCAGCCGACGCTACTGGGGCGATGCCCCGCCCAAGGCAGCACCGCTTCCGCACTGGACGGAGCCGCCCACCGGCGAGATCCCCAAGATCTACGCCCTGGGCGATGCGGATCGACGGGGCGCGCATCATCGTCCCCCGGAGGAAGTCGACGAAGGTGCCATCAGCTTCCAGCGGGAGCGTCGCCGTCTCGAATATGACGACAGGGTGGGCACCGTCGACGCCGGCGAATCCGGCGGACGCCACTTTGCCCTAGACGAGGAGGAGCCCGAGCCCGAGGTGCGGGGCTTCAGCACCGAGGAGATGCCGGTGCCCTCCGAGCCGACCGGAAGCCTGAAGGTGATCTCCTCACGCCCAGCGCCGCAGTCCCTGGGTCGTGGCGGCTCGCATCGGCTGTTCAAGTCCGGTGCTGACGCCGAGGAAGCGGGACCCGAGAAGGTGAATGACGTTGAGCTTGACATGCCTGAGCGAAGGCGCCCGACTCTGAAGCGCCGGCCTTCCCCTCGTGAGTCCGGCGCAGGGGACGAGCGTCCCCGGCGGGCATCACGCCGTGAGGCCGCAGCCAAGAGCGAGGGTGGCCGTTCGGGTGGCTCGGTCGCCATACGGTTTGTCACGGGTGTCGTCCTGGGACTAATCGTGATCGGAGCCTTCATGGTTGGGCAGCCGGCCGTGTTGCTGCTCCTGGAGGTGGCACTGGTTTTGGCGGCCAGCGAGTTTTACCAGCTGGTCAAGCGGGAACATGCGGGGAGCCCTCGTGGGGGCTACCGGCCGGCGGTCGCCGTCGGCCTGATAGGCGTAATCGGCGCCGTTGCCGGTGGCTACCTCAAGGGTCCCAGTGCAATGGTCCTGGTGCTTACTTTCACCATCCTGGCGTCCTTCCTGTGGTACCTGCTGGGGGTTCTGAAGGCTCCCATGTTGCCCAATACCGCGGTGACGTTCATGGGCGTGGCTTGGATCGGCCTGGGTGGCTCCTACGTGGCGGCGATCATCCGTCCGGTCAGTGGGGATCCTCGACGCGGATTGGCCTACATGATGGCCGTTCTGATCACCGTCGTCGCCGGTGACGTCTTCGCCTACCTTGGTGGCACCGTGCTCGGGAAGCGCAAGCTTGCCCCGAGCGTGTCACCCGGGAAGACCGTCGAGGGGTTCGTTATCGGCGCCGTTGGCGCGATTCTGGCCGGAGCGGTTATCGCCAGCCGAATCCACCCAGTGACGGTTAGCCTCGGTGCGGCCATAGGCATCCTTGCCGCCCTGGGCGGACCCTGCGGGGATCTCGTCGAATCCAAGATCAAGCGTGAGATCGGAGCCAAGGACGCTGGAAGCATCCTTCCCGGTCACGGAGGGTTCCTCGATCGCGTGGATGCGCTTCTTTTTGTAACTCCGCTCGTCTATTACCTGCTTTATTTCACGCACCACATTGCCTGATCCGCAGGTGGTGTAGCGCGCTGGCCAGGCTGCTGCCAGGGCGGCTGGTGGCTGGCGATAAGTTGGAGGGCGAGATGGACGACGTGACAAGCGGCCCGCGCAGCCTTTCAATATTCGGATCGACAGGAAGCATCGGCCGGCAGGCCCTCGAGGTCGTGCGCGCCTCGGGCGAGCGCTTCAAGCTGCACGCCCTGAGTTCCAACTCGAGCCTGGACGCGCTAGCGAGCCAGGTCGCCGAGTTTCGCCCTGCCGTGGCAGTGGTCGGTACCCCCCAGATGGCCGCCGAGCTTTGCGAACGCTTTCCCTGGCTCAGCTGCCGAATCGGGCGCTCGGGCCTCTACGAAGCGGCGGGAGAGTCGGACATCGCACTCAACGCGGTAGTTGGCTTCTCCGGCCTGTCGGTGACCCTGGGCGCACTCGATGCGGGCAAGCGCCTGGCGCTGGCCAACAAGGAGTCCCTGGTGGCTGCAGGCCCGGTGGTCCAGGCTGCCTTAGAGGCCTCAAAGGGCGAGATCGTCCCGGTCGACTCGGAGCACGCCGCCATTCACCAGTGCATGCGTGGCTACCCGCTGTCCGAAGTGGCCCGCCTACTCCTCACCTCCTCGGGCGGCCCATTCCGGGAGCGGTCGGAGGTGGATCTCCTCTCGGTGACCAAGGACGAAGCGTTGAAGCATCCGACCTGGTCCATGGGGCCCAAGATCACGATCGACTCATCGACTCTGATGAACAAGGCTCTCGAGATCATTGAAGCGGTGGAGCTTTTCGGAGTCGATCCGGCCAAGGTTGAAGTGGTCGTCCATCCCGAGTCGATCGTCCATTCGATGGTTGAGTATGTCGACGGCGCGATCCTTGCCCAGCTCTCCAGACCCGACATGCGCCTGGCGATCGGTTATGCGCTCGGATACCCCGAGCGCATGCCAACCAAGTACGGGGAGATGGATTTCACAACCAGGCTGACTCTCCACTTCGAGCCCCCGCGGCGGTCGGTCTTTAAGGGCATCGACCTGGCGTTCCATGCACTACGCGCAGGAAGCGGTGCGCCGGCCTGGCTGAATGCCGCCAACGAGGTCGCCGTGGATGCGTTCTTGGCGGGGCGGATCCGTTGGATTGAGATCTACCAGGTCATCGAAGGGGCCATGGAGCGCTTCGAGCCGACCCGTTTCAGCACCGCTGACGAAGTTATCGCCTTGGATCAAATTGCGCGGCTGCGTTGTTCAGAAGTAATCGGGAGGAGGGCGCCCGCCTGAGGGGAGCGCGCCCTGCATGACCATGGAGAGTCCGCTGGACGACAAAGGGACGACGGAATTGGAGGCTCGGGCCGGCAGCGGAACCGAACAGGTTACCGATCTTGCCCAGACCCGCGGGCAGCTTTGGCGTAACACGGCCAGAGCCGCCCTGCTGGTGGCGGTCGTTGCTGCTGCCTCCCTCTACCTGAATATCGGGAAGACCCTCTTGGTGGTGCTCGCCCTGGTCGTGATGATCATGGTTCACGAGTTCGGCCACTTCGCCGTGGCCAAATGGTCCAAGATGAAGGTAACGGAGTTCTTTGTTGGGTTCGGGCCACGTATCTGGTCCTTTCGCCGGGGCGAGACGGAGTACGGCGTAAAGGCACTGCCCGCCGGGGGCTACGTGAAGATCGTCGGAATGAGCAGCTTGGAGGAGCTGGCTCCTGAGGACGAGGCGCGCGCATACCGCAACTCGAGCTATCCCCGCCGCCTGGCCGTCTCGGCAGCGGGATCGTTCATGCATTTCGTAATGGCCTATCTGATCCTGGTGATCCTGTTCTCGGTGGTGGGTGTGGCCGATTCCACCAGGGCCCAGGTCGTTGCGCTATCGAAGTTCCCCGGGGTGACCTCGCCGGCGCAGGCCGCCGGGCTGAAGCCGGGCGACATCATCTACGCCGTCAACGGAGTGCGCCTGCGAAGCGTTAATACGCTGATTACCAAGATCGAGGCATCCGCGGACAAGGCCGTGGAGCTGGGGGTGCAGAGGAACGGACGAGAGCTGCAGCTGCGGGTGATCCCGGCCAAGGCCTCCTCGCTCAACCATTCGCTTACCGGGGCAGCCGCAAGCAAGGGGCTTATCGGGGTCGAGCTGGGGGAGCCGCTCGTCAAAGCCGGCATACTTTCCAGCCTCTGGAAGCCCTTCTCGGTGATCGGCCAGTACACATACGCAACGGTGGGGGCGCTGGTCCAGCACTTCTCCCCGAGCGGGATTTCCAAGTACGTCCACGCGCTGCAGCACCCGGCCAGCACCACCAGCGGCGCCGGTGCCGCAACCCGGTTCGAGTCGCCGGTGGGAATAGTGCGCCTGGCTAGCCAGGCCGCAAATGTGGGACTGGGCGCCGTCCTGACCCTGCTGTTTTCCATAAACATTTTCATCGGAGTCTTCAACATGGTCCCGCTGCTCCCGCTGGACGGCGGCCATGTGCTCATCGCCACCTATGAGCGGATTCGCTCGCGCAAGGGGAGGCGGTACCACGCTGACATGGCCAAGTTGATCCCCGTTACCTACGCGGTGCTGGTGGTCATACTCCTGCTCGGGGTGACCGCGCTGTACCTGGACCTCACGCACCCGTTGGCGAACCCCTTCGGATAGGAATCTGCGGGCAATTGCCCGCAAAGAGGAGTGATGCAAATTGGCAAGGACCAACACCTTCACCGAACCACGCAGGCGTACTCGCCGGATTCACGTGGGAAAGGTGGCGGTGGGGGGCGGGGCACCCGTCACAGTGCAGTCCATGACCACCACCAAGACAGCCGATTCGGAGGCTACTCTGGCGCAGATCTACCAGCTTGCCGGAGCGGGCTGTGACATCGTGCGCTGCACCTGCAACGAGGAGGAGGCGGCAGAGGGATTGGCGCGCATCGTGCCGCGTTCCCCACTCCCCATCGTCGCCGACATTCACTTCCACGTGGAGATGGCCCTGGCGGCTCTGGAAGCCGGAGTGGCCGGCCTGCGATTGAATCCCGGCAACCTGCGCAAGCCCGAGGAGATCAAGCTGGTCGCCCGCGAGGCCAAGGACAGGGGGGTCCCGATACGCATTGGGGTTAATGCCGGCTCGCTCCACCCCGACCTGTACAAGAAGTACAACGGAGCGACGCCGGAGGCTCTGGTCGAGTCGGCCCTGAACGAGTTGGCGCTTTTTCGGGAGGTCGATTTCGAGGACGTGAAGATCTCCGTCAAGGCATCCAACGTTCCGCTTATGGTCGAGGCCTATCGCATGCTTTCGGAGGCGGTCGACCATCCGCTGCATCTCGGAGTCACCGAGGCGGGGCCGCCGCCGGCCGGGCTGATCAAGGCGACCGCAGGCATCGCCACCTTGCTCGCCGAAGGTATCGGCGACACCATCCGCTACTCGCTCACTGCTGATCCGGTGGAGGAGGTCAAAGCCGGGCGTACGCTTCTGGAAGCCCTGGGCTTGCGCGAGCGCCGCGGCCTGGATCTGATCGCCTGCCCCAGCTGCGGGCGGGCCGAGATCGACGTCATCAAGGTTGCCGGGGAGGCCCAGGAGGCTCTGGAGCGGCTTCACCTGCCCCTGCAGGTGGCCGTGATGGGCTGCGTGGTCAACGGTCCGGGAGAAGCCCGTGAGGCCGACCTGGGAATTGCCGCGGGAAGGCACAAGGGGCACCTTTTCATCAAGGGCAAGATCGTGCGCGTGGTGCCCGAGGAACGAATGGTCGAAGAGCTGGTGGCCGAGGCCCAGCGCCTGGCGGCCGAAGGGGTGGAGGCGCGCCTGGCGGCCGCGGACCCTGGCGCACAGTCCGAGGCGGACGCGGACCGCAATGCGCTCTTCCAGCTGCGAGGAATCGACGCGAATAGGTCCGAGGAGAAGATCGCCAGGATTCGCCGCCGGGTGGGCGAGGAGGGCGAGACCCAGGGCTGAGCAGGGCGAGGAGCAAATGGGCGGGCAAGTACGCTTTAGGCATGCGAATGACCCGCCTAGTTGCAAAGACCCTGCGTGAGGCCCCCGCGGATGCGGAAGCCGTCTCGCATCGCCTGCTGGTGCGCGCCGGATACATCCGCCGCATCTCCTCCGGGGTTTACAGCTACCTGCCACTCGGATTTAGGGTTTTGCGCAAGATCGAGTCCATTGTCCGGGAGGAATTCGACGCGGCAGGAGCGCAAGAGCTGCTGCTTCCTGCCCTGCAGCCGATCGAGCTGTGGGTGGAGACCGGTCGAACCAAGACAATGGACGACGTGTTGATGCGCCTGGAGGTGCGAGGAGCGGACTTCGTGCTCGGCCCCACTCACGAAGAGGCGGTGATCGCCACGGTCGCGCAGGATATCGCCTCCTACCGGGACCTGCCTGCCACGGTCTACCAGATCCAGACCAAGTTCCGGGCCGAGGCGCGCCCGCGCTTCGGGCTGCTAAGGACGCGCGAGTTCATCATGGCCGACGCTTACTCCTTCGATGTGGACCAAGAGGGCATGCGTGCCTCATACAGGGCCATCTTCGACGCCTACTGTCGCGCCTTCGACAGGCTGGGAATCACCTACTATCCCGTGGAGGCCGATGCCGGTAGCATTGGCGGCGACGTCAACCACGAATTCATGGTCCCTGCCGCCATCGGAGAGGACCACTTCGCCCTTTGCGCCAGCTGCGGCTACAAGGCCAACATCGAGGCGGCGAGGCGGGCCGCACCCGAGGCGGAGGGCTCCGTGGCGGTTCCGGAGATGACGGAGATCTCCACTCCGGGCGCCACAACCATCGACTCCGCCGTGGCGATGATCTCCAAAGCCGGGCATCCGATGACCTCGGCGGACATGCTGAAGACCTTTGTGGCCAGCGACGACCAGGGGCGCCTGGCCCTCTTCCTGGTCCCAGGGGATCGCCAGGTGCGCCTGCCCCATGGTTACAGCCCCCTCGATGGCGACATCTTCGCCGAGCACCCGTTTCTTCATCGCGGATACGTGGCGCCGATGGGGATGCAGGCCCGCAAGCTGAAAGTATTTGCGGATCATTCCATCAAGGTCCCGCGTGGGTGGACTACAGGTGCCAACCGCCCCGACACGCATGTGATGAATGCGCTGATTGGGCGGGATTTCGAAGTGGATGGGTTCGGGGACCTGGTGGTGGTGGAGGATGGGGATGCTTGCCCGCAATGCGGCGAGCCGCTCAGCCTGGTGCGATCGGTCGAGGCCGGCCACACCTTCCAGCTAGGGCTCACTTATCCCGAGAAGATACCGTCGGCCAGGTTCTCCGCGGAGGACGGCAGCGAGGCGATGTACTTCATGGGCTGCTACGGAATCGGAGTGTCACGGCTGCCGGCGGTGGTCGCGGAGGTCACAAGCGACGACCAAGGGCTCAACTGGCCTATATCGGTGGCCCCGTTTCAGGTGCACCTGGTAGCGATATCGCATCGGCGGGATCCCGAGGTTGCCAGAGTGGCCGAGGAGCTTTACAGCTCCCTCGGGGCAGCGGGAATCGAGGTGCTCTTCGACGACCGCGATCTTGCCCCGGGTGTGAAGCTGAATGACGCAGACCTCATCGGCGTCCCGGTGCAGCTGCTGATCGGACCCAAGGGGATCGCGTCCGGGGTGGTCGAGCTCAAGCGCCGTGACGACCGCATCCGCCGCGAAGTGGCGGTAGAGGAAGCGCAATCAGCCACAATATCCCTGGTGGCGGAGCTCTTGGCAGAGCTTTGAATTGGGGCCGGTTGCCCCTCACGGCGGCCGGCAAGGTCCGACTAAGCTGTTGGGGCAAGTGTTTCCAAGCGTGGGCCGTGAGCCCACGCTTGTGCGTCTACAGGGCTTTGTCCCTACGGAGGAGAGGAGGGAAGAGTCATGGTACAGACCAGCCGGGCCCGAGCGGTATTAGCCGAACAGCTCTTCTCCCTCTTTGCCCCGATGGCCCAGGAGAAGGCGCTCGAGGTGCTTGACGTCGAGTGCACCGGGGATGCCATCCGGGTTACTCTCGATGATCCCCGCGGCCCGCTTGACTCGGCGCTTCTGGACGAGTTGACCCCGGTCATCTCCGCCGCTCTGGATGGCGTTGCTGAAGTGGATGCCGCCTACCCGCGAAGCTACCTGCTCGAGGTTTCGACACCCGGTATCGAGAGGCTGTTGCGCACCCGCGCCCACTTCCAGCGCTTCGTGGGATCCAAGGTTGCCGTCAAACTCAAGGCGGGGATCGACGGGGAGCGCCGACTGCACGGGCGGATTTACGCAGTAGATGACGATGGCGTCGAGGTAGAGCTCGACTCCGGCGGCAAGAGGTCGGTGACGTTCGACGAGGTCGAGCGCGCACGGACCGTTTTCGAGTGGCCTGCGCAGCCCAAAAAGAGCCTCGGGGCCAAGGGCAGCGCCAAAAAGTAGTGTTGTAGCCTGGATAGTGCAGCGCAAGCGGAAGGTGGTCGATCAAAGTGGCAAGGCTCGGTGGAGATTTTATGGAGCCCTTGCAAGCGATTGCGAGGGAGAAGGGGGTCTCGGTTGACACCCTGCTCGAATCGCTTGCCAATGCGCTTCTTGCCGCCTACAAGCGCCGCCCGGACTCCGCGGAGGAGGCCGAGGTAACGATCGACCCTGAATCGGGCGAGATCCAGGTTTGGGCTCAGGAGCTGGATGAGGACGGCAATGTCGTCCGGGAGTGGGATGACACCCCTACCGACTTCGGCCGCATCGCTGCCCAGACGGCCAAGCAGGTGATGTTCCAGCGGATTCGCGATGCGGAGCGCGACTTGAAGTACGAGGAGTACGCAGGGCGCGAGGGTGATGTGGTGACAGGCATCGTCCAGCAGGCGGATGCCCGCTTCACCTTGCTCAACCTTGGAAGGGTGGAGGCGCTGCTGCCCCCGCAGGAGCAACTGCCCAATGAACGTTACGGGAATGGGGCGCGGGTAAAGGCCTACATCGTCGAGGTCCGGCGTACCAACAAGGGACCGCAGATCGTGGTGTCGCGGGCGCATCCGGGCCTCATGAAGAAGCTCTTTGAGCTGGAGGTGCCCGAGATCGCCTCGGGCGTGGTCGAGATCAAGGCCATTGCCCGCGAGCCGGGTATCCGCTCCAAGATCGCGGTCGCCTCAAACGACCCGAACGTGGATCCGGTTGGCGCTTGCGTTGGCCCGCGCGGTGCGCGCGTGCGCATGGTGATGGCGGAACTCAAGGGCGAGCGGATCGATATCATCGAGTTCTCGGAGGATCCGTCTGAGTTCGTGGCCCGAGCCTTGCAGCCCGCTCACGTGCGGGATGTGGTACTCGACGAGGATACCGGCACCGCACTGGTCGTCGTCGACTACCAGGAGCAGCCTCTTGCCATCGGCAAGGAGGGCCTCAATGCCAAGCTGGCCGCGCGTCTGACCGGATGGCGGATCGACATCCGCTCCGAGGAGGAGCTCGCCTACGAAAGCGAAGTCGCCAGCCAGCCAGAGGGCGTCGTCCCCGAGGCCGAGGAGTCCAACGAAGCCGAAGTGGCCGAAGTGGCCGAAGTGGCCGAAGTGGCCAAGGAGGAGGGCGAGGCCTGAGCCGCCGCATTGCCGAGGGCGGTTCGGTCAGAACCTGCGTCGTATGCCGGGACCGTGCGGCTCCGGCGGAGATGGTGCGCTTGCGCTTCGACGGCCCGGTGCTGAGTGCATCGGCGCGTAATGGCCGGGGTTACTGGGTGCATCGCGATTCCCCGGAATGCCTGGATCCTGCGGCCATAGCCAAGGCGGTGTCATTCCGCCGGCGAAAAGTGGTGCCCGAGATGGTTCAGCTTCCGTAGAGGGGTCCTGGAACTTGGGCTGAACAGCAAACCATGTAGGATGTTAGATGCGGATTCCCGCCCGCAAACTCCGCAGGATCGCCAACAGGCGGCTGGAAGTGTGCGCGGCGGCATTTTGTCAGTCATAGAACAGTGTTTTTGAGAGGGCAGAAGTAGCAGTTGGCAAAGCGGATTCGAGTTTATGAACTCGCCAAAGAGCTGGGGTTGTCGAACAAGGGTGCAGTCGATCTGTGCAACGACATGGGTATTGGCATCAAGAGCCACTCGTCCAGCATCGAGGATGCCCAGGCGGATCGCGTCCGGCGCAAGATAGTGCGCGACGGCATCGGCAAGTACGAGCCTGCCGATGGGCGTGCGCACGGACACGCCGACGAGGCTCCCGCCCCCAAGGCCGAGGCACCCGCTGCGGAGGTCACCCCGGTGGAGCGCACGCCGGAGCACCAGCCCCGCCCTGCCGAGCGTCCTGCTGCCCCTGCAGCTGAGAGGCGTCCCGCTCCTGCGCCGAGCACCGATGGCCGCCCGGCCGTCGCAGGTGGAGAGCGCCGCCCCTCGGGCGGAGGTCCCGCTGGTCATGTCCGGCCCGCCGCGCCCAGAGTTGTCCGTTCCTCTGAAACCCACGCGGCCAGGCCGACCGCTCCCGAACCGGGGGCAGAGCCACCGCGTCAAGCGCCTGCGGCCGAGAGTGCCCCCAGCCTCGACGAGGAGGCTCTCAAGCGTGGCCAGGGAGGTGCCCCCAATCGTCCGCGAGTCCCCTTGTCTCTTTCCGGCAAGCCGATCCCGCCGCCGCCGGGTATGACCAACCCGCGGGTGCAGGGTGGCGGCCCCACGGCGGGCGGACGTCCCGGCTATGCACCCCGCCAGGGTGGCTTTGGCGACCGCCAGCCCCGCCAGGGTGGTTACGGCGACCGCCAGGGCGGTCAGGGTGGCTTTGGCGACCGCCAGCCCCGCCAGGGTGGTTACGGCGACCGCCAGGGCGGTCAGGGTTATGCGCCCCGCCAGGGAGGAGCGCCTTCGTCGGATCGACCAGGGAGACCTGGCTTTGGTGACCGCCAGCCCCGCCAGGGTGGTTACGGCGACCGCCAGCCCGGCCAGGGTTACGCGCCCCGCCAAGGAGGCGCGCCCGGCCAAGGAGGCTATGCGCCCCGCCAAGGAGGCGCGCCCGGCCAAGGAGGCTATGCGCCCCGCCAAGGAGGCTTTTCGCCGCGCGGCGCGGGCCAAGGCGGAGCACCCGGGACAGGAGGACCACGTAGTGGTGCGCCCTTTGGCGCCCGCGGGACCGGTGCCGGTGCCGGTGCCGGTGGCCGTGCCCCTGTTCCTCCTGCTGGAGGTTTTGCCGGCAGAGGTGCTCCCGGTGGAGGGCGTGGCCGTTCGCCACAGCGTCCCGCCAAGAGGCGCTCGCGCAAGAACATGGAAGAGCTGGAGCCGACGCAAGTCACCTCCTACGTACCCTCCAATGCGCCGGTGCCCGATTACGAGGTGATCATCGAGCGTGGCTCCTCCGCCCAGGAGGTCGGCCCCAAGCTGAACCGCTCGGCGGGTGACATCGTGCGCTTCCTGCTTCTTCAGGGTGAGCCCGTCACCGCGACCCAGACGCTTTCCGACGAGGCGATCGAGCTTTTCGCCGCCGAGTTGGGGGCCAAGGTCAAGCTGGTCGATCCCGGCCAGCAGCAGGAGGCGGAACTCTACGCCAAGCATTTCGCCGATGACGACAAGGTCGACGAGGAGGACATGGAGCCGCGCGCTCCGGTCGTGACCGTCATGGGCCATGTCGACCACGGCAAGACCAAGCTTCTCGACCGCATCCGCGAGACCAACGTCGTCGCGAAGGAGGCGGGCGGGATCACCCAGCACATCGGCGCCTACCGTGCGGCGGTGGGGGACCGCTTTGTGACCTTCATCGACACTCCCGGTCACGAGGCCTTCACAGCCATGCGCGCACGTGGGGCCCAGGTGACCGACATCGTGGTTCTCGTAGTGGCTGCTGATGACGGCGTCATGCCCCAGACGATCGAGGCCATCAACCACGCCAAGGCGGCGGGCGCGCCGATCGTGGTGGCGATCAACAAGATCGACCGCCCAGACGCGGATCCCAACCGGGTCATGCAGCAGCTTTCCGAGCTTGGCCTGGTTCCCGAGGCCTGGGGTGGCGACACGATCATGGTCCAGGTTTCTGCTCTCCAGAACCTCGGTGTTGACGACCTGCTGGAGCACCTGGCCATCCTGGCCGACATTATGGAGCTCAAGTCGACTCGCCATGGCCATGCCAAGGGCGCCGTGCTCGAGGCGAACCTCGACCCGGGCCGTGGCCCTGTGGCCACCGTTCTGGTTCAGAGGGGCACCCTGAGGGTTGGTTCGATTCTCATTGCCGGGCCCGCCTTCGGCCGCGTCAAGGCTCTGATAGACGAGGCCGGCAAGAACGTGACCAGCGCGGAACCATCGACCCCGGTACAGGTACTGGGCTTCTCGGAGGTTCCTAGCGCGGGTGACGAGTTCCGCGAAGTGGCCGATCTTTCCGTAGCGCGCCAGATCGGCGGCTTGCGCGAGCAGCGCATCCGGCTTGCCGGACTGAGCGCTCAGGCGGGTGCCGCCCCCGGGGCGAAGCTCGAGGACATCTTCGAGCAGATCAAGCGTGGCGAGGTCGCGACGCTAAATGTCATTGTCAAGGCCGACGTCCAGGGCTCCCTGGAAGCGGTGACCGAGAGTTTGCGCAAGCTGGAGCGCCCCGAGGTGAAGCTCTCCATCATCCATCGCGCGGTGGGCGGCATCACCGAATACGACGTCTCGCTGGGTGCCGCCTCCAAAGCGCTGATCATCGGCTTCAACGTGCGGCCGGACCGTCGTGCGCGCGAAGCCGGCGAGGCTCAGCACGTGGAGATCCGCACCTACGAGATCATCTACAAGATGCTCGAGGACATCGAGGCTGCCATGGTCGGCATCCTGGAGCCCGAGTACGAAGAGGTGGTTACGGGCGAGGCCGAGGTCAGGGAGATCTTCCGCGTTCCTCGCGTCGGTGCCGTGGCCGGCTGCTACGTGCAGAGCGGTACCATCACGCGCGGCTCCAAGGTTCGCTTCCTGCGCGACGGCGTGATCATCTGGAAGGGTTCCATCTCCTCGCTGCGCCGTTTCAAGGAAGATGTTCGCGAGGTGCAATCCGGCTTCGAGTGCGGTATCGGCCTTTCGGACTTCCAGGATCTTCACTCCGGAGACATCATCGAGACCTTCGAGGAGCGGGAGATTCCCCGGAGCTGATCCGGACTCCCGCACTCGCAAATACAACCATGCAGAAGCAATCCTTTGGGCATCCGTCGTACCCCCGCACCGAGCGAGTCTCGGCGGCGGTGCAGAGAGTCTTGGCTCGTACCATCGAGCGCCTTTACGAGCCCCCGAAGGCCGAGGACGTGGCCACCGTTACTGCGGTAGCCGTCGATCCGGACCTTCGACATGCCCGTGTCTACCTAGATCACATGTCGGAGACGCTGGAGCGCTGGCTGGAGGAGAACCGCGGCCGCCTCCAGGGTGAGATCGGGCGCCAGGTGCGCATGAAGCGCACTCCTCAGCTCGAATTCATCAGCGATCCGGCAATCCTTGCCGGCACGAGGATCGAGGCCATCATCCGCTCCCTCCATGACGAGGAGAGCGAAGCCGGACAGGACTGAGCCGATGGCCGACTCGGGTGTCTTCGGTTTTGCCGTGCTGGACAAGCCCGCCGGGTTGACCTCGAACGCGGCGCTTTCGCGCGTCCGCCGCATCCTCGGCACTAAACGTGCCGGCCACACCGGCACCCTCGACCCCTTCGCCACCGGCGTGCTGGTGATTGCGGTTGGGCGCGCCACCAGGTTGATTCCATTGATCACCGGCGATCGCAAGCGCTACAGTGCCGTCCTATCCCTTGGCCTTTCCACCGATACCCTGGACTCGACGGGTGAGGCGGTGGCCGCCAAGCCCGTGCCTCCCTTCGGATCCGAGCAGCTGTCCACGACCGCAGAAGCGCTTTCCGGCAGGCATTTGCAGCGGCCACCGGTTTATTCGGCCAAGAAGATCGGCGGCGTGCGCGCTCACGACCTCGCACGGCGTGGGAAGGCACCGGAGCTGGCTCCGGTCGAGGTGGAGATCTATGAGCTTGCAATTTCCCGGGTCGCCACCGATGCGGCGAAGCTGGCGATAGAGGTCGAATGTTCGAGGGGAACCTACGTGCGCTCGCTGGGCGAGGCAATAGCGGAGAGCCTGGGCACCGTCGGGCATCTCAGTGAGCTTCGGCGCACCTACTCCGACGGTTTCGAGATCGGAGAGGCGGTGGCGTTGGAGGATTTCTCCGCGGCGAGTCTGCTTCCGTTGGAACGCGTGCTGCAAGGTTTCGCCCTCGGCTTCATCGACGGCTCCGTTTTGGACGCAGCCCGTCACGGGCACCCCGTCGAGGCTGCACCGGCCGGCCTGGGGGACGCCGATGAGGGCTCGCTGGTGGCCCTGTTCGCAGGGCCGCCGTGCGAGCGCAAAGCTCTGGGCAGGCGGGAGCCGGTCGGCGTCTACCGCATGCGCTCGGGCCGGCTGGTGGCGGAGATGGTGCTGGCCGGCTGAGCCGGCTTCGCTCCCGCGACGACGCTGCCGTTAGGATCTAGCGGTGAAAAGACAAGACCGGAACAGGGAATTCGAGGGTAGATGAAGGTAATCACGCCGGCCAGGCAACTCCCGATCTCCGCCTCGGCGCTCACCATCGGAACCTTCGACGGCGTTCACAAGGGGCATCGCCATCTTCTGAGCCGCGCTATCGAGTTCGGCGCCTCAATGGGCATACCGTCGGTGGCCGTGACCTTCCATCCCCATCCGGCCTCCATCCTGCGGCCGGAAAGCGCCCCGAAGCTCATCAACTCCTTCGAAGAGCGCCTTTCGCTGCTTGAGGAAGCCGGAGTGGACTTCTGCTACCTGGTCGAGTTCGATCAGGCTCGCGCGAATGAGTCCGCCGAGGACTTCGTGCGCTCGACCCTCGTCGAGGAGCTGGGAGCCAAGGCGGTGGTGGTGGGGCCGGATTTTCGATTCGGTCACCGCCGCGGCGGCGATGTCGAACTCCTGCGGGTCCTTGGAGCCAGCCTCGGCTTTGTGGTCGAGGCCGACCCGTTCGTTATGGCGGATGCAAAGCAGGCGGCGCGGGTGCGCGAGGCACTTGGGCGCGACGACGATGTCACCGAGGTGGTCATTTCCTCCACGCTCATCCGCAGCCTGATCGCACGAGGCGAAGTGGAACTGGGCAACGAGCTCCTGGGCCGGGACTTCTTCATCACCGGGCTGGTGAATTCGGGTGACGGCAGAGGCGGAGTCGAACTCGGCTTCCCGACTGCCAACGTCGCATACTCCCCGTCGAGGTTGCTTCCTGCTGACGGCGTCTATGGGGGATGGGTCCGCTTTGGGCTAACCAAGGCCGCTGCGGCGATCTCGGTGGGCACCAGGCCCACCTACTACCCCCAGGGCGGGGACCGGCTGATCGAGGCCTTCGTGCTGGACTTTGCCGGCGACCTCTACGGGCGGGAGATTTCCGTCGGTTTCCAACGCTTCCTGAGGGTGCAAGAGGCCTTTTCCTCGAGCAGCGAGCTGCTCGAGCAGATTGAGCGGGATGTCGAGACGGTCAGGCGGCAATGGCGGTAGCAGAATGCCAGGCGGGCTCTAAGATATACCCTTCGTATCGGCTAGTGCGCCTCCAGGACGCGACGCTTAAGGTTGGAAATGGTTGACAAGAAGGCGATAATCGCAGAGTACGGTAAGAACGAGAGCGACACCGGCTCCCCTGAGGTGCAGGTTGCGCTGCTCAGCGCCCGCATCTCCAACCTGACCGAGCACCTGCGCATGCACAAAGGCGACCACCATACGCGTCGCGGGCTCATGATGCTCATCGGCCAGCGCCGCCGGCTCTTGGACTACCTGCGCGCCCAGGATGTTGAGCGCTATCGTAACCTCATCGCGCGTCTCGGGATCCGTCGCTAAGGACCCCTCAAACCAAGCGAACCCGGGCAAAAAGGCCCGGGTTCTTGCTTTTATGCGTGAAATCTTCGCGAAATGGCGCACCAGTGGTCCTCACGAGCCCATAAGTGACTTTCCGGGTGATAATTTCAGGCGCGGCGGTCCTGGGGAGGTCGCCGGGAAGGAACTAACTATGACGACAGAAGTGGGGAGTCAAACCGGCCTAAAGAAAGAGATGTCGCGCCTCGACCTGACAATGGCGGGTCTGGGCGCGATCATCGGGTCCGGCTGGCTCTTCGGCGTGCTGTACGCCGCAAATGACGCAGGGCCGGCGGCCATTGTCGCCTGGCTGATCGGCGGCGTTGCGGTGGCTCTGATCGGCCTGGTCTATGCCGAGCTCTCCGGAATGATACCCGAGGCTGGAGGCATAGCCCGTTACCCGCACTTCACGCACGGGTCGTTGACCGGCTTCATGATGGGCTGGGCGGCGTTCATCGCATACGCCACGGTCCCGGCTATCGAAGCCGAGGCGGTAATTCAGTACGCTGAGCATTACATCCCGAGCTTCGCCAACAGCAGCCTTACCCGCTTCGTGGCGGAGGCGATCCTGTTGGTTATCTTCTTCTTGATCAACTACTACGGGGTCAAGGCCTTTGCCAAGACCAACACCGTGGTGACTTCGATCAAGTTCATCATGCCGACGCTGACCGTGCTGGTGTTCCTGTTCGTGGCGCCGCACTGGAGCAACCTCCACTATCACGCGGCCTCGCCGTCCATCCCAGGAGGCTTTGCCCCGTTTGGACTCACGGGGATCTTGAAGGCGGTGGCGCTCTCAGGAGTCGTTTTCGCCTTCCTTGGCTTCCGCCAGGCGGTTGATCTGGCAGGTGAGGCGCGTAATCCGCAGCGCGATGCGCCGCGGGCAATCATGACCGCGATCGGAATCGCGATCGTGCTCTACGCTCTCCTCCAGGTTGTCTTCATCATCGGCGTGCCGACCTCGGATCTGACCAAGGGTTGGGCGGCGCTCAGCTTTAGCGGGCCGTTCGCGCAGGTGGCGAGCGCGCTCGGGCTGGGATGGCTGGCGACGCTCCTCTATGCGGACGCGGTGCTTTCACCGGCGGGCACGGGCAATGTCTATCTTGCCTCCACCGCGCGCGTTGTCTACGCCCTTGCCAACAACCACTACCTGCATCCGGTGTTCAGGAAGCTGAACCCGCGCTCGGCGGTGCCGTTGCTCGGCTTGGTGGCCACCCTGGTGGTGGGAATCCTCGCGCTGTTGCCTTTCCCGACCTGGCAGAGCCTGGTGGGAGTGATTTCGGCGGCGACGGTGTTCACCTATATGATCGGACCGATCTCGGCCTCGGTCTTGAGGCGGACCCACGACGATGCGCATCGGCCATTCCGCCTGGGAGGCATTTCGGTGATCTCGCCGCTTGCCTTCGTGATGGGAACGCTGATCATCTACTGGACCGGCTGGAACATCGACTGGAAGCTGGTGGTGGCCATCCTGGCCGGCAGCATCATCTACGCGATCGTTGCCTCCCGGCCGGGCACGAGCCTGGACCGGGTTGACGGGGCCGCCTTCAAGAGCGCGGCCTGGCTGTTGCTCTACCTGGTCTTCCTGCTGGCTATGACCTACTTCGGATCGTCCGCTTTCGGGGCGCCTTACAACCATGGGAAGGGCTTGATCGAGTATCCCCTCGACCTGGTCGTCGTTGTCGTTGCGGCGCTCATCTTCTACTGGGCCGGTGTCGCTTCCGGGCGGAGCACGGATGCGGGCGACGCGGCGGTCGCCCAGGCCGCTGTGAATCGGTTGGCGACCGAAGGCGAGTAATTCATCCTCAGGGCGGATCGGCGCCAGAGCGATCCATCCTGTTCCTGCGGGGCCCGCGGGCTTGGTCAAATGGCCGGCCGCGGGCCTTGCCCATTTCAGGCAGGCGAGCCGACGGGCCCACCTTGACGTATTCGGCGGCTAAGCTGGCACGGAACGTACCGTTCGCCATGTGGCGTGGCTTTCCGCTTTGTGTGAAGTCGCACCGTTTTGCTTCTGCAGCTGCCAGTTGAGCATGCCTAGGGCTTCCGAGACATGCTCAACTGGGAACTGCAGGGAAGGCCGAATCAGGCCATGCCGCAGGCGTGGGGGCGTTAAACAGCCCTGTTCAAGCGCCCGGTCTCAGTGGTCGGGGCGCACGTCAACCTGAGGAACAATGACAAACCCAATTAAGGTCGAGGCGGCCATTTCCGGCACCGACAAGACTATCTCCTTCGAGACCGGCAAGCTCGCCCCGCTGGCAGGCGGCGCCGTGGTCGGCCGGCTTGGAGACACCATGCTTCTCGCCACCGCAGTAGCCGCCAAGGGGGTGCGCGAAGGCATCGACTTCTTCCCCCTCACCGTGGATATAGAAGAGCGGATGTACGCCGCAGGGAAGATTCCTGGCTCCTTCTTCCGCCGCGAAGGTCGGGCTACGGACTTCGCGGTCCTCGCCGCCCGGCTCATCGACCGGCCGCTCCGCCCCTGCTTCCCGTCGGACTTCCGTCATGAGGTGCACGTGGTCGGAACCATTCTCGGTGCGGACCAGGAGAACCCCTACGACGTGCTGGCGATCAATGCTGCTTCGGCCGCGCTGATGATCTCGGGCATCCCCTTCCAGGGTCCGGTCGGCGCGGTGCGCATCGCTTATAGCGCTGAGGGCCAGTGGACCCCGCATCCCACTTACCAGGAGGGTGATTCGTCCTCCTTCGAATTGGTGGTGGCGGGACGTGAGGTTACCGAAGGCCCTAATAGCGGTGACATCGGAATCATCATGGTCGAGGCGGGTGGAACCGAGTCGACCTGGGAGAACTATCAGGAAGGCGCCCCCAAGGTGACCGAGGAGGTCATCGCAGAGGGTCTGGAGCTGGCCAAGAACTGGATTCGCGAGTCGATCGCCCTGCAGCATGAGCTGGTTGCCTTGGTTGGCGCAATCGAGCCGATGCAATACACCTCGGTGACCGATTACACCCCCGAGCTGGCCGCCCGTGTCGAGGAGCTGGCCTTGGAGGAGCTGCGCTCCGCGAACGCCATCTCGAGCAAGAACGAGCGGCACGCCGCGAACGATGCTGTTGCCGCCAAGGTGCAGGCGGCCCTGGCCGAGGAGTTCCCGAATTCCGGGCAGCAGATCAGCCATGTGCTGCGCAAGCTGACCAAGCGGGTCATCCGCGAACGCATCGTCAACGAAGGCATCCGCATCGATGGCCGTGACCTGACCACCATACGCCCGCTCTCGGCCGAGGTGGACCTGATCCCCACCGTTCACGGTTCGGGGCTCTTCCAACGCGGCGAGACGCAGGTGCTGAACATCTGCACCCTGGGTATGCCCAAGATGAACCAGATGCTCGACAACCTGGGCGTTGATGAGTTCAAGCGCTACATGCACCACTACAATTTCCCACCGTTCTCCACCGGCGAACCCGGCTTTATGCGCGGGCCGAAGCGGCGCGAGATCGGCCACGGCCTGCTCGCCGAGAGGGCGCTCTTGCCTGTCATCCCCAAGCATGAGGAGTTCCCGTACACCCTGCGCCTGGTTTCAGAGGTACTCGCCTCCAACGGCTCGAGTTCGATGGCTTCGGTCTGCGGCTCGACGCTCTCGCTGATGGATGCCGGCGTTCCGATCAAGGCACCGGTGGGCGGTATCGCCATGGGCCTCGTCTATCACGGCGGCGTCTATCGCACCCTTACCGACATCCTTGGCGATGAGGATTTCTTTGGCGACATGGACTTCAAGGTGGCGGGCACCGCTGACTTCGTCACCGCGCTCCAGCTGGACACAAAGATCGACGGGATCCCGGCCAGCGTGCTGGCCCAGGCGCTCTCCCAGGCCAAGACAGCCCGGCTCGTGGTGTTGGACGTCCTGCACAGCGCGATCCCCGCTCCGCGTCCCGAGCTGAGCCGCAATGCCCCCAAGATCGTCACCTTCGAGATCCCGCTGGACAAGATGGGCGAGGTGATCGGTCCCAAGGGCAAGGTTATCAATGCCATCCAACAGGAGACCGGGACCGATATCAGCCTCGACGAGGCCGAGGGTATTGCCACCGTCACCATCGGTGGCAAGGAGACCGAGGCGGTCGAGGCGGCACGCCAGCGCATCGAGCTCATCCTCAACCCGCCGAGTGCCGAGTTGGGCGCGATCTACACCGGTAAAGTGGTTGGAATCGCCAAGTTCGGCGCTTTCGTGAATATCCTTCCTGGCCGCGACGGCTTGCTCCACATCTCCAAGATCGGTGGCGGAAAGCGAATCGACAGGGTCGAGGACGTGCTCATGCTGGGCCAAGAGCTCACAGTCGTGGTCGATGACATCGACCCGGCCGGCAAGCTCTCCCTCTCGCTGGTCACCGAGGCAACCGGTGCCACCGGGGACGAGAATGAGGATGGCGACGAGGTGGCCGTGCGTGGCGATGACGTCCTCTCCTTCGAGGATGCCTTCGAGAACGAGCTGATTCAGGAGTACGGTGATCTCGGCCCGGGAACCGAGGGCGGCCGTGGCGAGGGGCACTCTGCGCGTCCACGCCGCAATCGGCCCCGGCGTGAGGGACGGCGCTAGCCGTCCTAGCCCCCTTACGGGGCATTCATTGGTACGAGGCGTACGGGGGCGCGAGATGGCTGAGACGAAGGTAGCGGTCTTCGGAGCGGGCGGCAAGATGGGCAGGACCGTCTGTCGAGCTGTCATGGACGATCCGGAGCTGGTTCTCTCGGCTGCGCTCGACCCCCGCCTCGTGGGAATCGACCTGGCACAGGCCACAGGCATCAACGGCACGGGCATGCAGATCATTTCCTCCCCGGAGAGCCTGGCCCCGGGAAGCGTGGACGTCGCGGTCGACTTCACGCGTGCTGAGGCTGCGGTGGCCAACGCCATTTTCTGCGCCGGCGCCGGGATCCACGCAGTCATCGGCACCACGGGGATAAGCGAGCATGAGATGGCCAGGATAGAGGAGGCCTTCGCCCGCTCTTCAGCCAACTGCATAGTCGCTGCGAACTTTGCGATCGGTGCGGTGCTGATGATGAAGTTCGCAGAGATGGCGGCCCCATTCTTCGAGAGCATCGAAGTGGTGGAGCTCCATCACGAAAACAAGGTGGACGCTCCAAGCGGAACAGCGCTGACCACGGCCAAGCGTATGGTCGAGGCGCGTAGGGGAGAGCCATTGCTGGCCGACCCCACCACATCTTCGCTGGACGGCGCGCGCGGTTACGAGCTGCCGGGGGGAGTGCGCCTTCATTCGCTGAGGATCAAGGGCATGATGGCCCACCAGGAGGTGCTGCTCGGTACGACGGGACAGACACTTACCATTCGCCACGACTCCTACGACCGCAGCTCCTTCATGCCTGGAGTTCTCATGGCAGTCAAGGCGATAGCTGACTTTCCTGGCGTGACGATAGGGCTCGACCCTATCGTGGATGCCAGGCTACGCTTCTGAACTCCGTTCAACGGAAAGATCCTGGAGGGCACCATGGGAACTGCCGCCGACCTGTTCGGCCCGGTCGTCACTGCAATGGTGACGGCATTTGACGGCGAGGGCGGCCTCGATATCGACAAGACGGTGAGCATCGCCCGCTTCCTCCAGTCGCAGGGCAACACCGCGCTCGTCCTGACCGGAACTACCGGCGAGGCGTCGACCCTCACCGATGAGGAGAAGATCGCCATTTGGGAGGCCGTGGCATCGGCCGTCACTATCCCGGTTATCGCAGGGTCCGGTTCCAACGACACAGCCCACTCCGTGCACATGACGGCCTCGGCCGAGCGCGTGGGTGTGGCGGGGATCCTGGCCGTTGCACCTTATTACAACCGTCCGGCTCAGTCCGGAATCGCCGGGCACTTCCGGGCCGTGGCAGGCGCCACCAAACTTCCGGTGGTTCTCTACGACATCCCGGTGCGGACCGGTCGGAAGGTGGCGGCTGACACGATCATCGGGCTCGCCGATGAACTCGACAACCTGGTCGCCCTCAAGGACGCGGCCGGGAGCCCGGCTGCGACGGCGGAGCTTCTGGGGCGGGCCAAGGCAGGGTTCGACGTCTACTCTGGCGACGACTCGCTAACGCTGCCGTTGCTATCCGTCGGCGCGGTGGGCGTGATCGGCGTGGCGACCCACTGGGCGACGCCCTTTTTCGCGGCCATGCTGGAGACCTTCTTTGCGGGCAACGTGGCCAGGGCGGCTGAGATCAACCGAGCCCTCGTCCCTTCATACATTTTCGAGACCTCGGAGGCGGCGCCCAACCCGGTGCCCACCAAGGCCATGATGGAACAGCTGGGCTACGCAGCCGGGGATTGCCGGCTGCCGCTGGGCAAGGGGCCTGATTGGCTGGCCGACAAAGCCGGCGTGGTCCTGTCCGGCCTGGCCGATGCGGCTTCCGAGCTGAACATAAAGGCGGTTTCTTGAGTCCAGACAACAAGACATCATCCAGTGACACTCTTAAGGTCGTCTTTCTGGGCGGCCTGGGCGAGATCGGAAGGAACTGTGCCGCCATCGAGTTGGACGGCGAAATACTGATCATCGACTGCGGTCTGATGTTCCCCACCTTGGAGACCCCTGGGATCGATCTGATCCTGCCGGACTTCGAATACCTGCAGGAGAACGCCGACAAGGTGCTGGGGGTGGCGGTGACCCACGGCCACGAGGACCATATTGGCGCTCTGCCGTACCTGCTGAGGGAGATGCCTCTCAAGATCTGGGGTTCACAGCTTGCCCTTTCGTTGGCGCGATCGAGAATAGAGGAGGCCGGCCTGCTGGGTCGCGCCGAGATGATCCCGGTCGAGGACGGTGACGTCGTGCAGGTGAGTGGATTCAGCGTCGAGTTCATTCCGGTCACCCACTCGGTGCCCGACGCGCACGCTCTGGCGATCCGTACCCGTTTTGGCACGATCGTTCATACCGGGGACTTCAAGTTCGATCTGAGCCCGGTCGACGGCCGCCTTCCTGACATTGGCAGGATGGCCCAAATTGCCAAGACCGAGGGCATCCGGCTCCTTCTCGGCGACTCCACCAACGCCGAAGAGGAGGGTCATTCCCAGTCCGAGTCGAGCGTGGGCGAGGTCCTGGACCAGATAATGCCGCGTTACAGGGGCAAGAGAGTGGTGGTCACCTGCTTCGCCTCCCACATACATCGGATCCAGCAGATCGCCGATGCCGCCATCGATTCCGGGCGGATGGTCTTCCCTCTCGGTCGCTCCATGGGGCGCAACATCGCTCTCGCGCGTAGCCTGGGCCTGCTGGAAATACCTGAGCGCCACCTGGCCGAGATCGAGAAGGTGTCCCAGTTTCCGGACGACAAGGTCTGCGTGATTTCCACCGGCAGCCAGGGGGAGCCCCTGTCCGCGCTGAGCCTGATGGCGGCAAACGAGAACCGCTTCCTCAAACTTTCCAATCGCGACGTGGTCATCATCTCCGCCGATATCATTCCCGGCAACGAGTCCGCGGTGGGCAAGGTGATCAATGGTCTCCACCGGCGTGGTGCCGAGGTGATACATGCCGGTATCGCCAGGGTGCATACTTCGGGGCATGCGAAGCGGGACGAGCTTCGCCTGTTGCATTCGGTCTGCCAGCCGGAGTCGTTCATCCCGGTGCACGGCGAGTTCCGACACCTCTCGAGCCACGCGGCGCTTGCCGTTGAAATGGGCCTGGATCAGGATCAGGTGATCGTCGCCATGGACGGTGACGTGGTCGAGGTCGGGGAGGGAACTTTCGCCAAGCGTGGCAGGGTGAGTGCCAATTACCTCTACGTGGATGGAGCTGTGGGTGGGATCTCCAAGGGAGTTCTGCGCGACCGCAGGACCCTGGCCTCCGATGGC
This sequence comes from Actinomycetes bacterium, assembly GCA_021786375.1. GTDB lineage: Bacteria > Actinomycetota > Acidimicrobiia > Acidimicrobiales > Acidimicrobiaceae > Acidithrix. Next base: position 42,966 of record JAJYNL010000084.1, read on the forward strand.
GTGGTCATAGTGGTGGTGGCGATGGAGGCCGGCAGCGGGGTCGTGATCACGGGTCCGGAGATAATCACCCGTGGCTGGGCCCACCATGCCGACGACGAGCATGAGATCGTGGAGCGATTGCTGGGCGACCTGGGCGATGCTGTCCGGCGTGCCATCGACTCCGCGGTCTCCGAGGGTGCTCCGGACTCCGAAACCGTGGCCCGCCACATACGCAAGGCGGTGGCAAAGCTGATCGAGAAGCGCACCAACATGCGGCCGATGGTTATACCGGTGGTTACCGAGATCTGACCATGGGCAGCCCGGCAGCAAGCGCCGGCGGGGTAGCGTTGGTGACAAGGATGTAATTCCGCCTCTTGCCTGAGGCGCGGAACTGGTACCGTGGGAGGTGTGACGCTGGCCAGCAGGGGCACATCCAAGCGCAGTACGCCGCGCAGCTCCGGGAAGGGCCGCTCAAAGCCCACACCGGGAGCTTCGTCGCGGCGCCGGAGCCAGGCGGCGACGGCTGCCAAGCCGGTCGCCCGCGACCGTCAGGCTGATCTCGCAGGCCTGTTTCTGCTTGCCGTGGCGGCCATCTTCGCCCTCTCTTTCCTTGATGTGCTCGGGGCAGTGGGAGAGGCGCTCGACGGCGCCATGGCCTACCTGTTCGGGCCACTTCGCGTGGCCGGATACCTCCTTCTGGCTACCGTCAGCATTTTCATGCTGCTCGATCAGCGCGCGCGCTTGCCCCGGCGTTTCCGCCTCTCGGCTGTGCTCGGCCTCTGGGCGCTGGCCTCCGAGGTAGCCGGCTGGACCGGCGCCGGGAGGGATGCAACGTTGGCGGCTCGCGGCGGAGCGCTGGGACACTACACCTATGTCGGGTTGGCCTCCGCTCTATCCTCCGGAGGTGCGAAGCTGGTCCTTGGGCTGGCAGCGCTGGCGTTCTTCGCCGATGCCCTCGGCCACTCGCCGATCCGCCTGGTGCGCAGAGTCAGGGGTCCGCTCCTGGAGTCGCTTGCCGGCCCGAATGATAAGCGCGCCGGCGCTCGACGTATGCGCGTAGCCGAGGAAGACCCCGGAGAAGTTGCGCCGAGCTTTCTCGAACGTCTCTCCGAACCTGCCTACCAGGCGCAGACCTCGAGCCCGGAGGCGGATGGGCCGGCCGAGGAGATCGTCGGTGCGGAGCAATTCGTCGCCGAGGCACCAATCGCCGAGGAGCCGGTGGTCGCCGAGGGCGCGCCCGCGGCTCCGGAGGGCGGCAAGGTCATCTGGAAGCTTCCCGCTCCCACCCTGCTCAAGCGTTCGGTCAGCCGCTCCCTGGACAAGGACGAGTTATGGCGGCGAGGCAAGGTGCTTTCCGAGGCACTTGCCACCCACAAGGTGGAAACTTCCCTGGTGGGAATGACAGTCGGTCCGACCGTAACCCGCTATGAGCTCGAACTCGGATCGGGCGTGAAGGTCGCGCGCGTCACTTCGCTGCACAAGGATATCGCCTATGCCATGGCCGCCGCCGACGTGCGCATCCTGGCGCCTATCCCGGGGCGCAGCGCCATCGGCGTCGAGGTTCCGAATCACAAGCGGGTGGTTGTCGCCTTGGCGGATGTTCTACTGTCGCCCGAGGCCGATGCCAACCAGCACCCGCTTGCGGTTGCGGCCGGCCGCGACATTTCCGGCAAGCCGGTTCTTATCAACCTGTCGGAGATGCCCCACATCCTCATCGCGGGTGCAACCGGGTCCGGCAAGTCATCCTGCCTGAACTCCATCCTCACCTCCATACTCATGCGCTCCACTCCGGAGCAGGTGAGGCTGATACTCGTCGATCCCAAGCGGGTGGAGCTGGGTCAGTACAACGGAGTGCCACACCTCCTGACCCCGGTTGTCACCAATCCCAAGAAGGCGGCCAACGCTCTGGCCTGGGCGGTCAAGGAGATGGAGCGCCGCTACGACATGCTCTCCGAGCTGGGAGCGCGTGACATTTACGGCTACAACCAGATCATCGAGAACATGGGCGCGGTCGACCTTCCTGCGGAGCTGGCAGGTGAGGTGGAGGTGGAGTCGGGTCCTGCGCCGCTCTTCGACGAGACTCCTGAGCTGCGCTACTCGCGCCTGCCCTTCATCCTGGTGGTGGTGGACGAGCTGAACGATCTTATGATGGTCGCGGCCCGCGACGTCGAGGAGTCGATCTGCCGCATCGCCCAAATGGCCAGGGCGGTCGGTATTCACCTGGTGATTGCCACGCAGCGCCCCAGCGTGGACGTGATAACCGGTTTGATCAAGGCCAACATTCCCTCGAGAATGGCCTTTTCGGTCTCCTCGTTGGCCGACTCGCGAGTGATCCTTGACCAGCCCGGTGCCGAGCGCCTGGTGGGCAAGGGGGACATGCTCTTCCTTGGCGCCTCGTCTTCCCACCCCCAGCGCATTCAGGCCCCCTGGGTCTCCGAAGAGGAGGTGCGCAAGGTGGTGGGCTCCTGGGTGCGCCAGGGAAAGGCGAGCTATCTCGGAGAGTTCAACAGCAGCGAGACACCGGCGGAGGTCGAGACGCAGCCTGAGGAGGAGGACGAGCTCTTTCAGGCGGCGATGGAGTTGGTGGTCAACTCCCAGCTGGGGTCGACTTCCATGCTGCAGCGCAAGCTGAAGGTGGGCTTTTCCCGCGCTGGACGGCTTATGGATCTCCTCGAGCGCCACGGCGTTGTCGGTCCGCTCGAAGGCTCTAAGCCGAGAGTCGTGCTGATGAGCAAGGAGGAGCTCGAGAACTACCTCGAGGCTCATGGCTGAAGCGTAGACGCAGGCCGGGGCACGCCTCGAACCGGTGACAGCGCGACCCATTAGCCTGTACCTGTCCCGCCGGCGCCCGGAGTCATTCGGTTCGCGGTGAAGGCATCCCGTATCGCGCTGGAAAACGAGCAAAAGGAAGACTGTCCATGCCACGCAACGACTCATGGCTGCCGCGCGAGCGTATGAGCGGGCGGGGCGGCTACCACCGTCGCGACCGCTCCAGCGGTTTGCGCAGAGCTGCGACCGTGCTGCTGGCAATAGTGATCGTTGCCCTGATCGGCTCGGCGGTCCAGCTGCTACGCAAGCCCCCTTTGCCGACCGCCAGAATCTCCATGCCGACCTCATCAGTCATACCGGGGCCTCTACCCGCGCTTCCCTGGCCGAGTCAGGGTTCGGCCGATGTCGGCGTGCTCGGCATCGGCTCGACCGGCAACCACGGCCAGGCAACTCCGATCGGCCTGGCTTCAGTGGCCAAAATGGTCTCGGCGCTGGTGATCGTTCACGACCACCCGCTGGCTCCGGGCAAGAGCGGCCCGATTATCACCGTCACGGCTGCTGACGCTGCCAACTACCAGTCGATGCTGGCGGCTCAGGACTCCGTGATGGTCGTGGCCCAGGGCGAGCAGTTGAGCGAGTACCAGGCCTTGGAGGCGATGCTGATCCCGTCGGCCGACAACGTGGCCACTTTGATGGCCCAGTGGGACGCCGGCTCGGTGAGCGCCTTCGTGGCAAAGATGAATGCCATGGCCAAGTCGCTGGGCATGACCCACACGATCTACAAGGATCCATCCGGGCTTGACTCCGGCACTGCGGGAACCGCTCCGGACCAGCTCAAGGCGGAGGCAGCCGTACTTGCGAACCCGGTTTTGGCCCAGATCGTGGCCATGCCCCAGGCTACGCTTCCCATCGCCGGGGTGGTTTACAACGTCAATGGACTTGTCGGCCATGACGGCATCACCGGAGTCAAGACAGGCTCCACGCCTGCAGGGGGCAACTTCGCGTTCTCGGGCACGGTGTCGCTTCCATCCTCGAGCGCTCTGCCCTCGTCGATCACCTCCAACCCCAGCGTGATCGGTGTGATCCTCGGCCAGCAGGGCTATACGCCGCTGCCAACCGCCCTCGCCGCCGGGAAGACCCTCCTTAACGCGTTCCGCTCGGTTCCCAAGCTCTATCCGGTGTTGAAGGCCGGCCAGACGGTCGCAGTGGTGAGCGCACCCGGCCAGGCGCCGGTGGACGCGGTAACAGCCAGCGGTGCGGAGATGGTGGCTTGGCCCGGACTCAAGGTCAGCTACAGGCTCGAGCTAGCGCCCAAGCTGCCGGCCTCGTTCCCCGCGGGATATCGGATCGGATCACTGGTGGTTACGCTGGGTCAGGAGCGTGCGGTCGTTCCAGTCACGGCATCGTCCGCAGTGACCGCGCCGGGACTGGGCTGGAAACTCAGGAGGCTTTGATGGCCTTCGGCCGGCGCGTGCTCGGGAGGGCGCATCGGTGAAGGTTCGGGTTCCGGCATCCAGCGCGAATCTCGGCCCAGGGTACGACACCCTGGGCCTGGCGCTGTCTTTGTATATGACGGTGGAGATCCGGGAGGCCGAAGCCCTAACCATTGTCGCCAGAGGAGAAGGCTCGGGCCTGCCAATCGACGAGAATCACCTTGCGGTCTCCGTGGCCAGGAGCGTGGTCGGGAACACCAACCTTGCCATCACCATCGACTCCGAGATCCCTTTGGCGCGAGGGCTGGGTTCCTCAGCCGCGCTGGCGGTCGCGGTTGCGGCCGCAGCCGGCGCATACGACGCCTTCGTCGTTGCCAGCGACGTGGACGGGCACTGCGAGAACGCCGGGGCAAGCTATCTGGGTGGCCTGGTGGCGGGCGCGCGCGTGGAGGATGGATGGGAGGTGGTCTCGCTGCCGCTTGACCCCCGGCTCTCGGCGGTGGTTATCGTCCCCGAGACCGAGCTCTCCACCAAGGATGCGCGTGCAGCCGTTCCCAGGGCGATTCCCACCGAGGACGCCGTCTTCAACCTGCAGCGCATGGCCATGCTGCTAGCCGGGCTTGCGGACCTGGATCGGCTCATCCCGGAATGGGGCGAGGACCGCATTCACGAGGCTGCTAGGGAGCAGGTGTTCCCGTTGGCACGGACCTTGAAGGAGCTCATGCTCGAGGCCGGGGCCCGCATCGCCACCTGGTCGGGCGCAGGGAGCAGCGTGATCGGAATCTTCGACCGAGACGAGGCAAGCGAACGGGCCGGCGCGATCGGGGGTTTGTTGACCGAGGCCGGTATCGCCGCGCGTCCCCTCCCCTTGGAGGTGGATCGCGAGGGGCTTGTAGTCATGGACGACGCGCCGTGAAGCCGACCGTATGGATCGAAACTCTGGGGTGCGCCAAGAACGAAGTCGACTCGGACAAGTTGGCCTTCCGGGCGGCGTCGACCGGAATCGGGCGCGCGAGATCACTGGCCAGCGCTGACCTCGTTGTGGTGAATACCTGCGCCTTCATCGAGTCCGCTCGCGAGGAGTCCATCGCCGCGGTCCTGGACGCACTCGGGGCGAAGAAGGAGAGTGCCAGGGTGGTGGTTACGGGCTGCATGGCCGAGCGCTACCGGGGCGAGCTGGTGGAGGCGCTGCCCGAGGTGGATGTGGTGGCGGGTTTCGAGCAGGATTTCGTGGGCGAGTTCGCCGCTGAAGCGGGGGTAGCTCTCTCGCTCGGCCCCACCCGGCGCCGGCGCTTGCCGGTAATGGATCTCGATGCCTCCTACGACCTACTCAACCTCCCCGTGGGGCCGTCCAAGCGCCCATTTGCCTACCTCAAGGCGGCAGAAGGATGTGACCGAAAGTGCGGGTTCTGCGCCATTCCATCCTTCCGAGGCCGCCAGCGCAGCCGGGCGATCGAGGATCTCGTTGCGGAAGCCGAGAGGCTCGGCTCCAAGGAGATCGTGGTCGTGGCGCAGGATCTGGCTAGCTACGGCAAGGACCTCTACGGCACTAAACGCCTGGTGGAGCTAATGAGCCGACTCGGCGAGGTGGCGCACTGGGTTCGGCTCGTCTATGTCTACCCGAGCGAACTCACCAACGAGCTGATCGACGCGATCGGGGCTTCCCGAGTGCGCTATTTCGACCTCTCTCTCCAGCACGTCTCGCATGCGCTGCTGAGACGTATGCGCCGGCCGGGTGGTTCCGACAGCTATCTGCGCAAGATCGACGCCATTCGCGCGCGCTATCCGGACGCGGTCTTCCGCTCCAATTTCATCATCGGCTATCCCGGCGAGAGCGAGGAGGATCACGACACCTTGCTCGACTTCCTTGAACAGGCTCGGCTTGACTGGGTTGCCTTCTTCCCGTTCTCCCGCGAGGCGGGGACCTACGCGGACGGACTGGATGGGCATGTCCCGCCCGGGCTGGTCGCCGAGCGGCTGGCCGAGGCGTCGGAGGTTGCCGACCGTATATGCCTGCTGGGGCGTGCTGCCCAGGTCGGGAGGGAGCTCGAGGTGATAGTGCAGCGCCGTGGCGAGGCGAGATCGTACATGGAGGCTCCCGAGATCGATGGCCTGATTCGCGTTCCAGACGACCTGCAGGTCGGCGGACTTTACAATGTAAGGGTGTCAGCTATTGACGGCATCGACCTGATCGCCGCGCCGACCTTTTAGACGGGACAGGATTGAGCAACTCGACCTTCGGACCTACCGCGATTGCCACCCCGGCCAATCTGGTCACCGCTGCGCGCGTGGCGATGACCCCTGTCATCGCAATTCTGGTCCTGGAGCACGGGACCTCGGCATTGGGTGCCGGACTCTGGGTGATCGTCTCCTTTACCGACAAGGCGGATGGGTGGCTGGCGCGGCGGCAAGGCGCCACCCGCTCGGGGGCTTTTCTGGATCCGCTCGCGGACAAGATCCTCGTCTTCGGGGTGCTCGCCGCGATGGTGGTCAAGGCCCAGGTCTGGTGGTTGCCGGTGGCAATCATGGGTGCCCGCGAGGTTTGGATGTCCTGGCATCGCACACGCCTCGCGCGCCGGGGAATCTCCGTGCCCGCCCGCCCGCTAGGAAAGCTAAAGACCTTCTTCCAGATGGCGGCAGTCCTGGCCATGATCGTCCCGGGGATAGACGCGGTACGCGAGCCCTTGTCGGTCTCCCTGATCTGGATAGCTACCGGCCTGGCATTGGTCTCGGGGTACTTCTACTTCATCGACGGACGGCGCACCTCCCTGGCTTGAGGTCCGGTCGATTGGCGGTGGCGGCCTGGAACGCGCATCAGCGGCCTCATTAGTATCTTCCTGGGCCCGGCGGTAGCGCGCGCCCGGCCTCGGGATCGGAGGTAGTCGATGCGGGTCGAGATCGTGGCGGTCGGCACTGAGATGCTTCTCGGACAGATCGTCGACACCAATTCCAGGGAGATTTCCGCCAAGCTGGCCGAGGCAGGCATAGATTGCCACTACCAGACCCGGGTGGGAGACAACCTGGAGCGGATCAAGCTGGTGCTCAGGGATGCACTGGCCAGAAACGACGGAGTGATCGTTTGCGGAGGGCTCGGCCCTACTCAGGACGACATCACCCGGGAGGCGATAGCTCAGGTTATGGGCGTTGAGCTCGTCTTTCATCAGGAGATCGCCGACAGGATCGCCGCACAGTTCGCCGGCCGCGGCCGCGAGATGAGTTCCAATAACCTTCGCCAAGCCGAGGTTCCCCGCGGAGCCGAGGTGATCACCCAGGTACGTGGAACCGCTCCAGGCCTGATCTGCCCAGTGGGGGGCAAGGTTGTCTATGCGCTCCCCGGCGTCCCGTATGAAATGATCGAGATGATGGAGCGCGCGGTCATCCCCGACTTGCTGCGCCGGAGTGGCGAGGACGCCAGCATAGTCTCGCGCGTGATTCGCACCTGGGGCCTGGCCGAGTCGACACTGGCGGAGAGACTCGATCCGGTCTTCAAGCGGATAGACGCCTCCGGCGACCCCATCACACTCGCCTTCCTAGCCAGCGGGATCGAGGGGATCAAGGCTCGTCTGACCGCCAAAGGGGCGCGCGCATCGGACCTTAGAGAACTGGTCGCGCGGTACGAAAAGGAGGTCATGGCCCTGGTCGGCGACCACGTCTTTGGTTTCGATGACGTGAATATGGAGGCGGCGGTCGGTCGGTGCCTGCAGGAGCGCGGGCTTACGCTTGCGGTGGCGGAGTCACTCACCGGGGGGCTGGTGGCCAGCAGGCTGGTCGGCGTGGCCGGTGCTTCGGGGTGGTTCAAAGGCGGGGTTGTGAGCTATGCCAGCTCTGTCAAGTTCGAGCTGCTGGGAGTTCCCGAAGGGGAGGTGATCTCCGAACGCGCCGCCCTGGCAATGGCAGCGGGGGTGAGGGAGCTGCTTCACGCCGATGTCGGGCTGGCCTTTACGGGGGTGGCCGGCCCCGGCAGCCAGGAGGGTCATGGTCCCGGCACGGTCTTCGTCGGTATCGATGCCGGGCCATTGGGCACTCGCGCGGCGGCGCTGAAGGTTCCGGGCGACCGCGAGCGGATCAGGCAGTTCTCGGCCATTTCGGGGCTGGACCTCCTGAGGCGTTTCCTCCCCTGATCGAGCGCGAGAGCGCGGAAAGCTGTCGAACATGTGTTCTATAATGTGTTAGGATCGAAGTAATCACAGGCTTGTGATTCATGGTCACAGCATCGGTGTAGATTTCGCTGTAAAAGTGCTCCGCGGTTGCGTGGGACGGTGATGGAAGGCAGTGGCGTCATGGCGGCAAAGGTAGGCAAGCCCTCGGGCGAGGGAATCGACAAGGTCAAGGCTCTGGAGATGGCCATCAGCCAGATAGAGCGGCAGTTCGGCAAAGGTTCGATCATGCGCATGGGCGAGAGCCCACAGATGACGGTGGAGTCGATCTCCACCGGGGCCATGGCTCTCGACTTAGCCTTGGGGGTAGGTGGGCTGCCGCGTGGCCGAGTGGTGGAGGTTTTCGGACCGGAGTCCTCCGGCAAGTCGACACTGGCGCTGCACGTGGTTGCCGAAGCTCAGCGGCAGGGGGGCACCTGCGCCTACATCGACGCCGAGCACGCACTCGATCCTGTCTATGCCAAGGCGATCGGGGTTGACATCGACCAGCTCCTGATCTCTCAGCCCGATACCGGAGAGCAGGCTTTGGAGATTGCTGACACCCTGGTCCGTTCGGGAGCGTTGGACGTCCTGGTGATCGACTCGGTAGCCGCGCTCACCCCGCGTGCAGAGATCGAAGGGGAGATGGGTGATTCTCACGTCGGCCTGCAGGCGCGCCTGATGTCTCAGGCGCTGCGGAAGCTGACTGCCAACCTGAGCAAGTCCAAGACCATCGCGCTCTTCATCAACCAGCTGAGGGAGAAGATCGGGGTGATGTACGGCTCCCCGGAGGTGACACCGGGAGGGCGCGCCCTCAAGTTCTACTCCTCGGTCCGCCTCGACATCCGAAGGATCGAGTCGATCAAGGATGGTGCCGATGTGGTCGGCAGCCGCACCAGAGTCAAGGTCGTGAAGAACAAGGTGGCGCCGCCGTTTCAGCAGGCGGAGTTCGACATCATGTACGGTAAGGGGATCTCGAAGGAGGGATCGCTGCTGGACGTGGGCGTAGACATGGGGGTCGTCAAGAAGTCCGGGGCCTGGTACACCTACGAGGGCGAGCAGTTGGGCCAAGGGCGGGAGAACGTCAAGGCCTACATCGAGAGCAACCCGCTTCTCCGTGCCGAGCTGGAGGAGAAGATCCGCGCCGCGGTAGGCATCGTCGAGCACGACGGCGAGGGCTTCAGCGAGGACGATGAGGAGCCTATCTACCTGGAGGACTGAGCTTCCTCGGGCCGGTAGCCGCCGTCCTCCGGGGCCAAGGGGGGCGGCGGCTAGTGTGAGTGGCGTGGGAAAGCGCTTCTATGTCCGCACCTTCGGCTGCCAGATGAACGAGCACGACTCGGAACGAATTGCCGGCCTTCTGGCCGGCGAGGGCATGAGCGAGGCTCCCAGTGCCGAAGAAGCCGATGTGGTGGTGCTGAACACCTGCTGCATTCGCGAGAACGCCGACAACAAGCTTTACGGCCATCTCGGGCACCTGAAGGCACTCAAGCAGACCAGGCCTGAGATGAAGATCGTGGTGGCCGGGTGCCTGGCGCAAAAGGACCGGGATTCCGTGCTTGAGAGGGCAGGGTGGGTTGACGTGGTGCTGGGTACGCACAACGTGGCCAACGTCCCGAAGCTGCTTAGTCGCAGCTACTCGGAGGGCCGCGTGGTCGAGATCCTGGAGGCCGCGGATCCGGAGCTGGAGTTCGCCTCGGGACCTACCACCCGAGCGGACGCTCCTTATTCGGCGTACGTGACCATCCAGATTGGCTGTGACAACAACTGTGCATTCTGCATCGTCCCGAGCGTTCGCGGGGCGGAGATTTCCCGACCCTTCGGCGAGCTGCTGGCCGAGGTGGAGGCGCTTGCCGATCGCGGCGTAACCGAGGTGACGCTGCTGGGGCAGAACGTCAACTCCTACGGGCGTGACCTGACCATTGCGGCGAGGCAGGGCGGGCAATTCGACGTGGCGGTGCTTGGAGGCGCTTATATCTCCAGGCCGGAGAGGCGCCTGGCTCCTCTCTTCGCCGACCTGCTCACCGCCGTGGCCTCCGTGGAAGGTATCCGTCGCGTGCGCTATACCTCGCCCCATCCCAAGGACATGCGCCCCGAAACAATCGCCGCCATGGCGGCCTCGGAGCAGATCATGAACCAGCTGCACTTCCCATTGCAGTCCGGCTCGGACCGGATATTGGCCGCCATGCACCGGGGCTACACCGGTAGCCGCTACCTGGAAAAGCTTGCCGCGGCCAGGGCGGGGATCGACGACCTGGCCGTCAGCACCGACATCATCGTCGGCTTTCCCGGTGAGACCGAGGACGATTTCACCGCCACCCTGGAAGTGGCGGCGGAGGCTTCTTTCGACGGCGCCTACACCTTCATCTTTTCGCCGCGGCCCGGGACCGAGGCGGCTTCTATGGAGGACCTGTTCGTCTCGGGGGCAGTGGTGGCGGAGCGCTTCGAGCGCCTGAAAGTGGTTATCGACCGGTCCGCCTACGCGCGCCATCGCGCGCGCGTAGGAAAGGTGGAGGAGGTGCTGGTGGAAGGGCGGAGCAAGAGGAACGCCGAGATGATCTCGGGCCGCACCCGCCAGAACAAGTTGGTCCACTTCCCGTACAAGAGGGTGCCGGAGAGCTCCGAAAGGCTGGCGGCCGGATCCTATGCGTTGGTGGAGATTGTCGACGCCGCGCCGCACTTCCTGCGCGGCGAACTGCGCGAGGTGACCGCCGCCCCCAGACATCGCACCCATCTGCAGGTGGCTGCGGTCTAGGGGCTCAGCGCAGGAAACGCGCGGCCAGTTGCGTCGGTTCGATGGCGCCAAGCGACTGCTGCCAGCTTCGAGAAGGTGCGGGCAAGACCGGCCGTTCCCCCAGGACGAGCCTTCCCGTCCAGGCGTGGGGCGAGTCGAGTTCCTCGGGGTCGGCCTGGCTGGACTTCATGACCGCCTGCTCGATCGCCACTTCTACCACCGAGGTCTGGCGCAGCTCAGTATCGTTGGGGCGGCGTACCTGCTCCCAGCGCCCGGGGAGCACCACCCGGGATAAGTGCTCGAGAGCCTGGGCCTTGGCGGCCGGCTCGCGGACGAGGCGGGCCCGCCCGGCCACCGAGACCGAGCGGTAGTCGACCGTGTGGTCGAAGATGTTGTCGGGCAGAACCAGTGCATCGACCAGGGTCACCACCAGGTTGACCTTCTCCTGTGCCTGGGCCGCCTTCAGCACCGAGGATCCCCGCGATCCGTGTACCAGGATCACCTCCTCCATGCGCGCGTACAAGGTTGGGATGACCACGGGAAGCCCTTCATCGATGACGGCCAGATGGCAGATGGCCGCAGAGTCCAGGAGTGCAAAGATGCGTTCCTTGGAGTAGCTCCCCTGGACCTTGTTGCGCCGCAGGCGATAAGGCGGTTCCGCTCGCAGTTTCTCCTCGCTCATGGCTCCTCTTTCCGGGCCGGCTTGGCCCGCACAAGTGTAGCTCCGCAGAACCCCGGCAGTCCGGGGCGGACGTTTAGGCTGAAGTGCCGGGCGGCGGCTTTTCGGTGGATGTGGCGCATGCGAATCGGTTTGGTCGGGGCCACCGGGGTGGGTAAGACGGGGTTGGCTTTGGAGCTGGCCAGGGCCGATCCGCGCCTGGCGCTTTTCTCCTGCGACTCGATGGCGGTTTACCGGGGCATGAACCTCGGTACTGCCAAGCCCGGGCCGGAGGAGCTGGGCGGCATCTCCTACCATCTCATCGACCTGGCCGATCCCGGGCAGGAGTTTTCGGTGGCCGACTATCAGCGCGCCGCGGAGGCCGAGGAATCCGCACTTGCGCCCGGGCAGGTTCCCCTTTACGTCGGCGGCACCGGTCTCTACGTAAGTGCAGTCTTTGACCGGCTGGCAATTCCTCCCAGTGACCCGGATGTCAGGGCATCGATCGAGGCTGAGTTGGGTGTGGTGGGCCCTGCCGCCATGCATCGCCGCCTCCTGAAGCTGGATCCCCTTGCCGCCTCGCGCATGGAACAGGGAAATGCCAGGAGGATCGTCCGCGCGCTTGAGGTGATTGCGATTACGGGACGGCCCTTCTCCAGCTTCGGCCCCGGCCTATCCTCCTATAGCGAACCCCGGGGACGGCTCTTCGGGCTGCAGATGGACTTTGAGCTGCTCGATCAGCGGATAGCGGCGCGGGTGTCGGAGCTGATTGAACTCGGCTGGCTCGACGAATGCGAGCGACTACTGGCCGCCGGGCCCCTGTCGCGAACCGCCTCCCAGGCAATCGGATACCATGAGCTCTTCTCGGTGCTGCGTGGCGAGATCGAGCTTGCCGAGGCCGTTCCCGTCATCGTCCGGCGGACCCGCCGGCTGGCGCGCAGGCAGCGTTCCTGGTTCCGGCGTGATCCGCGTATTGCCTGGCGCGAGGACCCTGCCGAACTGGGTTCGGACCTGCTGGAGCTGCTGAGAGCGTAGCTGTGTGATATTCAAGGGGTTCATGGCAGATGTCGAGAATTAACTGACGGGAGGTGTTCGGTTGCGCACGGGCGATTTGCATGGCGGAGTCTCGCAGCCCGCGCGCAGGGGCGAACTGCGTCTTTCACGTTTTAATACCCGCTTGACCAGCTGGTGCGCCCAATGAACGCTCCGATACCGGCCGGCGTTCTTGCTCTCGCCGGGGCCGGGCTGGATGATGCACTCGCGGGTGCGGCCGACGAGCTGCTCGAGGCGCTCTTCGCGCCGGTGGCTGCAGACGCCGGGTCCGACGGCCTGCTCGCACGCCTAAGTGAGGAGGAGTTAATCAGCCTGAAGCAAGGGCACAGGCGCGCCTTCTCGATGCTGCTCGATCCGCGGCGGCCCGACGACGAGCTGGAAGCGGAGGCCAGGCGTATCGGCCTTGCTCACTTCCTGGCAGGCGTGCGGGCCAGCGACATGATGCAGCTTGTCTCGGATTTCGGCGAGGTCTTCCATCGCCGCGCGCTGCAGCTCGGCCTGGATCGCGAGGATTCGGAGGCACTGATAGGTTCGCTTCGCGGGCGCCTTTCGCTTTTGCTCCGCACCAGCGTTACCGAGTTGGAGCGCCTGGAAGAGGGGGTGGCTGCGCGGATCTCGCTGCTGGCGGAGACGGTTCGCACCGCCCCTACCCGCGCCGACCTGATTCGCAGCAGCCTGGAGGTCGTCAGCGGAATCGAGGGTGTTGTCGCGGTCGCTTTCGGCCGGATGGACGTTCATGGTGACATCGTGCTCGAGTTCTATCGCGGGGAGGGCCTTGACTTTGTTGTCCCCGCCGGTCCTCCGGGTGTTGAATCGCCGTTCCCTTGGGGCCGCGCATGGTCGACAGGGACGATCCGGGTGGTGCATTCCATTGCTGCCGACCCCCGTATGAATGCCCTGGGATCCCTGACCGAGGAAGTGGGGGCGCGCAGCGTTGCGGCGGTGCCGGTCGCCCAAGCCGATCAAAGCACCGGTGGTGTAGTGGCCATCTTCTCCGGGACCGCCGGCTACTTCGCCGCTCCTTCGCGAAGGCGGGCACTGGACTTCTTCCAGCAGGCCATGGGCGGTGCGCTCGCGGCTTTGGAGCGGCCCGGCTCGGTGCCCTTTTCCATCTCCGCCGCCTTTCGGGCCAGGATTCGCACCGAGGCGTTGGAGATGCATTACCAGCCCATCGTGGAGCTGCGCACCGGCCGGGTCGCCAAGTTCGAAGCCCTGGCCCGGCTGCGCTCGGACGACGGCGGGCTGATCATGCCCGGCGGCTTCCTCTCCGCGCTGGGCGCCGACGATCTGGTACACCTTTTCGACCGAGGGCTTGGCATAGCCCTTGCCCAGATGAACGAGTGGGATGCGATGGGCCTTGACCTCTCGCTCTCCTTCAATCTTCCCGGTCAGGGCCTGCGCGACTGGCGCTACCTGGAATCCTTGCGGTGTCGGCTGGACGAGTCCGGCGTCGCACCCCATCGGCTGACCTTGGAGCTGACCGAGGAGGAGCGCCTCGGAGAGCCCGGAGGGGGCGGCGAGGAGATCTTCTGGGCGATGCGCGGCCTAGGTGTGGGATTCGCCCAGGACGACCTGGGGAGCGGCTACAGCTCGCTGCTGCGCCTGGAGAACTTCGGCTTCGAGGAGGTGAAGATAGACCAGCAGCTGGTCCGGGGGGCGGGAAGCCCTCACCACAAGCTCGGCCTCATCCAGCACCTGACTCGTCTTGCTCACGATCTGAGGATGCGTGTCGTGGTAGAGGGGCTGGAGGACGCTTCGCTGATCGAGGCGGCCGCGGTGCTCGGTGCCGATTTCGGCCAAGGCTACGGCATCGCCGCCGCGATGTCCGGCGAGGAGGTTGGGCATTGGGTGGAGTCCTTCCACTTCGAGACCAACATACGCGCCCCACGCACCGCCCTTGGCTCGATGGCCGCTCTCAGGCGCTGGTCCGGACAGCTGAGCGAGATCGGACGCTATGCGGAGCTGACCGACATTCGGCGCCCGCTCGAGGATCTGCGGCGTTTGGTAAGCCGGATTCCGGAGCTGTCCGCAGGCGGGGGTGCAGCCGATGGCGAAGCCTTCCGGATTGGCGGGATCGAGACGGAGCAGGAGTTGTCCGGTTTGGCGGACGAACTCAGCTCGGTGCTTGCACACTTTAGCTCCCGCGACGGAGCCGCATTGCAGGCGGTTGTTGGCGCGGAGTCCGCCGGCCTGGATTACTCCCCCTTCTCGCCAATGCAGCTGGCAGAGGTGCTCTCGCTCCAGAACGGCATATTGCGCTCGATGGCGGCGGGCCTGGACGCGGGCCCGCTGCTGGACGAGGTTTGCATGGCGGCCGAGGCGACACTGCCGAACTCGGTGGCCACGGTCATGAGCGTCGCCGACGGGAGGCTGCACCTGGTTGCGGGCCCCTCCCTCTCGGCGCGCGCGCGGGAGGCGCTCGCGGAGGTGGACGTGAGGCCCGACACCGGCTCCTGCCCTAATGCGGTGCTGGATCGAGCCCCGGTCTACGTGGCCAATATCCATGACGACCCGCGCTGGAGCGCCCTGGTGGAGACGGCGGAGGATCTCGAATTTCGCGCCTGTTGGTCGACCCCGGTCTTCGATCACGAGGGGGAGGTAATCGGCACCTTTGCCCTGACCAGCTTTGAGACAAGGAATCCAGGTGGCTTCCACCGCGACTTGCTGGAGATATGCGCCAACCTAGCCTCGGTGATCCTGGAGCGGGAGCGGGTGGGCCACGAACTTAGCCTGCGCACTGCCCGCCTGGAGCATATGTTCGAGGGTAACGGAGCGCTGAAGTTCGTCTGCGACGCCGATACCGGGCGGATGCTCGAGGTGAACCGGGCGGCTCTGGACTTTTACGGCTACAGCCAGGAGGAGCTCGAGAGGCTCACCGTCTTCGATCTGAATGTGGACCTTGACCCTGCCGGGCTGGCCCAGATAGCCGCGAAAGCCAGTGCGTCGGGGGGCTATCGCGCCCGGGTGCGCCACCGGCGCTCGGACGGAACACTTCGCCATATGGACCTGTACACCCATGTGTACAGTGAAGAGGGGCGCCATCTCTTCCTCTCCATCGTCCACGACGCAACCGACCAGGCGCAGGCTGAGCAGGACCTCAAGCATGAGAGGCTGATCAGCGAGTCGATCCTCAACTCGCTTCCCGGCTTCGTCGTGGTGGCGGACCGGGAAGGACGGATTGTCCGTTTCAACAGGCGGGCCCAGGAGGTAACCGGCCTGAGCTTCGAGGAGGCCAGCGCCGAGCGAGAGAGCTGGAGGCGCTGGACCGACCCGGCGGATGCCAAGCTGATACGCGGATCATTCCGCCGCGTTCTCGAAGGTGGCTCCGTCCAGCCGCACGACTACTGGCACACCGCCTCTTCCGGCGAGCGCCGGCTGCTGCGCATTACCTACGCTCCCGTCCGCTTCGAGGAGGGCCAGGTCGAGCTGGTGGCGATGCTGGGGGCCGACATAACCACGGAGTACCTTGCCGGCCAGGCCATCCGCTGGGAGCGCGACTTCTCCGCCAACATCATGGACGCCCTGCCCCAGCCGATCATCGTGCTGGACTACAACTTGCGCCAGCTGCGCGCCAACCACGCGATGGAGCAACTGGTGGGCCGTCTCTTCGAAGGGCGCTTCCAGAGGCCGGAGCTGGAGGCGGTGTTCACCCCGGAGGTTTATTCCCGGCTGAAGCAGTGGCTGTTGGAGATGCGCGATGGCGGCCGCCAGAACGCCTTCATCGCGCCCGTGCACGTACCCGATGGCGAGAGCCGGGTCTACGAGTGGAGATGCGTCGCCGTTCCCGCGCGGGGAAGTGTCGATGCCAGCATGGTGGTGATAGGCAATGACATCACCGCCCGCTTGCGTGAGTCGCGGGAGCTGGCTCAGGCCGCGGTCTTCTTCGAGGTCTCCCTCGAAGCCGTTGCGGTGACCGACTTCGACGGCCGCGTCGTGCGTGCCAACCCGGCCTTCCACCGCATAACCGGGTTCGGGGCGGAAGAGTCCGCGGGGATGGAGACCATCAACAGGGCCAGGGACCTCAACCCTGCGGAGCTTTTCGAGGAGATCAGCGAGGCTCTCCAATCCCGGGGGAGCTGGAGTGGAACCATGTGGAACCGGCGGAAGAGCGGAGAGGCCTTCCCGGCGCTCATGCACCTCAGCGCCTTCCGCGCGGGGGAGTCGGGCGAGATCCAGGTCATGGCAGTCTTCTCCGATATAAGTGCAATGGTCGACTACCAGCAGGAGCTGCTGGAGCTGGCCTACCACGACCAGCTGACCAAGCTGCCCAATCGGGCACAGCTCACCACGCGGCTCGAGGGAGCCCTTGGACGCCGGCGCGATGACGATGACTATCTTGGCCTGGTCTACCTGGACATCGATGATTTCAAGGCGATAAACGACACCTACGGGCACGCCGGGGGCGACCGGCTGCTGGTGGGTGTGGCCGAGGCGCTCTCCGGCGTGCTCCGCCGCAGCGACTGCGTGGCGCGCATCGGGGGTGACGAGTTCGTTTGCCTGGTCGACTCGATACGGGACGAGACGGACGCCCGCGCCACGCTGGAGAGATTGGCCGCGGCGGTGGAGCGCCCGGTGGCGGCGGGCGAGGACGGGAGCCTCTGCTCGGTGACCGCCTCGCTGGGCATGGTTCTATGCCGCAAGGGAGGAGTCGATCCCGACGCCCTGCTCAGGCAAGCTGATCATTTGATGTACGAGGTCAAGCGCGCGGGTGGCGATGACTTCGTCATCGAGGAGGCCGTGGGACCGCCGCGCCCGGAGCGGTGAGGATGGGACATTCCACTCCGGGCGTCGCGGCGGTAAGGGCGATCCGGCGGCGGGGTAGTACCGCCGATGGCCGGCTGCGGTCGGGGTATTTACCGGCCTCGCTCCTCGTGGAGCTATTCTTCCGCCGCTAGTTGAAGCCAAGGGGAAGCCCGGGTTAACTTCCGGCGAATTCACTCGGAATCTTTGCCTCCTGCCGAGGGCGGCCGGGTGAAGCTGCTTGCCTGCCGAGGCTAAGCTTGCGCGCATGACCATGGTCAAGGAGTTCTACAAGCTGGAGGGATTGGGAAACGACTTCCTGGTCGCCTTCTGCCCCGAGCTCTTCGAGCCGGATCCCGCCGCCGTGGTCCGCCTGCTCGATCGCAGGCTGGGGCTGGGAGCGGACGGTCTGATTCTTGCCGTGCGCTCTGGCGCGGCTTCACTGGCCATGGTGCTCTACAACTCCGACGGAACCCGTGCGGAGATGAGCGGAAACGGCATCCGCTGCCTGGGGCATGCCGCATACGCCGCCGATCTGGTGCCGATCGGTCCGCTCGAAGTCGCCACCGACGCGGGGCCGCGACGCCTGAGCGCCAAGGGGGGAGACCCATCGGGTGGGATGATGATCGAGGCGGAGATGGGCAAGGTTGCCTACGTGAGCCCTCCCTTTGCTCGCAGCGCCGCCTTCGGCGGGCGCAAGTGGCGGGGGACCGAGCTGGAGGTCGGGAACCCCCACCTGGTCTTCCTCCCCGAGGAGGGAGACCCGGCGACCCCCGACCTCTCCGAGCTGGACGTCGCGACTCTGGGGCCCGATATCGAGGCGGGCTATCCGGCGGGCACCAACGTGGAGTGGGTGGAGCTCGACTCTCCCGCGCTGGCACGGCTCAGGGTTTGGGAGAGGGGCGCCGGAGTCACCCTTGCCTGCGGGACCGGCTCGACGGCGACCGCCTTCCTGCTTCTCGACCAGGGTATGGCCCAAGGAGAGGTGGAGGTGCGCAACCCGGGCGGAACCCTATGGGCCAGGCTCGGTGAAGCAGGGGAGATGTACCTGCGTGGTCCCAGTACGCTCATTGCCAGTGTGATGGTGGCGGCCTCCTTCGGACTGGCGCCTTGATGGCCGAAGCGCTGCTCCCATGACGCTCATCGAGCGGAGCTTTCGCGAGAGGATAGTGATCGTAGGCGTCACCCTGTCCGGCCACGATCCGGAGGAGACCGACGAATCCCTGGTGGAGCTGGCGCTCCTGGTGGATACGGCCGGAGCAGACGTGGTAGGTCGACTGACCCAGCGCCTGAGCACCCCCGATCCCGCCTACTTCATCGGACGCGGCAAGGTGGAGGAGCTGCGCGAGCTGTCCTATGCCACCGACTGCGACACGGTCATCTTTGACGACGAGCTTTCACCCGCCCAGCAGCGCAACCTGGAGAAGGTTCTTGGCCGCACCGCCATCGACCGCACCGCGCTGATCCTGGACATCTTCGCCCAGAACGCAAAGTCGGTGGAGGGCAAGGCACAGGTGGAGCTTGCTCTCCTCAACTACCGCCTGCCCCGCCTGCGCGGGCGCGGTACTCAGCTCTCACAGCAGGTTGGGCGAATCGGCACCAGGGGGCCTGGTGAGACCAAGCTGGAGGAGGACCGGCGCCGGATCCAGTCCCGCATAGCCAGGCTGAAGCGGCAGCTGGGCGAATTCCAGAAGACCCGTCAGGTGCAGTCCAAGGCGCGAGGGGCGAGCCGGGTCCACAACGCCTCCCTCATCGGCTATACAAACGCCGGGAAGTCCTCCCTTCTCAACGCACTCACGCGTGCCGATACCCTGGTGGAGAACCGTCTCTTTGCCACACTGGACACCCGGACCCGGCGCATGCAGCTTCCCGGAGGGGAGGCCTTCCTGCTCTCGGACACGGTCGGCTTCATCCGTAAGCTTCCCCATCAGCTGGTGGAGGCGTTCCGCTCCACCCTGGAGGCGGTGGCCGAGTCGGACTTCCTCATCCACGTGGTGGATGGCTCCTACCACGAGCCACAGGCCCAGGTGAGCGCGGTGCGCGAGGTGCTGGGGGAGATCGGCGCCGAGGAGCTCCCGGAGCTCTTGGTGGTCAACAAGTGCGACCTGGTCGGGAAACTTGACGGCCTACGGAGAGAATTCCCCGATGCGGTCTTCGTCTCGGCGCTCACCGGCTCGGGAATGGTGGAGTTGCGGGAGAGGATCGCCCATATGGTTCGGGCGACGGCCCGCATATACGACCTGGTCGTGCCTGTCTCGCGCGGCGACGTGCTGGCCAGGCTGCATGCCGAGGGCCAGATCCTGCAGTCGACCCTCAAAGGTGAGAGTTACCTGATCACCGCCCGCCTCGAGCCCGCGTCGCTGGCGCTGTTCGGCGAGTTCCTGCCCGAGGGCACCATGGACGGAGACGCTGCTCAGCAGTAACCTTCCAACTGGTCAAGGTAGCGCTCCAGGTGGTACACCATTGCGTCCTTCCTTGCGTCGGGACGGACGGTGACCTCCAGCCCAGGTCCGTCCGGGCTCCAGGCGACCACGGCGGCGTTCAGCTCACCCAGGAGATTGCGTAGCGACGCGGCGCTGCGCGGGTCGGCATCCGGCAAGTACTGGTCGATAGAGGCGTAGGCGAGTAGCAGGTCGCCTCTCACCTTGGCGGGTGCACGGACGGTATCCCTGAGCGCGGCGTCGAGGTAGCGCGAAGTGCTGGTCAGGGTGGGGCACTCGAAGCCGAGGATGTAGGTGGTCCCGTTCATCCAGACTCCGCGATCCCCGACGACCAGCCGCTGGCATCCCGGGGCGGCAAGACCCGCCACCAGCATTAGTCCGATGGCAAGGGCGCGCCGCATGGGGGGAATCTATTTGGGGCCGGAGCGGAGGACTAGGGTCCATTGGCCGTCGTGAAACTGGCAAACGGCACCTGTTTGCCAGTTCCGTAGCGGATGCACCCTCCCCCCGGGCCCGGCCGGCGAGGACCCTAGTATGACCCGTATGAGCGCAGGATTTCAGCCGCCCCCCTATCCGCAGGACCGCCTTGCGGAGATCCGCCGTATCCCCGCCAAGGCCGGACGCGAGCTCGTCGACCTCTCGATCGGCACCCCGGTGGATCCGGTACCCGCCTTGGCGATGGAGCTCGCCGCCAGCCTGTCCCTTGCCCGGGGCTACCCCAGCTCGCCCGGATCGGTCGAGCTCCGCCAGGCCGCCTCCGACTGGATGTCCAGGCGCTTCGGAGTGGATCTACCTGCCGAGCAGGTGGCGGCGACGGTGGGAAGCAAGGAGTTCGTGGCGGGCCTCCCCGGCTATCTTCGGCTGCGCGATCCATCGCGCGATGTGGTCCTCTATCCGGCGATCTCCTATCCCACCTACGCGATGGGCGCGACGCTCGCAGGTTGCCGGGCGATAGCCGTGGAGACCGGCCCGGACGGGGAGTTGGAGCTGGACTCGGTCGATGCGGCCCTGCTCGACCGGGCGCTGTGCTGCTGGGTGAACACCCCGGCCAACCCGACCGGGCGCGTTTCGGGATATGAAAAGGTTGTGCGTTCT
Organism: Actinomycetes bacterium; assembly: GCA_021786375.1. Lineage (GTDB taxonomy): Bacteria > Actinomycetota > Acidimicrobiia > Acidimicrobiales > Acidimicrobiaceae > Acidithrix. Next base: position 64,004 of record JAJYNL010000084.1, read on the forward strand.
GCGCGCGAGCACGGCTTCGTGGTGGCGGCGGACGAGTGTTACGTTGAGTTCGTCTGGGACCGGCCCGCCCGCACCGTGCTGGAGCACGGCACCGAGGGGCTGCTGGCCGTTCACTCCCTCTCCAAGCGCTCCAACTTCGCCGGTGGGCGTGTCGGCTTCTACGCCGGGGACGGCGAGCTGGTCAGGTACCTCTCGGAGGTGCGGAAACACGCAGGGCTGATGATCCCCGGCCCGATGCAGGCCATCGGTGCCGCCCTGCTGGGCGACCAGGAGCATGTGGAGCTGCAGCGCCGGCGATACCGCGAGCGCCTGGAGATCCTGATGGAGATCGCCGGCTCCCTTTCGCTTCCGGCCCGGATGCCAGAGGGTGGCTTCTACCTCTGGGTATGTGATGCGGGCCGCGATGGCTTCGAGCTGGCCGCCCTGGTCGCGGAGGCAACCGGGATCGTGGGGAGTCCGGGCGAGTTCTACGGGACCGGCGCACGCAACTGCCTGCGCATTGCGGCGGTGTCCCCGACGGAGAAGCTCAGGGCTATCGCCGCTAGCTTGAAGTGACTCGAATTAGGCGGAGGAGCGATGGAGCTTAGAGAGCGGATAGCGGAGATCTGGGCGGGTAGGGACCGGTTGGAGCTGTCCTCGGCCGAGGTGCGGGGGGCTATCGCCGAGGCAATCGACGGTCTAGACCGCGGCGAGCTGCGCGTGGCGGAGTACGGCCCCGAGGGCAAGGTGGTCGTGCACGAATGGTTGAAGCAGGCCATACTCCTCCTGTTCCGTGCGTCAGAGTCCGAGGTGAGCCACTCCGGTCCATTCGAGTTTCGTGACAAGATCCCTTTGAAAGGTGACTTCGAGAGCCTCGCCGTGCGAGTGGTCCCGGGCGCATCAGCCCGATGGGGTGCCTACATCGCCCCGGGTGTGACCATGATGCCCAGTTATGTGAACATTGGCGCGCGAGTGGGCAGTGGGACCATGGTAGACACCTGGGCCACGGTGGGATCGTGTGCTCAGATCGGCGAGCGGGTGCACCTGGCCGGTGGAGTCGGCATCGGCGGCGTGCTGGAGCCGCCCCAGGCCGCCCCGGTCTTCGTCGACGACGATGCCTTTATCGGCTCGCGGGCGATGATTACCGAGGGGGCGAGAGTGGGACGCGGTGCCGTGGTGGGTGCGGGCGTCATCCTCAATCCATCGATTCCGGTCATCGACACCGAGACCGGCGAGGAGATCTCCCGGGGGGTGATTCCCCCCTGGTGCGTGGCGGTGGCGGGATCGCGCAAGAGGGAGTATCCGGGAGGGGAGTTCTACCTTCCCTGCGTGCTGGTGATCAAGCGGATGGCCGAGGGGGAGCGCCACGACAAGGCGGCCCTGAACGACTTCCTGCGCGACGAGGGGATCGCTCTGTGAGCGAAGTGGCCACCGAGCTTGCCGAACTCACGGCCAGGCTGGTGGAGATACCGTCGGTCTCCCGAGAGGAGGCCGAGGTGGCCGGGTTGGTCGAGGCTCTTCTGCGTGCGAACCCTGCGCTGGACGTTCGCCGTATCGGCAACAACCTTGTCGCCACCTCGCCCGGGTACGACCCGGCCTCCGGCGTCCTCCTGGCGGGCCATCTCGACACGGTTCCGCCGTTCGGGCCTCCTGGCGCCAGTTTGGAGGAGGGCCGGGTGGCCGGCCTGGGAGCCGTCGACATGAAGGGCGGCATCGCCGTGCTGTGCCGCTTGGCCGGCGATCCACCCTCGGTGCCGATCCGACTGGTCTTCTACGCGAGCGAGGAGATCTCGCGGGTGCACTCCGGCCTCCTCGAGATCGAGGCTGCTGCTCCGGAGCTGCTTGGGGCGGGCGTGGCGATTCTTCTCGAGCCGACCGGGGGAGTGGTGGAGGCAGGCTGCCAGGGCACCGCAAAGTTCAGGGTCACTATTCGCGGCAGGAGGGCACACACCGCGCGCCCGCACATGGGTGTCAACGCAATTCACCGGGCCCATAGCCTGCTCGCCTGGCTGGATTCCCGGCCCACTTCGGAGGTCGAGGTTGAGGGGTGCGTCTATCGGCCTTCCCTCTCGGCCGTTTTCATCTCCGGGGGTGTTGCGGGGAACGTGGTGCCTGACGAGGTGGAGCTGCAGCTGAACTGCCGCTTTGCCCCCACCGGCAACGATCGCGCTGCTCTGGCCGAGGTGGGCGAGGCTATCGCCGGCTTTCTCGATGACTCCCGCGGGGAGTCGCTCTCCCTGTCCGACTGGGCGCCTTCGGCGCCTCCCAATCTCTCCAACCCGGTTATCGCCGGGTTGATCGGGCGCGCGGGTGGTGTGCGCGCCAAGCTGGGTTGGACGGACGTCGCATTTTTCTGGGAGCGGGGCGTAGCGGCGTGCAACTTCGGTCCCGGAGATCCGGAACTCGCTCACACCGAGGCAGAGGTTGTCTCGGGTGCGGAGTTGGAGGCTGCCTGGTCGGCCTTGCGAGAGGTTCTTGACGCCCTCACCTGAGCCTGGAGTTCAGATCTCTCGCTGGAGGAAGACGACCTTGCCGTAGATCTGCACTTCGTCGGCGGAAAACTCCATCGGGGTGTAGGCGGGATTGGACGGCTTCAAGGTGACGCGGTTGTGCGCCCTGTCGAAGTCGATGCGCTTGATGGTCGCTTCCTGCTGGTCGAAGATGCCCGCGACGACGATTTCGCCCACATCCGCCGTGCTCTGGCGGCGGGCGACCACTACGTCACGCTCGAAGATTCCGTCTCCCACCATGGAATCGCCCTTGACGCGCAGAGCGAAGAGAGTTCCCGCGGGGCCCAGATGCTGTGGTACGGCGACCATCTCTCCGGAGAAGTTCTGCTCCGCAAGCGTACCAAGACCGGCGGCGACGTCGCCAAGCATCGGCACCTGCATGACGGCGGTGCCCACCTCCAGTTCCTGAGCGCGGGGAAAGTTTACGCGCAGTGCTCGAGGCTTTGACGGGTCCCGCTGGAGGAACCCCTGCTGCTGCAGGACCTTCAAGTGGAACTGGACCGAGGCCGGCGAGGCGAGCTGGCAGGCTTCCCCGATCTCGCGCACCGATGGCGGGTACCCGCGCGTCCTTTGCGTGTCATCGATGAAGTTAAGGATGTCGCGGCGCTTCTTGGTGAGGAGGTCGCTGGATGGGGCACTGTCTGCCATGGGTGGCAGCTTATCAGGCATTTGGCACCGAATTCAGGTCATGTTCGAAAAAACCGAACGAACGTATGTACGATGAAGTAGTATACGTGTTCGAAGGAGTCCTGGAGGTGGCGGCAATGAACGGTTTGCAGGAGCGGGTAACATCAGCCGAGTCACGTTCCGCGGAGCGGAGGCGGAGGCCCCCCAGGCCGCGCATCGCGGTGCGCCGAGGAAGTGGACTCTTCTTCGCGGTTGTGGTACTTGGCGCCGGAGTGCTCTTCACCGAGATGCGCAACGGGGGAGCCAATAGCGGGCTGGCTTCGCAGCAGGTCTACGTTGTGAAGCCGGGCGACACACTTTGGTCGATCGCGGGCCGCTTCGCGGGAAATGGAAACGTCTCCGCGCTTGAGTACCGCCTCTATAACGAGGTTGGCAGCACGAATATCCAGCCCGGGCAGGAGATCCGGATTCCCTGAGTAAGTCTCAGGGAACTCGCTGCTCGGAAGGCGGGGTCGGCGATAGCCTCCGGATTGGACTTCGCCTAGGCGGGGGGTACGCTTGAGCAGCGGGCGCAGTAGCGCTCCGGCTTTCAAGGGTGGCAACCGATGCGGTGTCCGACGTGCGGCGATCAAGAGGATCGGGTGGTCGACTCCCGTGTGATCGAGGAGGGCAGAAGCATCCGCCGCAGGCGGGAGTGCCTTTCCTGCCACCAGCGTTACACCACCTTCGAACGCGTCGAGGAGGGACCTCTTTGGGTCGAGAAGCGCTCCGGCGAGCGGGAGGTCTTCGAGCGCAGCAAGCTTCTGGGCGGTATCTCCGCGGCACTCAAGAACCGACCCATCTCCGAAGAGCGCGTGGAGACCCTCGTGAACGAGTTGGAGGACTCTCTGCGCCTGCGCGGATCAATGGTGAAGAGTTCCGATGTCGGTGCTTTGGTCCTCAGCCGGCTGCGGGAGCTCGATAAAGTTGGCTATCTCCGTTTCGCCTCGGTCCACAAGTACTTCGAGGAGGCCGAGGATTTCGAGCGCGAGGTGGCGGAGCTGCGGGTGCGCAGGCCGGAAGAGTAGGTTGGCGAGGGTACGGAGTTGAGTTGGCGCCGGGTTTCCGATCAGACCGAGGTCGCGGCTAGCGCCGAAGAGGTTTTCGACCTTCTTGCCGACGCGCGCAAGCATGCGGCGCTCGATGGCTCCGCAAGCGTGAAGGGAGTCCTGGAGGCTCCAAACCGCCTCTTCCTCGGCGCTAAGTTCAGGATGTCGATGAAGATCGGCCTTCCATACAGAATGACCAACCAGGTGGTCGAGTTCGAAGAGGGTCGTCGGATCGCCTGGCGCCACTACGGGCGCCACGTCTGGAGGTACGAGATCGAGCCGCTGGGCGAGGGGCATTGCAGGGTGACGGAGACTTTCGATTACGAGAACGCTCGGTCGCCTCTTGTCTACGAGGTGCTGCACATACCCGAGAAGAACCTGGCTTCGATCAGGGCGACCCTCCTGAACCTGCAGTTGAGGTTCAGCTCCTAGCGCCGTACTTGGCGGCGAGTGACAGCACCAGTTCGCGGAGCTGCTCGTGGATGATGCCGTTGGTGGCGATGGTCATCGCGGCGCCAGGTGTGGGTTCGAGGCCTCCAGTGACGGTTCCCCCCGCCTCTTCCACGATGATCGCTCCGGCCATGAAATCCCAGGGCCACAGGCCGCTCTCGTAGTATCCGTCGAGCTCTCCACAGGCGACCATGCACAGGTCGAGGGAGGCCGCGCCAGCCCTGCGAATATCCCTGATCAGGGGAAGAATCTCCGAGACCATCGCGCCCTGGGCCCGGCGGACCTCTGCGGCGTAGCCGAAGCCGGTTCCAATGAGCGATTCGGCGAGCCGGCTGCGCGAGGTGACCGAGATACGCCTTCCATCCACGTAGGCCCCCTTCCCTTCGGCGGCCTCGTACAGACGATCCCTGGGCACATCCAGGACAACCCCGCATACCGTCGTGTCGCGCCTGAGGTCGCGGACGGCAATGGAGATGGCGTAGGCCGGAAAGCCGTAGATGAAGTTTGTGGTACCGTCGATGGGATCCACCACCCAGGCGTAGGGTCCATCGCCGCCTCCGTCTCCGAACTCCTCGCCGACGATCTTGTCATGCTCAAAGTCCTCGCGAATGCTTCCCGCCAGGAGTTTCTCCACGGCCCGGTCGACGTCGGTGACCATGTCGGTGATGGAGGTCTTGGTGTCGACGCCCAGGGAGCGCGCAGGTCCCGAGATGCGCGAAAGGATCAGTTCCTGGCCGGCCCGGGCGTATGCCCGGGCGGCGTCGAGCCGGGTTGCAACTTCGTTTTCCTGCATGGCCTACACGCTATTGGCCTGCTTTGCGTGGCAGGGAGGGGCGGGCGCATGATTCGCGGGCGCCCCCGGGTGGCCTTAGGATCGATGGGCGTGAGTGAATTTAGAGTTGATCTCCGTTCCGATACCGTCACCCGTCCCACCCAGGCCATGCGCCGTGCCATGGCCGAAGCGGAGGTCGGCGACGATCTCTACGGTGAGGACCCCACCGTTTCCAGGTTGGAGGCGCTCTACGCGGAGATGGTCGGTAAGGAGGCGGGAATTTTCGTGCCATCCGGGGTGATGGCAAACCAGATCGCCGTCCGCACCCACACGCGGCCGGGCAGCTTCGTCGTGGCGGGAAGATCGCAGCACGTCGTGGTCTTCGAGTACGGTGGCTCGGCGCGCAATGCAGGAGTGCAGTTCATGACGGTGGACGACTCAACCGGAAGCTTCGGGGCCGCCGAGGTCGAAGAGGCGCGCTCGGCGCTCGGGTATTACGAGGCCCCTCTCTCGCTGGTGTGTGTCGAGAACACCCACATGCCCTCGGGCGGAAGGGTGTGGAGCCTGGAGGCCCTGGCCGAGATCCGCCGCGCGGCGGGGGACCTTCCCGTGCACATGGACGGGGCCCGGCTGTTCAACGCCCAGGTGGCCAGCGGTGTACCGGCGGCCGACATCGCCGCCGCCGCCGACTCGGTCATGTCCTGCGTCTCCAAGGGGCTTTGCGCCCCGGTTGGCTCGATACTTGCCGGGAGCCGGGAGTTCATCCAAAGAGCCCGCTACGAGCGTGGAGTGCTGGGAGGACAGATGCGCCAGGTTGGAATCCTGGCCGCCGCCGGTCTCGTCGCCCTCCAGACCATGGTGGATCGGCTGGCCGAGGACCACGAACGTGCCCGCGTGCTCGCCGAGGCGGTCAACGAGCGCTTCCCGGGATCGATGGGCGAGCAGGAGACGCCTGAGACAAATATCGTCGCCTTCGACCATCCCGACGTGGACGCTCTCACCAGGGTGCTGGCGGAAGCGGGAGTAATCGCCAACCCGATCGGGAATAGGCGCATGCGCCTGGTGACGCACCACGACCTCACCGATGATCAGGTGGAATACGCCGCCAAGGTCATCCGTGGGCTGGACGAGGCCTAAGGGGAACCGGGGTCAGGGGGCGGTCCAATGCGCATCATGGCCGAGATTCCCTCACGGGCGCTGTGTGTCTTTGCCCATCCCGACGATGCTGATGTCGGCGCCGGTGGCACCATCGCCCGCTGGAGCGAAGGCGGCTGCGAGGTTCGTCTTGTCGTGGCGGCGCGGGGCGAGAAGGGCACCACCGATCCTGCAGCGGATCCGGAGGAGCTTGCATCCAGCCGAGCCGCTGAGCTTGCCGCGGCCGCGGCCGAGCTGGGAGTTGCGCGTCTCGAAGTGCTCGGTTACGGTGATGGCGAGGTAGAGAACACTTACGAGCTGCGTGAACGTCTTGTGGCAATGGTGCGGGAGTTCCGGCCGGAGGTTGTCTTGAGCCACGATCCCTCCGCGCTTTTTTTCGGCGCCACTTACTTCAACCACCGCGACCATCGCGAGCTCGGCTTTGCCCTGCTCGACGCCGTCTTTCCCGCCTGCCACCTCCCTCTGTACTTTCCGGCCGCGGGGTCACCGTATCGGGTGCCCGTGGTGCTGCTGTCGGGGACGCTGGAAGGGCAGGTGGCCGTGGATGTTTCCGAGACCCTGGAGCGCAAGAAGAGGGCGGTGGCCGCCCATGCCAGCCAGGTAGGGCGCCGGGGGCGGGAGGTCGAGAGCTCGATCGAGGCTACAGCGAGGGGGCTGGGGCGCCGAGCGGGACTCTACGCCGCGGAGGTCTTCAGGGAGATGCGCAACGAGGTGGCGGAGAGATGAACAGGATCAAGGTGGTTGGAACCGGGCACCACGAGCGGGCGGCTTTCGCCTCCACGCTGATTCCCAGGCTTGCATCGGCCGGATTCAAGGTGGTAGTGCTGGCGGACCTGCGCCCCAGACTGGCCGCCGACCTGTCCTCCATGCTCGAGGCAGGTGCCGACCTGGTCCGTCTCGAGGGCTCGGGAATCGCCGCACTCGCGGTTGCGGAGGGGGAGTCGGGCAGGCTGGACGCGGCCGAGGCTGCCATGGGTCCGGAGACTGTCGAAGTGGTGCTGTCGCCTGGAAGCGGAGAGGCGCACGCCGAGATCGATCGGGCCGACGAAGGCGCACGGGACCGGCTTTCGGCCCTCCTGCTTAGCGCAGGGGCGGATTAGTGCCTCTTGACATTAGGGGATAAAGCAACAACTACGCTGCACCGACTTATGGATATGGGGTGCGCGATGTAGGATGTACCCATAAGAAGAGCGGCCAAGTTCCGGCGGCGTTGGTTTCAAGGAGGAGCGCGGTGCCTCTTTCGGAACACGAGCAGAACATACTGCGTGAAATTGAGAAGAACTTCTACGAGTCGGACCCCAGCTTCGCTGCGCGCGTCCGCGAGGAGACGGTATACAAGCACGCGGGCCGGAACTGCAAATGGTCGGCGCTCACCTTTATCATCGGGCTTGCCTTCACCATTCTCACCTTCTCCATGTCGGCCGTCCTGGGAAGTGTCGGCTTCGCTGTCATGCTTGCCTCGGCCATCGTCTTCGAGCGCAACCTGCGCCGGCTGGGCAAGGCGGGCTGGGCTGAGCTGACCGGATCCCAGCGTGGAGGCGGCACCAAGGACATCAGCTCCAAGCTGCGCAAGCGCTTCGGTTCCAAGGACGCCTGACCACCGCATGCCGTCCGCGCCGGCACGCGCGAGGTGACTTCAGGCTCTAAGCCACCACGCTTGTTGGTGTAGGTTTGAAGTCATGGACATGAACTATCCAGCCGAGGCCGAGGCTTTCCGCGCCGAGATGCGTGCCTTCCTCGCCGCGAACCTTCCGGCCGATTGGAAAGGTACCGGTGGCCTGCCCGAGCACGAGGTCGCGGGGTTCACCGCCTCGTGGAGGGAGACCCTCTACAAGCACGGACTGCTGGCGCTTACCTGGCCCGTCGAGTATGGCGGGGGAGGGCAGCCCTGGGTGAACCAGATCGTGCTGGCCGAGGAGTTCGCCCGCGCGGGTGTTCCCACCGGGGGTCCCAACGACGGCTTCGGCATCCAGATGGTGGGCAACACCATCCTTCGCTGGGGAACCGAGGAGCAGAAGCACCACTTCCTGCCACGTATCATCTCGGGGGAGGACAAGTGGTGCCAGGGGTACTCCGAGCCGAATGCAGGATCGGATCTGGCCAACCTCGGAACCCGGGCCGTGCTGGACGGTGACGAGTGGGTCATCAACGGTCAGAAGATATGGACCTCCGCAGGCCACCTTGCCAACTGGATCTTCGTTCTCACGAGGACCGATCCCGAGGCTCCTAAGCACAAGGGGATAACCTTCCTGCTGGTGCCGATGGAGCAGACCGGCGTGGAGGTGCGCCCGATCCGCATGATCTCGGGAGACTCCGAGTTCAACGAGGTGTTCTTCACTGATGCCCGTACTCCGGCCTCCAACGTCATTGGATCGATCGGGGCGGGATGGTCCGTGGCGATGACACTGCTCGGATACGAGCGCGGCGAGGCGGCGGCGACATTGGCCATCCGTTTCAAGGGTGAGCTGGAGCGCCTGATGGAGCTGGCAGTCGAGAGCGGGGCCAACCGTGACCCGGTGATTCGGGACCGCCTGGCCTGGTGTTATTCGCGGGTCGAGGTGATGCGCTACCTCGGACTACGCGCGATGACCTCGCTGCTGGCCGGTCAGGAACCCGGGCCGGAGTCCTCGATCTCCAAACTCTATTGGAGCGAGTACCACCGGGTGGTAACCGAGCTCGCCGTGGACATCCTTGGCCCGCGCGCCCTGAGTCCCACCGGGAGGCGCCCCTCAACGGCCTTCCGCACCGACGATGCGGGCGCGCCGAACTCGTCGAACTCCTGGGACATGGTCTTCCTGAATGCAAGGGCGGGAACTATCTACGCCGGGACCTCACAGGTGCAGCGCAACATTCTCGGAGAGTTGGTGCTCGGCCTTCCTAAGGAGCCTCGTGCCGATGCCGGTCCCTGGTCGAAGATTCCCCAGAGCGTGAAGCAACCCTAGGCTCCGGCCGCTGCCCGCATCTTGGCGGGGGCGTGGCTTCGGCGAGGGGCGCAAGCGTCTTGGGTAGGCTTTCAGGGCTCCATTAGGCTTGGGATACGGGCGGGGGGTTCCCGCCCGGCTCGAAGGAGGGTGGCAGTGGCGTCACTGTCGCGCAAGGGGAGGCGCGTGGCGAGAATGGCCACCTGGGCACTGGTGGCAGGGTCCAACGTCGCGCTGCGCCCTTCGCTGTGGGGCATCGCATTCACCCAGCTGCTGGCATTCGCCCGCCAGGACTGGTTCGGTCGGCCTCCGTACCTGCCGGTGCCGGACATGCGTTACCTGAGGTTCCGGATGGAGACGGTGTATGGCAACGGAGACGTCATGCCGCCCACTCGCGATCTGCTGGAATACCTACGGTGGTGTCGCACGCAGCGCCGGCTGTGGCTATAGGATTTAGTTCGAAGCACGATGGAGCGCACCTTGGGACTCCGAGCTCTACATCGATGTGTAGCCCCAGGCCAAGGCCATGACTCGACTCGCCTTTTTCCCGACTGTCGCCTAGACGAGCTGAGTAGGTGAGATGACGAGGGCTCTCGTGCTGAACGTAAGCTACGAAGCCCTCTCCGTCGTTTCCACGCGCCGTGCCCTCTCGCTCATCCTTTGTGACAAGGCCGAACTTCTCCACGACACCGGGTCGTACTTCCACTCCGAGCGCCAGGCGTTCCCCGAGCCCTCGGTGGTACGCCTGCTCTACTTCGTGAAGGTCCCGTTTCCGAAGCGAGTGGCCCTGACCAAGCGCGCCGTTTTTGCGCGGGACAGCTACCGCTGTCAGTACTGTGGGGCCCCGGCGGAGAACATCGACCACGTGGTCCCGAGATCCCGAGGTGGCAGCCATAGCTGGGACAACGTCGTCGCATCGTGCAAACCGTGCAATGCGCGCAAGGAGGACCGGCTCCTGCACGAGACCAACTTCGTGCTGAAAAGGATGCCCGGCCAGCCGCGGGCGAAAGCTTGGATATGGCTGCTCGGGAACCCGCGCGAGGATTGGCTCCCCTACATCGGCGAGTCCTCCCTCTCCGCCTGACGGCCCTTAGCGATCGGCTGGGGCGGGCACTGGTATATTCCATTAGGGTCCCGGCATATCCCGGCCGTCGGAGCCTCGATCCGGGGCCACAAAGATGGGGCGGTGTCGCCTGAGCAGTTCGCCGGGAAAGCCGGGCCGCCAAGGACAGATGCCAGAACCGAATCGAGAGAACGGGGGTCGCCGCCGGGCAGGATGGTCCGCTTCGATCACCAAGGCGGACCCAGGCGTGATCGTTCGCGTTGTGCTGGCCCGATCGGCGCCGTTCCCCCGGGCTTTGGGCCCGGGCGCCTCCGGGCGTGGAGCGCGGGCATGACCGGCTTGGGCTTTGCCGTCCATGCGTTGGAGGCGAGCGCCTCCGATATTCACGCGCGCCACCGATCCGCACCGCTCGAGAGGCAGGTGTGGCTCTGCAACACCACCGCCGACGCTCTGATCCTCGGCTCGGCGCAGAACCTTAATCATGGGCATGAGCGCTTCGTGGCCCGGCATGGCTTCGAGTTGGCGCGCCGCTCGTCCGGGGGGACCGGTGTTGTGGTGGTGCGAGGTGGGGCGGTGTGGATCGATATCGGCCTTCCGCCGGGGGATTCGTTGCTTGTCGACGACGTCTCGCGGTCCTTCGCGCCGGTCTCGCGGGCTTGGGCCGATGCCTTGGACCTGATCGGGGTGCATGGTGTCGAAACTTATTCGGGCCGCATGTTCAAGGGAGGCGAGCTTTCCGAAGTCTGCTTCGCCGGCCGCGCCTCAGGTGAGATCGTGTTCGATGGGCGCAAGCTGGTGGGTATGTCACAGCGCCGTACCGGCCACGGCGCTTGGTTCCACACCATGGCCTACCTGGCATTCCCAGCAGCGCTGAGTGCGGAAGCCCTGCTCCCGGGGCTCGATGGCGGCGCCGATAGGTTGGCGGCGTCGGTGACCGACCTGCCCGCAGCCGGTGCCCGGTGTGGTGCCGATTGCGCGAGGCTCCTGGCCGGTTCCATCGCGGCGAGCCTCTCCGCGCCCTAGCTCAGCGGGGAGGCACCGCCCGCGGAGGTCATTGCTCCGGGCTGCCACCCTCAGTGAAAAATCTCATGACGCGCCGTGATAAAACATGGCCCGATTTGGATCTTTGCCGTTGAAGGGTGGGTGAGAATGGTGTAGAGTGGTCCAAAAGGGATCAAAGTGGGTCCATAGAGCTGGGATCGGGGGTGAAAGTGACCGAAACGCCGTCGACTCGGTTCATCGGCACTCACGAACACACCCTCGACGCCAAGGGCCGGCTCACGCTCCCTGCGCGATTCCGCAGCCTGCTTGGCGACGGATGCGTGGTGGCTCGCTCCCAGTACTCCGATGCCTGCCTGGCAGTGTGGAAGCACGAGGACTTCGAGCGCTTCTCCTTGCAACTCCTCTCCCAGGACATGGGTGATGAGTCCGTCCGCCGGCGTGTGCGCATCTGGTCCAGCGAGGCCTTTGAGGCCGAGATCGACGCCAACGGCAGGCTGGCCGTGCCGCAGCGCTTACGGGCATTCGCGGGTCTTTCGAAGGAAGTGCTTGTCATCGGAGCGCTGGAGACCATCGAGTTATGGTCGCCCGAGAACTGGCGGAACTACCGGGGGAGCGAGGATGCCTGAGGCGCAACCAAGCGGCTTCGACTCCGCCTACCACGCCCCGGTGATGTGGCGGGAGGTCTGTGAGATCTTCTCCTCCAGCTCCGGAGTGGTGGTGGATGGGACACTCGGTGGGGGTGGGCACACCGCCGCGCTGCTTTCCAGCAACCAGGCCTTGGCGGTGATCGCCGTGGACCGCGATCCCGTGGCGATAGAGTTCGCCGGCGGCCGGCTGGCCGAGTTTGGGGAGCGTGTCGAGCTGAGGCGGGCGAGCTTCCATGCTCTCGACGAGGTGCTGGCGGACCAGGAAGTCCGCCATTGGATGGCCGATCGCCCGCTCGTAGGCGGCCTCTTCGACCTGGGAGTCAGCTCACGCCAGCTGGACGATCCCACCAGGGGCTTCTCGTTCCGGGAGGCGGGCCCACTCGACATGCGTATGGATCCGGCTTCCGGACTCAATCTGGCCGACTATCTGCGCCAGGTGGACGAGGTCGTGCTGGCGAGGGCCATCGCCGAGAATGGCGAGCCGCGCTTCGCCCGCACACTCGCCCGGCGCATCAAGCAGGCCATGGGCGCCGGAAGGATCACCACGACCTCGGATCTGCGTGACGTGGTGGCCGAGGTGGTGGGTCGCGCGTACGCCGGCCGGAGGATCGACCCCGCGACAAAGGTCTTCCAGGCCCTGCGCATAGAGGTCAACCAGGAGATGGAAGCTCTCGAGCAGCTGCTCGAGAAGATTCCCGCCGTTTTCGGGCCACCTGCGAGGGTGTGTGTGATCTCCTACCACTCCGGGGAGGATCAGCGGGTGAAGCGCGCCTTTGCCGCGATGACCGACGGCGGGTGCCGCTGCCCCAAGGATTTGCCCTGCGTCTGCGGGGCCCAAGTCGTGGCGCGCCGCCTAGGCGGAATGCACAGGCCCCGGGAGGACGAGGTACGCGCCAATCCGCGTGCTCGCTCGGCCAAGCTGCGGGCCGTTGAAATGATCGAGCCGGTTGCGGTGGCGGAATTGAGAGGGTTGTAATGGCCGAGATCAGGCAGTTGCCCAGGGCGCAACGGCGTGGAGTCGGCTCCTTTGCCGACTGGGTCGCCATGCGCGAGGCGGAGCAGGAGGCGCTGGATCGCGTCCTGACGGCTGACATGCTGGCGGAGCACAGGCAGCGCGCCCGTTCGGCCGCGGTGGCACCACCCGAAGAGTCCCCGAAGCGTACCAAGCCCAGGGCGGTGCGCACTGCCACACCGCGCACCAAGGCCCATGCGGCGGTGCACTCCACCAAGCCTCGCATTGCGCGCGTGGAATCGACACCTTCTCGGCGTACGCAGGCCCGCCGTCTGGGCCCCACAGCACAACATCGGATCCAGCGCCTGCGCACCGTCCCGACCGGCGCCGAGCTTCGCCACAACCGGCGCGTAATGCTGGCCGAGCGACTGATAGTCCTGCTCTCGGTGGCCTTCATTGCCGTTGGCGCACTGGTCTCGGTGGTGGTGCGGGCCGAGATTGCCAAGATGCAGCTGCATGCCGACACCATCCAGCCGGTGCTTTCCAGCCTGAACAAGGAGAATGCCAACCTGACGGCGACCTACCAGCAGCTGAGTGCGCCGGCCAGGATCGCGGCCATTGCCCAGAGCCAGCTCCATATGGTCTTTGCCCCTGGCGGCGGCATCCCCGCCACGACCCAGCCCGGGTCCACCTACTCCGCCCAGGGCCAGCAGTACAGCTACTACTATTCGCCCTCCGGGGTGACGCCAACGCCGCCCACCACGGCCACCACCGCGCCACCTACGACGTCCACCACCGTGGCCGGCGCCGCGGCGCAGGCCTCGACCGCGACGACGACATCTGCCCAGGGTGGCCCTAAGGCCGGTGCGCCGACGACCGCCGCCGCTTCTGTCACCCCGCCCACCACCGCGCCGCCGACCACCACGCCTCCAAAGTCTCCGCCGACGACCTCCGGCCTGACGCTTGTCACACCCACCGGCACGGCGGGAGGAGCGGGCTAGATGGCAGTCTCCGCTCCGCCAAGAAGACCCCGCTCAGCCTCCGGCGCACAGGTGAGACGGGCCAGGCCGACCCGGGCCACCGGACTTTCCTGGCTGCCGGTTTCCCGGCGCCGGCTCGCTTTCCTGCGCTTGGCGGGAGCGGTGATGGCCCTGGTGCTCGTGGTTCGGCTGGTCCAGATCACCGTATTCCCAGGTGCGAACTACCGTGGCCTGGCCTCCCAGGAGGGCTACTCGGTGGTCAGCGTCACCCCGGAGAGGGGCTCCATTCTCGACGCGGCGGGTCAGGTGCTCGCGGCATCGGTGCCCCGCTCGACAGTGGTGGTCGATCCGCTGATGATCCAGAATCCGATTGCCGAGGCGTCCAAGCTGGGTGCGATCCTGGGCATCCCGAGGAGTACCATCCGCTCCGAGATGCTCGCCCAGGGCCAGTACGTCTACGTCGACCACCAGATCAGTAATGCGCTTGCGAGAAACGTCCGCGCCGCGCTGGCCCAGCTCCCCGGCGTCTACCTCGTAAACGAGCCGGCCACCGTCCGTCCCAACGGCGCCATGGCGGCGTCCGTGATCGGCAACGTCTCCATCTGGGGGCAAGGTCAGGGTGGGATCGAGCAGGAGCTCAATTCGGCAATGACCGGCAAGCCGGGCAAGGAGCTTCTCTCCTACGACCCATCCGGATCGACGCTGCCCGGCGGGACCAAGGTTCTCACGGCGCCGGTGCAGGGGTCGAACGTCACCCTTTCCCTGGACGCCGCGCTTCAGCTCAGGGCCGAGGAGGCATTGAGCAACGAGATGGTGGCCAGCCAGGCCCGGGCGGGAGTGGCCATCATCACCAACTACAAGACCGGAGCGGTCCTGGCGATGGCGAACCTGGTGGCGGGCGCGCCGCCGAACTCGAATCAGCTGAGTGGGGCCGTGCCGACCGACCAGCCCCAACCCCATTTCAGCTATACGCAGCAGGCTCCCATCAACATGGCGGTGGACTACGTCTACGAGCCGGGATCCGTGGCCAAGATTGCAACCTTCGCCGCCGCCCTGCGCAAGGGGGTGATCACCCCGGGAACGGAGCTGGTGGTCCCCGACCACATCTACCTGGATGGGACCCGCTTTCACGATGCGGAGACGCACGCCCCGGAGATCCTCACCCCCCAGCAGATCCTCGAGCAGTCCTCCAACGTCGGTACCATCATGATCGCCTCAAAGCTCTCCCCTCAGACCATCGACGCTTCCTTCCGCAACTTTGGTTGGGGCGTGCCGACCGGGCTCAACCTTCCGGGCGAGTCACCTGGCTTCCTTGACCCGCCCTCCCACTGGTCCGGCACCGCACCCGGCTCGGTTCCCATCGGCCAGGACGAGGCGGTCACCCCCATGCAGGTGCTCGACTCCTTCAACTCCATCGCCAACGGTGGGGTCATGGTCACGCCCCGGCTGGTCTCCAAGGTGGGAGGCAAGGCGACGCCTATATCCACCCGCCGCGTGCTTCCCGGCTCGGTGGCGTCGGTGATGACCGGGCTGCTTTCCAAGGTGACCCACGCCAACGGCACCGCTCCCGCCGCGGCCGTGCCGGGATTCAAGATCTCCGGTAAGACCGGGACTGCATCGGTCCCCTACGGCGGTGGCCGCCCGGGATATGTCCCCGGGGGCTATATGGCCACCTTTGTCGGTTTTGCTTCCAACTCCTCCGTCCCGCTCTCGGCCATAGTGGTCCTCACCGAGCCGCGCCAGCTCTACGGCGGACTCACCTCCGCCAAGGTCTTCTCCCAGATCATGTCCTATGCCCTCTATCACACCGGAGCTCACGTCGTAGCCACGGCTCCGACCGCAGGCACGGTGGCCCTCGCCCCGGCGGCGGCTTCTGCGCACCCCTCGTCCTTTGCCGGATGCCGGGTCTTCCCGCATCGCTTCGGGGCTAGTGTGTTGGGGACGAACTGCCCTGCTGCGGCGCGGCTTACTAGCTCTTCGCTGCTAGGACGTGGGTGATGGTTCGGCCGGTGGCCGATGCCGCCGAGGCACTGGATGGCGGGGGTTTTAAGGAGGCCGAGATTCTCCTCAGCGAGTTGCTGAGCAAGGCAGGAGTCGATGCCGGCGAGCCGCTGGCGGCTGACCCCGATGTGACCTCCATCTCCTTCGATTCGCGCAGGGTGGCCCCGGGGAGCCTTTTCGTCGCCCTTCCGGGCCGTAACTACGACGGAGCCTCCTTTGCTCTGGAGGCATTGGAACGAGGCGCCGTGGCCGTGCTCGGAGATCCCGTCCAGCTGGGTGGCAAAATTCCAGGGGACAGGGCGGTGGGAGCCGTGGCGCCCGGCCGCGCACTCCTGGCCGACCTGGCGCTGGCTCTCTACGGGGATGTCTCGGCTCAGCTTTCGCTGGTGGGAGTGACCGGAACCAACGGCAAGACCACCGTCACGCACCTGGTGAGTCACATTTGTTCGCGCAACGGGGTTCCCGCCTCGGTAATAGGAACCTTGAACGGCGAGCGCACGACACCCGAGGCCGCGGAGTTGTTCGAGCGGCTCGCCGACCGGCGGGATGCCGGGGACAAGGCGGTGGCGCTGGAGGTGTCCTCGATCGCCCTCGACCAGGAGCGCACCCGCAACCTGCGCTTTGCCGTGGCGGTTTTCACCAATCTGAGCCCGGACCATCTCGACTACCACGGAACGATGGAGAACTACTTCGCCGCAAAGGCGCGGCTCTTCGCCCCCGGAGTGAGCGAATTCGCGGTGGTCAACCGGGACAGCAACTACGGCCGACGGCTGCTGGCCGGGCTGGAGATTGCCGGCGCCGGATACGGCCTGGCCGATGCCGAGGGTTTGACCTTCGCACACGGCGTGTCGGGCTTCCGACTGCGGGGCCGGAAAGTCGCCTTGCCACTCTTCGGCTTGCACAACGTTTACAACGTGCTCGCCGCTATAGCCGCCGCCGAGCGGCTGGGAGTGGGATTCGCCGACTGTGTCGGGGCCGTCGCCGACTTTCCCGGGGTCCCGGGCCGCCTCGAGCGGGTTAACCGCGGCGGGTCCCCGGCCGTTTACGTCGACTACGCCCACTCTCCCGACGCCCTCGACCAGGTTACCCAGGCGCTCCGCGGAGTCATGGACCCGGGCGGGCGTCTGATTGTCGTCTTCGGCGCTGGTGGAAACCGGGACCGCACCAAACGCGCGCTCATGGGTGCGGTGGTGGGCAAGGAGGCAGACTATGCGGTGGTCACCAACGACAACCCTCGCGACGAGGACCCTGCCGAAATTGCGGCGGAGATAATCGCGGGATTCGCGGGGCATCGCCAGGGTTTCGGCTTTGAGGTGGTCTACGACCGGGCGGAGGCCATTGGCCGGGCGATCGGGATGGCCAGGGCTTCCGACGTCGTGGTGATAGCCGGCAAGGGCCATGAGACGTACCAGATTTCCGGTGGGGTCACCCGGCACTTCAGTGACCAGGAGACGGCCCGGGAGGTGCTCGGGATGGCCAGGGAGGCCGCGCGTTGATCGCCATCCTCGTTGGATCGGCCGTCGCTTTCCTCGTTTCGGTCTCCTCCACCAGCTATCTCATCCGCTTTCTTCGCTTGCGCCGCATCGGTCAGCACATCCGCGAGGACGGGCCCCAGCGCCACGTGACCAAGGCGGGCACTCCCACCATGGGAGGCTTGGCCATCCTCGGGGGCTTGTTGATCGGCTACCTGGCGGCACATGCGCGCTTGGGCGTCCCGATGACGAGCCAGGGCCTTGCCGTGCTCTTCGCGGCGCTGGGCGCCGGTCTGGTCGGTTATCTAGACGACCTGATCAAGGTGCGCAAGGCGCGTTCATTGGGCTTGACCAAGTCGGCCAAATCCGCCGGACAGGTGGTGGTGGCGCTCGGCTTCGCCTTTTTGGCCCATTACCTCGCCAAGGTCCCCTCGGAGATCGACTTCGTGCGTTATTCGGGCTTCTCGATGCATGTGCCCACCCCGGTGTGGATCGTCTTCGCGGCACTCATCATCATCAGCTCATCCAATGCGGTCAATCTGACCGACGGCCTGGACGGGCTGGCCTCTGGCGCCGCCATCTTCGCCTTCGGTTGCCTGACCATCGTGGGATATTGGCAGTTCCGGCATCCGGGTGCCTACCACCTGGCCAGTTCCCTGGATATGGCAATCGTGGCCGTGGCCATGACCGGTGCGTTGAGCGGCTTTCTCTGGTGGAACGCGCCGCCGGCCAAGATATTCATGGGGGATACCGGCTCGCTGGCGGTAGGCGCGGCTCTGGGTGCCGCGACCCTGGTGATGGGCCTCGACCTCTGGCTGGCGGTGCTGGCCGGCCTTTTCGTCATGGAGACGCTCTCGGTGGTGATCCAGGTGATCTCCTACCGCGTCTTCCACAAGCGGGTCTTCAAGATGGCGCCCTTCCATCACCACTTCGAACTGGCGGGTTGGCCGGAGACCACGGTGATCATCCGCTTCTGGATGATGGCGGGCCTTTTCACCGCTCTTGCCCTCGGACTCTTCTACGCCGACTTCCTCGCGCTGCCCCAGGTGGTGAAGCCATGACCGAGTTCGACTGGGGATCGATGCGCGGCGCACCGGTGCTGATCGGCGGCTACGGCATCGCCGGTCGTGCCGCTTACCGGCTGGTCCGTGAGCTTGGGGCACAGGCGGCCGTCTTCGAGGACGGGGCCAATCGGCCCGAAGAGGGTGTCGAGACGATGTCAACCTTGGAGGAGCTGGGAGCGCGCCTGGACTCCTTCGATCTGGTCGTCGTCTCCCCGGGGGTTCACCCCTCCCACCTCCTCTACTCGCGTCCCGGCAAGGTGGCGAGCGAGCTGGCCCTGGCGCGGCGCTTCCTGGAAGTGCCAATCATCGCGGTGACCGGCACCAACGGCAAGACCACGGTGACCACGCTCGTCTCGAGGATGCTGAGCAGGTCGGGGGTGGACAACCTAGCGGTGGGAAACATCGGCGAGCCGATTAGTGCCCACGTCCTCGCACCACCTTCGATGCTGGTGGTCGAGGCCTCCTCTTTCCAGCTCGCCTACACCGACTCCCTGGCACCCGCGCAAGCCGCCTTCCTGAACTTTGCGCCCGATCACCTCGATTGGCACGGGAGCATGGAAGCCTACCTTGCCGCCAAGGCCCGCGTTGCGGAGGGAATGGACGAGGGTGCACCCATCTGGGTTCCCGCCGGAGAGGCCCGCATATCCGCCTCACTGGCTGCCAGCCTTGGCAGGCTGCATGAAATTCCCGGGCCTGGCGCCGAGGTGGCGGGGGACAAGGTGCGCATAGCCGGCCAGGAGATCGTCCGGGTTTCGTCACTGCGGCGCTCCCTCCCACACGACCTGCTCAATTTCTGCTTTGCTGGGGCCATGGCCATGGCGGCCGGTGCCGACGCCGGCTCGGTGGGGGCGGTGATGGAGGAGTTCACCGGCCTGGCGCATCGCATGGAGCTGATCGGAGAGGTGGAGGGCCATGCCGTCTACAACGACTCCAAGGCCACCACTCCGGATGCGGTCCTGTGCGACATGGAGTCCATTAGCCGGGCTGTGCTCATAGCCGGAGGGCGGAACAAGGGCGTGGATCTCGCGCCGCTGGCCTCGCTGGCCCCGCGCGTTAGCGCGGTGGTAGCCATTGGCGAGGCGGCCGGCGAGGTTGAAGCCGCGTTCAGGGGCACCGGCGCCAAAGTGGTTCGCGCCGACGGGATGGATCAGGCCGTCGCCTCCGCCTTTGCTTTAGCGGGCAGGGGAGACGCGGTGGTGCTCGGACCCGCCTGTACTTCTTGGGACGCCTACACGTCGTATGCGGAGCGTGGAGAGGATTTTCGCCGCGCGGTGCGCGAACGGGGGAAGGGGCAGTAGATGGCCGTTGGCTTTGGAAAGGGAAAGGAGGCATCCGTGTCCAAGGGACGAGGAACTGCGGCGCCAAGGACCAGCGGGACAGCCAGGCCGGTCCGCGAGGCCCCGGGCCCTGGCCGTCGCGTGCTCTCCTTGGTGAGGGAGGCACCCGGGCCCGCGGGGCACGGGACCCCTTGGGCTTACATCGACCTCGACGAGCCCGGTGCCAGCCGCAAGGTGCCGGTGCGCGATGGGCTCTTTTCGCCTTCGCGGTCAACCGGTCTCAGTTTCGCGCTTTTGGTGCTGCTCGCCCTGCTTGTGCTGGTGGGTGCGGCAATGGTGCTCTCCACCAGCTTCGTGGCCAGCCTTGGCCCGAATGGTTCGGGTTCGCCGTTTGCCATCTTCGAGCGCCAGCTGGTATGGATCGTTGTCGGCTTCGCGGCCTTCTTTCTGGTTTCACGGGTGAACCCGCGCCGCATCGCCCCCGTCTCCCGTTTCCTTCTGCCTCCCGCGATCCTGCTTCTCCTGGTGGTGCTGGTTCCCGGCGTGGGCGTCACCGTCGGCGGCTCCAGCCGCTGGCTGGGTATCTCCTTTCTCCGCTTCCAGCCTTCCGAGATGGCCAAGGCGGCCGTGGTGCTCTACCTGGCCGGCTTCTTCACCCCGGCGGTGCCCGAGCGCCTGCACAAGCTCAAGGCGGCCGGCCCGGCCATCGGGCTGAGCGGCCTGGCCGCGGTGCTGGTCCTACTCGAGCCGGACATGGGGACAGCGCTCGTGATCGGCACCATCCTGCTCGGTGTGCTCTTCCTGGCGGGCATGCGCATGCGCACCTACGTGCCGTTCGTGACGGTGACCGTAGCGCTTGCCACCGTCGCGGCCCTGGCCCAGAGCTACCGGCGCAATCGCCTTCTCTCCTTCCTGCATCCCTGGAAGAACCGGCTTCTGTACTCCTACCAGGAGGTGCAGGGCCTGGTCGCGTTCGCGACCGGCGGGCTGCACGGGGTGGGCCTGGGCGCCGGCTCGGCCAAGTGGGGATATCTGCCGAACTCCCAGACCGACTTCATCTACGCGGTGCTGGGCCAGGAGGCGGGCTTGATCGGCTGCCTGGTGGTTCTGGTCGCGCTGGCCGCCCTGACGGTGGTGATCATCAAGATCGGCCTCAATGCCTCCAGCCGCTTCGAGTTCCTTTTCTGCTCCGGTGTGGCCATGTGGATCGGCGCCCAGACGCTCTTCAACATCGGCGCAGTGGTCGGAGTCCTGCCGGTTACCGGAGTCCCGCTGCCGCTTATATCCGCAGGAGGCACCTCGCTGGTGGTTCTCATGGCCGCTCTCGGGCTCGTGAACGGGACCGCCCGCCGCCCCGCGGAGCGTTACGACCGGGGGACGGCCCCTAACCACTCGATCAGGTCAGAGGCTCCAAGCGCGCGGTGAAGTGGCGCAAGACCTTCGGCGCTTGGGTTATCAGGTAGCCGGGAAGGCTCTCAGCCCTTGACTTCACCTCGGTGCACACCTCGATGACATAGTCGATGTGGCTCTGGGTGTAGGTGCGCCGCGGGATCGCCAGACGGACCAGCTCCATCGCCGCCGGCTTCTCGGTGCCGTCAGGCTGCATCCCGAACATGAGCGTTCCGATCTCGCAGCCGCGGACTCCGCCGACCTCGTAGAGCGCCACGGCCAAGGATTGGCCCGGGTACTGGAGTGGGTTGATGTGGGGGAGCATCTCCCTGGCGTCGATGTAGATTGCATGGCCGCCGTAGGGCATCACAACCGGTATCCCTGCCTTGGTGAGGCCCTCGCCCAGGTAGGAGGTGGAGGCTATGCGGTATTGCAGATAGTCGTGGGAGACCGCCTCGGACAGGCCTTGGGCAACCGCCTCGAGGTCGCGGCCGGCCAGGCCGCCGTAGGTGGGGAAACCTTCGGTGAGTATCAGCATATTGCGGCACTGCGTGGCCATCTCCGGGTCGTTCATGGCCAGCCATCCGCCGATGTTGCCCAGGGGATCCTTCTTGGCGCTCATGGTCATGCCGTCGGCATAGCTCGCCATCTCCCGCACAATGTCTGCCACGTCGGCGTTCGCGTAGCCCTCTTCGCGAAGCTTGATGAACCAGGCGTTCTCGGCAAATCGGCAGGCGTCCAGGAAGAAGGGGATTCCGTGGGCGTGCGCCACCGCCGAGACCTCGCGGATGTTGGCCATGGAGACAGGCTGACCGCCACCGGAGTTGTTGGTGATGGTGAGCATGACCACCGGGACGTTCTCGGCCCCGGTCTCGCCGATGAATGTCTCGAGGGCGGCGATGTCCATGTTTCCCTTGAAGGGATGCAGGGCCTTGGGGTCGTGCCCCTCGGCGATTACCAGGTCGACGGCGGTTGCACCGGTGAACTCCACGTTGGCACGGGTGGTGTCGAAGTGGGTGTTGGAGGGCACGGACCTGCCCGGGCCGCCGATGACGGAGAAGAGTATCTTCTCCGCGGCTCTCCCCTGGTGGGTCGGTATCACGTGGGCGAAGTCGAAGAGGTTGGTGACCGCGGCGTGGAAGATCTCCCACGAGGGTGAGCCGGCGTAGGACTCGTCGCCGTGCTGGATCGCCGCCCACTGGTCGCGGCTCATCGCCCCGGTGCCGGAGTCGGTGAGCAGGTCGATCAGAACCTCCTTGGCCGGGAGGTTGAAGACGTTGTAACCCGCTTTTGCCAGTGCCGCCCGGCGCTCGTCCTCGGTGGTGAGCCGGATCGGTTCCACCGAGTGGATCCGGAAGGGCTCGATGACGGTCTTGAAAGTCATGGCGTGATGCTATCTCCGCCTGCCGGCCCGCGCCATTGTCGCCCGGGCGCCGAATGGCGGCATAGTTGCCCGGCAAAGGGTTGCCATCGTGGTATAAATATCAGCGGGGGATTCATGAGCGGGCATTGCGCCCGTGCCCTGTCGGCCCGCACGGTTGGGGGCCGAAGCTGTCCGCATTGCACATCCCTCGGGGGTCCAGGGGATGGGGTGGTGCCAAAACCGGGGGGTGTCGATGCAGGTTCCTGCGCCTGTGGAGTACGAGCGTGCCTTGAGCGTCGAGGAAGCCATTGCTCTGCTAGTCAAACATGGCTCCGAGTCGCGACTGATCGCAGGCGGCCACAGCCTACTGCCGATGATGAAGCTGCGTCTGGCCCGGCCCGAGGTGGTGATAGACATCAACCCGCTTGCCGGAGCGCTCTCCTACGTACGCCGGGAAGGCGACGAGTTGGCGATCGGGGCCATGACGCGCCATGCCGATCTCCTGGCTTCGGCCCTGGTCTCCGAACACGCGCCGATCATCGCCGAGGCCGAGCGGGTCATCGCCGACCCGGTGGTGCGCAATCGGGGCACCGTGGGAGGATCCCTCTGCCAGGCCGACCCCGCCGAGGACCTCTCCGCAGTCTTCGCCGCACTCGGGGCGACGGTGCGTATACGCGGTCCCCGTGGCGAGCGCAGCGTCGACATCGACTCCTTTCACACCGGCCCCTATACCACCGTGGTTGAGCCCGATGAGATCCTGACCGAGGTCCGGGTGCGGATACATCCCGGTGCCAGCAGCGCCTACGAGAAGGTGGAGCGAAGAGTGGGCGATTGGGCGATCGCTGCCGCCGGAGCGATGCTTCAGGTCTCCGGGGCGGCCATCACCTCGGCGCGCATAGGGCTGGCGGCCGTAGGCGCAGAGGCCTTCCGGGCCCCGCGCGCCGAGGCGCTGCTCTCGGGCAAGGAGGGCTCCCCCGAGCTGTTCGCTGCGGCCGGCGCCGAGGCGGGCAGGGAGTGCAACCCGCACTCGGATCAGCGTGGCCCCGAGGACTACAAGCGTCATCTGGTCTCGGTGCTGACCGAGCGCGCGCTCTCGCGCGCGTACGCCAGGGCTAGCGGAGGAGCAGCAAGATGAGAATCGAGATGAACGTCAACGGCAGGCCGATGGCCGCCGAGGCGGAGGGGCGCACCCTGCTGGTGCACTTTCTCCGCGACACCCTGGGACTTACCGGCACCCACTGGGGCTGTGACACTACCAATTGCGGGGTGTGCGTGGTGTGGCTGGACGGCAAGCCGGTGAAGTCCTGCACCGTGCTGGCGGCCATGGCCGACGGACACGAGGTGCGCACCGTGGAGGGGCTGGAGGGCGAATCCGGGCTGGACCCCGTCCAGGAGGGGTTCATGCGCATGCACGGGCTGCAGTGCGGCTTTTGCACGCCGGGCATGATGATGACCGCGCGTTGGCTGCTCGACCAGAATCCCGACCCCAGCGAGACCGAGATCCGCGAGGCGATCTCCGGCCAGATCTGCCGCTGCACGGGATACGAGAACATTGTCCGGGCCGTCCGCTGGGCGGCCGAACACCCGCAAGGGGCTGACGAGAGCGAGGGGGTAAACGCATGACCACCGTCGAGGAGGGCAAGGCCCACGTCGGCTTCGGGCGGATGCTGCGCAAGGAGGACGCACGCTTCCTGCGCGGCAAGGGAAATTACGTTGACGACATCCGGCTGCCAGGGATGCTGCACGGCGCGATACTGCGCAGCCCGCATGCGCACGCCCGCATCCGCTCAATCGACACCTCGGCCGCCGAGGCGCATCCCAAGGTGAAGGCGGTGGTGACCGGAGCGACGCTGGAGACGCTGAACCTGGCCTGGATCCCGTCGCTCTCGCACGACGTGGTGGCGGTGCTGGCCACGGACAAGGTGCGCTTCCAGGGCCAGGAGGTCGCTTTCGTCGTGGCCGAGGATCGCTACTCGGCCAGGGACGCCCTCGAGCTCATCGATGTGGACTACGAGGTACTGCCACCTGTGGTGGATGCCAAGCGCGCTCTCGACCCGGACGCACCGGTCATCCGCGACGACATCGAAGGCAAGAAGGACAACTACATCTTCGACTGGGAGGCGGGTGACAAGGCGGTCTGTGACGACGTCTTCGCCAAGGCCGATGTGGTGGTGTCCCAGGAGATGCTCTATCCACGGGTTCACCCCGCCCCGATGGAGACCTGCGGCGCGGTGGCCTGGATGGATCCGATCGACCAGAAGCTGACCATCTGGTCGACCACCCAGGCCCCACATGCGCACCGCACCCTCTATGCCCTGGTGGCAGGGCTTCCCGAGCACAAGCTCAGGGTGATCAGCCCCGATATCGGAGGCGGCTTCGGCAACAAGGTGGGCATCTACCCCGGTTACGTCCTGGCCATCGTCGGCTCGATCCTCACCAAGGCCCCGGTGAAGTGGATGGAGGACCGCTCCGAGAACCTGATGAGCACCTCCTTCGCCCGCGACTATCACATGCGCGGAGAGATCGCGGCCACCCGGGAGGGCAAGATCCTGGGCGTGAGGGTGGATGTGCTGGCCGACCACGGTGCCTTCAACAACACCGCCCAGCCCACCAAGTACCCGGCCGGTTTCTTCCACGTCTTCACCGGCTCCTACGACCTGGCCGCGGCTCACTGCCATGTGCGGGGCGTCTACACCAACAAGGCTCCCGGAGGTGTGGCCTACGCCTGCTCGTTCCGCGTCACCGAGGCGGTTTACCTGGTCGAGAGGATGGTCGACCGCCTGGCCCAGGAGCTGGGCGTGGACCCTGCCGAATTGCGCATGAAGAACCTTCTCCGCCCTGATCAGTTCCCGCATGTTACCCCAACCGGCTGGGAGTACGACTCGGGGGAGTATCCACGCGCCCTGCAGCTGGCAATGGACATCGCGGGCTACGACGAGCTGCGGCGGGAGCAGGCCGAGAAGCGCGCAAGGGGCGAGCTGATGGGTATCGGTATCAGCTTCTTCACCGAGACGGTGGGCGCCGGGCCCAAGCGCCACATGGACATCCTCGGCCTGGGCATGGCCGACGGGTGCGAAGTTCGCGTGCATCCCACCGGCAAGGCGGTGGTGCGGCTATCGGTGCAGACCCAGGGCCAGGGACACGAGACCACCTTTGCCCAGATCGTCTCCGAGGTCACCGGCATACCCGCCGAGGACGTCGAGGTGGTGCACGGCGACACCGACAACACCCCCTTCGGCCTGGGAACCTACGGTTCGCGCTCCACCCCGGTCTCCGGGGCGGCGGCGGCCGTAGCCTCGCGGCGGATCGTGGACAAGGCTCGTATAATCGCCGCCGCCATGCTGGAGTGTGCTCCCGAGGACCTGGAGTGGGATCGGGGAAGCTTCCACGTGAAGGGCGACCCCGGCACCTCCAAGACCATCCAGGAGGTGGCGCTGGCCGCCCACGGCCCTATGGATCTTCCCGATGGGGTGGAGGGCCACCTGGACGCGACATGCGTCTACGACCCACCCAATCTGACCTATCCCTTTGGCGCCTACATCTGCGTGGTCGACGTCGACCCGGGAACGGGCAAGGTCGCCGTGCGCCGTTTCATCGCGGTGGACGACTGTGGACCGCGCATCAACCCGATGATCGTGGAGGGCCAGGTGCACGGCGGCCTGGCCGACGGGGTGGGAATGGCGCTAATGGAAGCCATCGCCTTCGACGAGGATGGCAACAACCTGGGTGCCTCCTTCATGGACTACCTTATCCCCACCTCGTTGGAGTGCCCGAGCTGGGAGACGGGGGAGACCGTCACCCCCTCGCCGCACCACCCGCTGGGGCTCAAGGGAGTGGGGGAGTCCGCAACCGTGGGATCGCCGCCTGCGGTGGTCAACGCCGTGATCGACGCGCTTGCCCCCTTCGGGGTGAAGCACGCCGACATGCCTCTCACACCCGCACAGGTGTGGCGGGCGATGCATGGCAACCCGATGCGCACGGACCTGGCCATCCAATGAGCAGGCTGGACCTGATGGCAAGGGCAAGCGAGCTGCGCGCCAGGCGCGTGCCCTTCGTGCTTGCCACCGTGCTTCGCGCCGAGGCACCTACCAGCGCCAAGCCCGGGGATTCGGCGGTGGTGCTGGCCGATGGCAGCATCGAGGGATTCGTGGGCGGCTCCTGCGCCCAGGCCACGGTGCGGGCCGAGTCGCTGCGCAGTCTGGCCGACCGTCGCCCCCGTATGGTCCTTATAGCCCCGGATGCCGTGGACGTGCCCGCAGGTGACGGTGTGGTGCGGGTCTCCAACCCCTGCCTCTCCGGCGGGACGCTGGAGATGTTCCTCGAGCCGACCCTGCCCGCCCCGTTGGTGCGTGTCTACGGGACCAGCCCGATCGCAGCCGCGCTGCGCGCAGGCGCGATCGCCCTCGGCTTCGACGCCGCCGAGGGTTTGCCCGGCGAGATGATCGCCGAGGAGACGGCGGCGGTGGTCGTGGCTACGCACGGCTTCGACGAGGAGGCGGTCATCGCCGAGGCGCTCCGCGCCGGGGTTCCCTATATCGGCCTGGTGGCCAGCCGCCGGCGGGCGGAGGGTGTGCTCGGGGCGATGGAACTCGGCCGTGCCGATCGGGCTCGGGTGCACTCCCCGGCCGGCCTTGACATAGGGGCGGGTTCGCCTGGCGAGATCGCCGTCTCCATACTGGCGGAGATAATCTCGCTCCGTCCCCGCGCCGAGGCCCGGCACGAGCCGGCGATGGCGGTTGACCCTGTATGCCAGATGGAGGTGGCGGCGGTAGAGTCGTCATTGCACACCGAGTTCGAGGGGCGCAATTACTATTTCTGCGCCAAGGGCTGCCTGAAGGCGTTCTCCGCCGATCCCATGGTCTTTCTGGGGGGCTGAGCGCGGCCCTCGAGCCTGCCGGCGGGGGTCTTTTTCATTGCATGAGCTGAACGAGCAGGGATCGAAGTCGATTCGGCGCATGCTAACCACCGCCGCCGTCATGGCACTTGTTGTCGCCTTAACCGTGCTCTACTCGGCCTTCGAAACCGCCTCCCATCGCGACGAGCAAGCCCTTTCCCAGGAGGTTGGCAACGCATCCGGGCTGATCGAGAGGGTGCCAAGTGTTGTAGCCGGCGTGTCCACTGACGGTACCCGGGTGAGGATCACCCCTTCTGCCGCCTTTGCCTTCACCAATGTCTGCCGGGCCTTTGGTGTCGCCATCGTGGTGCTGCCCGGTTACTTCAACCCGGTGCCAGAGCCCGCCAAGGGCCTCGCCCAGCTCACCACCCAGGCCGCGGCCACCTCCTCCTCTGCCCGCTTCGAGCCGGCCGCGGGGCACGTCCGCTACTGCGGTAGCCGTCTCGCGGGGAGCGGTGCCATTCGCTATCAATATGTCAAGCCGGCGAACTCCAAGGTCCCGGTAGCCACGCTCGAGGTTGCCAAGCGAGGGGAGAACTCGACCTCGCTGCTGGGAGAGGCGGCCAGGCAGGACTGGTGGCTGGTGCCGATGGTCTTTCTGGTGCTGGCGCTCGGCTTCTGGCGCATGCGCTCCCTGACCAGGAAGGAGACGCTCGGCCTCTCAACTGCTCAGGTGATCGGACTGCTGCAGGAGCAGGAGGCGCTCCTCAGGGGGATCTCCGAGGGGGTGATCGGCTGCGACCGTGACGGGGTGATCCGCTTCGTTAACACCGAGGCTAGGCGCCTGCTGAACCTGCCGGCAAACGCGGTGGGCAGGCCAATCCGCCATGTAGTACGGGGCCGCCGGCTGCGCCAGATCCTCACCGGCGAGATACCCGGCCGCGACCTGCCGGTGGTGGTGGGGCAGTCGATACTCTCGGTCTCGCGCATGAGCGTGGAGCGCGACGAGATGCATCTCGGCTTCGTCATCACCGTCTCCGATCGCACCGAGTGGGAGGGCCTCTTGCGCGAGCTGGACGGCATGGTCGGCATGACCGAGGCGCTCAGGGCCCAGGCGCACGAGTTCTCCAACAAGATCCACACCATCGTCGGCCTGATTGAGCTGGGTGAGGTGGAGGAGGCGGCCTCCTTTGCCATGAACGTCTCGGCGCGGCGGGAGGACGCCGCCGAGCGTGTCGAGTCCATCGCCGACCAGATGCTCAAGGCGCTCATTCTGGCCAAGGGAGCAGTCGCCTCGGAGAAGGGCGTCGAGCTGATCCTGGAGGACGGCTCCTACCAGTGCGGGAAGCTCCACAACCAGTTGGACGTGGTGACCCTGCTCGGCAACCTCATCGACAACGCCCTGGATGCGGTGATGGAGGGGCGGGCAACGCGCCGTGGGCCACAGGGTGAGGGATGGATATCGGTATGGATGGCTACTCACGGCCCCGACCTGGAGCTGAGAGTCACCGACTCAGGGCCCGGGGTGGCGCCGGAAGTCCTACCCTCCATCTTCGTCGACGGCTTCTCCACCAAGAGCTCCAAGGGCGGCTACCGCCGCGGCCTGGGACTGGCCCTGGTTGCCCAGATCGCCTCGGGCTACAATGGCACGGTGAAGGTCGAGAGCGTTCCGGGCGCATCTTTCGAGGTGGTGCTGCGCAACGCGGTGGAGCCTGGCGGCGAGGAGCCACTGGACTCCATGGAGCTGCTCGAGGAGCCGGCCGAGGCCGGGGGATGAGTATGGATTCGATCCATGGAGCCGGTCCGGGCGCCAATGTGCGAACCCTGATCGTAGATGACGACTTCCGCGTCGCCCAGCTGCACGGCGCCTACGTCGACCGTATCGACGGCTTCGAAACGTGCGGATACGCCAATACCGGGGGCCTTGCCATCCAGGCGGCGGAGGAACTCCACCCCGACCTGGTTCTGCTCGACCTCTACCTGCCCGATACCGACGGCCTGAGCGTCCTACGCACGCTGCGCCAGAGCGAACCGCCCCGCCCGGACGTCATCGTGATCACCGCTGCCAGGGATGCCGCCAGCGTGCGGGAAGCGATGAAGTGCGGGGCAATCCACTACATAACCAAACCCTTCGACCTGCGCAGCCTCACCGAGCGCCTTCACGCCTACGAGCTAATGCGCAACGAGTTCGAAACCTCCTCCGATCTGGACCAGGCCCAGATCGACCGGCTTTGGTCCGCGATGCGCACGTCGCCGGACGCCCGGCTGCCGAAAGGGCACTCGCCTCACACCATGGAGCTGGTGGTTTCCACCCTTAGGGCGGTGAACGAAAAGCTGTCAGCGGACGAGATCTCCAGGCGCACCGGCCTCGCGCGCAGCACCACCCAGCGCTACCTCTCCTATCTGGTGAAGCTGGGTAGGGTCAACCTGACCATGCGCTATGGTGCGAGCGGAAGGCCGGAGCACCTCTACTTCTGGGAGTAGGCCCCTACTTGTTGGCCGAGGGAAACTGGGGTGCGCGCTTCTCCTTGAGCGCGGCGACGCCTTCAAGGACGTCTTCGCCCATGAAACAGAGCATCTCGTAAGCCGCGGACTGGTCGAAGATCGCCCCTGCATTGCGCAGCCACCCGTTGAGGGCGCGCTTGGTCAGCCGGATGGAGAGCTGCGAGCCGCGCGCAAGTTCTCCGGCCACGCGCATGGCCTCGCCCAGCACCTCCTCGCGGGGTAGTGCCTTGGATACCATGCCGATCCTCTCCGCCTCCTCGCCCAGGATCATCTCCCCGGTGAGCAGGTAGTAGCGCGCCTTGGCCATCCCTGTCAGCAGTGGCCAGAGGATGGCGGCGTGGTCGCCGGCCGCCACGCCCAGCTTTACGTGTCCGTCTCCGATGCGGGCGTCCTTGGCACAGATGGAGATGTCGGCGAGCAGGGCCACGACTGACCCCGCGCCCACCGCGACCCCGTTGATGGCGCTGACGATGGGCTTCTCGCAGTTGATGATGTTGTAGACCATGTCGCTCATCTCGGAGAGCATGTGGGCAACCCGGTCGTGGTTGCCGGCTATATCGGCCACCATGGACAGGTCACCTCCGGCGGAGAAGGCCTTCCCCGCCCCCGTCACCACCGCGACACGTGTCTCGGGGTCGGCGGAGACGTCGCGCCAGACCCGGGCGAGCTGGCCGTGCAGCTCAGCGTTGGTGGCGTTGTACTTCTCCGGCCGGTTGATGGTAATGAGAAGCACGCCGTCGGGATGGCGTTCGAAGGCAAGCTGGTCGTAGCTCGAGTAGTCCATTGGTACCTTTCTTTATGGCTGTGGTCGGATCCTTGCTCAGGGCTCCTGGAAGAGCCCATGGGCACGCTCTTCCTCGGCATTGCGGGTGGCCACGTAGTGAACCTTCTTGCCGGTGGCAGTGAGGGGCAGGCTTTCCACGAACCGGTAGGCGCGGGGCCGCTTGTATCCGGCCAGCATGGGGTGCCCTTTACAGTATCGGTCCAGCTCGGCGGCGTTCAAGGTGGGATCCCGGGGGACCACGTAGGCCACCACCCGCTTGCCCCAGGTCGGATCGGAGATACCCACCACCAACGAATCCGCCACCCCGGGGTGCTGGTTGAGGATCTCCTCCACCTGCACCGGGTGCACGTTCTCCCCGCCGGAGATGACCATGTCGTCCTTGCGCCCCACGATGGTCACGAACTCGTCCTCGTCCCATGTGGCAAGGTCGCCTATGTAGAGCCAGCCATCATGGTATTTGTGGTTCTCCTTTGTGCCCGCGCCGGCGTAGGCCATACCGGACTTGGGCGAGCGGACGATCACCTCGCCGACTTCACGGCCGTCCTTGGCCGCCAGCTCATGCGGTTCGGCGCGGCGGTCGTCGAACAGCCGGACAACAGCCACGTCGTCGTCGATGCAGGCCTGGCCTGCCGAGCCCGCGCCTTCGGGCAGGTCGCTCGGGCGCAGGAAGGTGTTCCAGAAGGCCTCGGTTGTGCCGTAGCCGTTGAAGATGCGCGGGGTGAGGAGCGTCTGGTAGCGCAGCGCCGCCTCACGCTCCAGAGGAGCGCCCATCGTGACTATCCCACGCAGGCTGGAAAGGTCGCGTGGCCGCTCCTGCTGGGCACTGGCCAGCAATGCGATGGTGGTGGGTGCACCGATGAGGAAGGTGATGCGGTGCTGCTCGACGTAGTCCAGGCAGAGCCTCGGGTCGAAAGCGCGCATCGGCAGGGCCGCCGCCCCCACGTAGAAGACGGGATTGGGGCCGCCGCTGTATAGTCCACCCCGATGGAACCAGGGGGTGGTGTTGAGGGTGCGATCCTCGGGTCCCAGGGGGAAGTGCATGATCACGTCGTGGGCGCTGAAGATCTCCACCGCGCTGTTCAGCGGCACCGCCTTGGGCATGCCGGTGGTGCCGGAGGTGAAGAGGCGGGTGGTCTCGTCGTAGATGCTCCCTTCCCTCTGCGGGACCGCGGCGCCCGGGCGCCCCAGCTCCTCCCAGGGCATGGCGTCCACTGTCTCCCGTTCGGCCTCACCCACCCGGACCAGGAGTCCGGGCCGGTGCTTGGCGAGAGAAAGGGCCCGGGCGGTGTCCTCCTCCTGGGCCGCGTCGTAGACCAGGGCCGCCGGGGTGCAGTCGTCGATGATGAAGGCGGTCTCGCCCGGCGCCAGGCGATAGTTGATGGGGGAGCCGATCGCCCCTATTGCCTGGGTGGCGAGGTATAGCTCGGCAAAGGGGAAGCCGTTGAAGAGCTGGTAGTTCACTATGTCGCCGCGTCCGACGCCACGGTCGGCCAGGCCGGCGGCCAACTCGGCGACGCTCCGCCCGAGCTGGGCGTAGGTGGCCACGCTCCCGTCGGCCGGGTCGATGAGAGCCGGCCTGCCGGCATAGCGGTGGGTGTTCCTGAAGAACCCCCCGATGTAGCTGAAATCGCGCTCGAAGAATCGCTTGTAAGCGCTTGGGTCGTATCTGGACATTTAATTAATCCCCCTCCTGTACAGGTTGTCTCAGCCGGCCATGGTCAGCCCTCCGCTGACCGAAAGAACCTGGCCGGTGATGTATCTCGCCTCCTCGGAGGCGAAAAATACGACGGCGGCGGCCACCTCCTCGGGGGAGGCGAGGCGCTTGAGGGGGATGGCCCGCACCAGGGCTTCCTTTAGGCGCTCGTCCTGTGCCGCGAAGAGCGGTGTGTCGGTGGGTCCGGGGCAAACGCAGTTCACCGTGATCGAGTGGCGCGCCATCTCCCTGGCCAGCGATTTCGACAGGGCGATGACTCCACCCTTGGCACCGGCGTAGATGCTTTCGCCGGAGGAGCCCACCCGGCCAGCGTCGCTGGCGATGTTGACCAGCCTGCCTCCGCCGGACTCGATCATCGCGGGAAGAAAGGCCCGCGCGACCAGGATCGGTCCGAACAGGTTTATGTCGAGCACCTTGCGCGCGAATTCCACCGTGGCGTTGAGGAATGGCGCGGTCTTGTCCCAGCCTGCGGCGTTCACCACGACCGACGGAGCGCCGAAGTTGGCCAGTGTCCAATCCCGGGCCTCGTCCACCTGTTCGGGACTGGTGACGTCGGTCTGGCGAAAAGCTATTAGATCCGGCGCGAAGGCCGCGGTGGCCTTGGCACCATCCAGGTTCATGTCCAGCGCCACCACCCGCTGTCGCCTTGCCGCGAGCTCCTGGGCGACTGCCCGCCCGATACCCGAACCGGCCCCGGTTACAACCGCTACCCCGTCCATCGTTCACCTCTCGTCGTGTCGGGCCGCTCGGGCCGTTTTCCTTGGATCAATTGCCCCGCTTCCGGCGAGAGCGCCAGCAGCGCAGCGTGGCGCGGCCAGAGGCCCGGCTCCACCACGGCGCGCAGGAAGACGGCGCGCTGGCGGGAGATGTAGGCCTCCAGGTCGAGCTTGGGCTCGAAGTACCAGTGCTTGAGCGCCCAGCCATGGGCGAGCAGAAGAATGTCGTAGGCGGCCAGCTCGGGGTCCACGGTCACCAGCGATCCGTCGCCGACGCCTCGGGCTATTAGCGCCACCAATGGTCGGGCCGTCTCCTCTTCGAGCCGCTTCAGGCGGGATCGGCCATCGGCCGAGAGCGACTTGCTCTCCCGATAGGTGAGCATGGCCGCCTGCCGATGACGCCCGATCACGCGGCAATAGGCGGCGATGCCCGCCGCCAGCGCCACCACAGTGTCATCTCCAGCGTCGGCAATGGCCTTTGGTACCTCGTCCAGTAGCTCGTCCAGGATTCGGGTGATGATGGCACTTGCTCTCCCGATAGGTGAGCATGGCCGCCTGCCGATGACGCCCGATCACGCGGCAATAGGCGGCGATTCCCGCCGCCAGCGCCACCACAGTGTCATCTCCAGCGTCGGCAATGGCCTTTGGTACCTCGTCCAGTAGCTCGTCCAGGATTCGGGTGATGATGGCGAAGAGGATCTCCTGCTTGCCCGAGAAGTAGCGGTAGAGCAGCCCTACGCTTACCCCGGCCTCCTCGGCCAGGGCCTGCATCGAGACCTCCTCGAAGCCGGACGCCGCCATCATCCGCGCGGCGGCCTCCAGGATCTCGCGGGTGCGGAGGCTGGAGCGGAGGTGCCGGACCCGGTCGCCGATCTCAGGCTGGGGCTCATGGCGGGCGGTCGGGGAGGGGCTCATTGGCTCCGCCCATATGAACTGAAATTCACAAACACTGAATCGAAATTCACCTCAATCAGATTAGGCCTCCCGCCACCCGGCTGTCAAGTGTTCGCAGCCCTATTGTCGGGGAGTGCAGTTAATTTGATCGCCAATTGCCTGCGGTTCACCCGGGGCTGCAGTCATCGGGCCAGGACAGGAAGGGAAAGCGGAATTGGATACCTCTAAGGAGAAGCTGGGATTCGGTGCTGTGGAGAGCTGTGGCGAGCAGCATGATTTCCGCGCCCTGGCGGTGGAGCCGGGCGAGGAGCACGTGGATCGCCTGGAGCTGTACCGCCCCGCGCTCTCCCCTCGGGCGGGGCGCAGCCGTCTCCGCCTCGCCCACCTGACGGACTTCCAGTTTCTCGACCCGGGCAGTCCGGCCCGCTTTGAGTTCGTCAACAAGCTGGTGGGCCTCGCGACGATGGAGAAGTTTTTTCCGGGCCATCGCAGCCAGGAACTGCTGGTGCCTTTCGCGGTGGAGGCGGCGATCCGCTACGTTAACCAGCTCGATCAGGAGGGTGGCCGGCGCTTTGACATGTGTCTCATAAGCGGGGACTCGGTTGACAACACCCAGGGTAACGAGCTGCAGGCGCTGGTTGCGATACTCGCGGGCGGCGAGTTCTCGCTGGAGGAGTACTTTGGCGATTACCATGGCGTGCAGTCGGTGGCATGGGACGACGACTTCTACTGGCACCCGGACCCGGTCACCGACCAGCCCAAGCGCATGCTGGGATACCCGCACGCCGAGGGACTGCTCGACGAGGTGCGCGCCCGGCAACGCTTCGTGGGCCTGGGGGTACCCTGGTTGATGGCCAACGGCAACCATGAGGTCCTCATCCAGGGCATGGGCATGCTCAACCAGGAGGTTGCCGACTTTGCGGTCGGTGGAGCCAAGCCGCGCGGCGTGGACCTGCAGGCTACCTTGGCCGACCTGCCCCAGCTGGCCTCGGCCTTCGAGGCAGATCCTCAGAGCCTCTTTGCCCGCGCCGTGCTCGAGCCGATCGAGGCCAACCCGCTGCGTGCTCCGCTCACGCGCGATCAGCAGGCTGCGATCCTGGCCGCGGCGGGGGGAGCGCCGGCCGGGCACGGTCTGGCCGGGTTCGACCTGCAGGGCCGGGAAGGACTGTACTTCTCCTACTATGACGTGGCCTCGAAAACTTTCTACCTGTGCCTGGATACCGCAAAGCGTGGGGGCGGAGCCGATGGCTTCCTGGGAGCCGGCCAGCTGGCATGGCTGGAGGGGGAGTTGAAAGCGATGGCCGAGACCGATCCGGAGGCGCTGGCAGTGATCTGCGCGCACCACGGCCCGCAGGAGATCGACTACGCCCACCCCGGTTGCGTGAGCCGGGAGCAGCTGCTGGCCACTGTGCACCGGCACGGGCAGGTTGTGCTTTGGATCTGCGGACACACCCACGAAAACCTCATCGACGCTTTCGCCGATCCCGCCCGGCCGGGTCGGGGCTTCTTTTCGGTGACCACCTCGTCCATCATGGACTGGCCCTGCGCCTTGAGGGAGGTTGAGATATTCGAGATGGGCGATGGCTCGCTGATGGCCGAGACGACCGTGCACCACTTCGACTACGTCTCGGATCCGCAGGACCTATCGGTGCCGGGCCTGGC
>JAJYNL010000001.1 GCA_021786375.1 Actinomycetes bacterium
GTGTGACTCTCATAATGGAAATATCTTCGGAGTGGGAGCGGGCCTGACCCTCATTGTGTGACTGGCTTCGTGCCTTGATGTTGATCTGTCGATCCAACTCCTCGCCGGGGACGTGCACCAGCGGGCCCGACGGACGTGACTTGATAGGAGCTTTGAACACACCGTGTGTGTCCTGTCCGCCGACCTGCCGGTGGTGCGATCCCCATCGGATGAGAGGAAGGCAGGTTCCAGCATGCCAAGCGAAGCGCAGGTTGTCATCGGCGGGGTGGACACCCACAAGGAAACCCACGTCGCAGCGGTCATCGACGAAAGGGGGAGGCTGCTCGGTACGGCAAGCTTCGCGACCACCCACAAAGGCTTGGGTGAGCTTTCCGCCTGGATGGCCTCCTTCGGTGAGATCCTCAAGGTCGGCGTAGAGGGAACCGGTGCCTATGGGGCCGGGCTCTCGCGCCACCTGGCCGAGCGCGGCATCGAGGTAATCGAAGTGATCCGCCCCAACCGCCAGGCTCGCCGGCGGCGGGGCAAGTCGGACACCGCCGATGCAGAGGCGGCGGCACGGGCGGTGCTAAGCGGCGAGGCAAGCGTGGTTCCAAAGACCCAGGGCGGGATCGTCGAGTCGATCCGGGTATTGCGCGTGGCCTTCACTTCGGCTCGCCGGTTCCGCTCCCAGGTGGGACTCCAGATCCGGGATCTGATTGTCACCGCGCGCGAGGAGCTGCGCTCGGTGTTGGGCTCTCTCTCCACCGCAGAGCGGGTAGATCGCTGCGCGCGCTTTCGCCTGGCCGGCGAAGCTTTGGATCCCTTGGCGGCAACCCGGCTTGGGTTGCGAACTCTGGGGCGGCGCTACCAGGCTCTCAGCGCCGAGATGGCCGAGCCGGGCTCACCTTGACCAGCTCACCGCCCGGGCCAATCCGGCCCTGCGCGGCGCGACCGGCGTGGGGGTGGATGTCGCCGCCATCGGGTTGGTGGCCGCCGGCGACAATCCGGAGCGAATGAAAAGCGAAGCCGCATTCGCTGCTCTTTGTGGAGTCTCCCCGATCGAGGCCTCCTCGGGAAAGGTTGTGTGCCATCGGCTCAACCGGTCCGGCAACCGCCAGGCCAACCATGCCCTGTGGCGCATCGCCATGGTACGCCTCACTTGCGATCCCGCAACCCGGGCCTACGTCGAACGCCGCAGAGCCGAGGGCAAGTCCGATCGGGAAATCATGCGTTGTCTAAAGCGCTATATCGCCAGAGAGATGTTCCGGCACCTCTCGCGTCCGGACCCAGTTCCGGCGGGCGCCGATCTGCGGCGGGCTCGAGTCGCTGCTCACCTGAGCCTGAAAAGCGTCGCCGACGCGCTCGGCACCTGGTCCAACCGGATCTCCGAGCTCGAGCGCGGACTGCTCTACGGCAACGCTCTGGCGCTTCGCTATATGGCGATGTTGGCCAGTATCAATTCAACCGCCGCGGGCATCGATAATGCGGCTTGACAGGCATAGGAGAATCAACGGTTGGCAACCCTGCTCCGCTACCACGGAGAGCGCGGACGGCCCCGTGCCCGGCGCATGCTCACCGAACAGGACGCCACCCAGCGGCGCCTCTACGAACTCTTCGACCTGGACGCATACGCGCCCAAGCGCTGAGTTAGGTACCACGCGAAGGAACGCGACAAACAGCTGCTGAACAGGCCGAACGTCGGTGTGTCACGAGCTATCCCGGAAGCTTGCGCTAGGAGTAGCGCCAGGTGGCTCGCACCGGACCCCTCCCGGACCCCCGTTTCCCGAGTACAGGCGAGAGGCCTTTGGTTGGCCCGCTTCATCGTTAAGTGGGCTCCTGTGGAGTACTGGAGTGTCATAGGCAATCCTTGGCACTTGAGACCGCGTTATGGGGGTGCATCCAGTTTCGCTGCTGTACTGGCATCCCTGGAATGAGCAAACGATTAGAACGGCGGTGTATGGCCAGGAGCCTTTTTCGCAGCCGGCTTTAGGCGTGTGCCGTCGTCGGCTCGGGCGTACCTCAAATGCGGCCGTAGTGCGAAAAAGGGGGATTTCTATTAGGAGGAAGTGGCCTGGGGATATCCTAAGGGGTGGTCGGTGCCGGCGCTTCGGAGAATCCGGACGGAGTCGTGGCCGGAACCTGCCGAAAAGTGTACGCGTCCAGACTGGCGGTGCACGTTCAGATTGAAGGGAAGCGGCCCTCCGCAGACGGGATGAGCGCCAATACGCTTTGCCGGGGCAGAGCCCGTGAATCTGGTGCTGGATCTAGTGATCGGGCGACTGCCTAATCCAGAAGACTGCGGATCTCTAGCGCCAATACGGACGGCGAAGACGTCTAGCGTGCTGTATTACCTTATCAAAACCGGCTCGAAAGTGCTAGGGAATGTTTCATGAACGTCCCGGTAGTCTCTGCTCACACGTGGCCAATGTCAACCAGGCGTCTGCCAATAGGAGCGATATTACTTTTACACGTTCCCCTGCAAATGTGGCCGGAGATCGTCAGTATGTATCGAAATACTGTCGATACGGGGATTGGTGCCCAGTCGAGCACGTATGCGTGAAGTTGCAGTTGAGATCCGGGGCTTACCAAAGCCAGTCCTTGGCGTTGCCGGCTAGATGGCTGGTTCCTCGGAGATGGCTGAAGAATAAGCGGAAGAGTTGTAGCGTAACGTTCCGAATTACCCGCCTCACCAAGGATAGCGGGACTTCATAGTCGGCGCGGTACTCCGAGAACACACGTGATTAGGACCTGAATATAAGGAAGGCAGTTGTGGCGGCTGGAAAACCGTGACTGCTATATTGCAGTCAGCAGTTTGGCGGTAGCCGACTGCTAGGGGACAACAAGCAGGGGATTACAAATAATGGCAATTTCGAAGGTGCGTGAAGCCGCACTTCCTTCGCTGTTGGCGGCGAGTGGTTTAATCGCGGCCGCGTGCGGATCCTCAGGATCTAGCGGTTCTTCAGCGACAACTAATGCGCCCTCTGGGGTCTCAATCGGGTTCTTTGGAGCCCTTACGGGCCCGAATGCTCAGCTGGGAATCAATATTGACGATGGCGTGAAACTAGCTGTGCAGCAGTACGACGGCAAGGCGGGCCTAAAGGTCAGCCTGGTCAACCTGGATTCGCAGGGCGACCCTTCCCAGGCTCCTCAGCTGGCACAGAAGGCCATCAGTGACAAGCTGGTGGCGCTTGTTGGGCCGGCCTTTTCCGGCGAGTCGTTGGTGGCGGATCCCATCCTCGAACAGGGGCAGATCGTCAGTGTGACTCCGTCGGCAACCAATCCGGCGCTGGCGACAAAGGGCTGGAAGTTCTGGCACCGAATCGTTGGGAATGACAATGCTCAGGGTCCGGCAGGTGCCGAGTTCATTGTCAAGAAGCTTGGTGACACCAAGGTCGCCGTTATCGATGATCAGAGTGCCTACGGCCAGGGGATCGCCAATATCGTGCGCCAGACCATCCCCACCTTGGGAGGCCAGGTCGTTACCTCGCAGTCGGTCGATCCCAATGCGCCTGACTACTCCTCGACGGTGAACGCCATCCAGTCCTCCGGGGCCACGGCGGTCTATTACGGGGGGTACTACGATGCCGCCGGCCGGTTGCTGAAGCAGCTGCGCGATGCCGGGTACCAGGGCGCGTTCATCTCCGATGACGGCTCTCTTGACCCTAAGCTGATTTCCACGGCCGGCACTGCCGAGTCGACCAACACTTATGCCACCTGTGCTTGCGGTGACGTTTCAGGGACGCCTGCGGGCGCTGCGTTCGTCAAGGCTTACCAGTCGGCCTTCAACACGGCTCCCGGAACCTATTCCGCGGAAGGCTACGAC
Organism: Actinomycetes bacterium; assembly: GCA_021786375.1. Lineage (GTDB taxonomy): Bacteria > Actinomycetota > Acidimicrobiia > Acidimicrobiales > Acidimicrobiaceae > Acidithrix. The sequence continues at coordinate 3,803 of JAJYNL010000001.1, forward strand.
GCGGCCAACGTGATCCTTGCGGCGATAAAAGCCGGCAATACGACCTCAACCGCGATCAACAGCTATATCAACAGCCATAGCTATTCCGGGATCACCAAGACGATCACCTTCACTTCGACGGGCGATATCCAGGGTGGCGGAATCTACGTGTACCAGACCAGCGGGACTGGCTTCAAGTCTCTCGGCCTGGTGAGCAAGCTCGTCGGCTGATATCGGCGGCGGCAGAGCAATGACGAGGGGGGCGCCTCCATCCTGGTTGCAGGTGGCGGCGCTCCTTTTCGTGCATTTCGGGTGCGTTGATCCAGGTTTGGTTGTGGAGCCGTGGGTTGACGCCAAGCGGGAGTAGCGTTGCACAATTTCGTGAGTCAAATCTGGCCCTCCATCGTGGACGGCACAACCACTGGGGCCATCTACGCGCTGATGGCCCTCGGGTACACGCTGGTCTATGGCGTCTTGCGCCTGATCAACTTCGCCCACTCAGAGGTCTTCATGGTCGGCACCTTCGCCAGCCTGTTCACCCTGCACGCGCTGCATATCAATTATGCACCGGGCGGCATCGAGGCAATCGGGGTGTTCGCGGCCATAACGATTGCAGCGATGGCCGCTTCTGGACTGGTTGCGGTCGGTGTCGAGTACGTTGCCTATCGTCCCTTGCGAAAGCGGAACTCCTCATCGCTGGCCAACCTGATTTCGGCCATCGGGATGTCCTTCTTCCTGCAGGAGGTGTTCGCACTCCGCTACGGTCGTGACCTGATTCCGTTCCCCCGGATTCTGCTGAAGAACGTGCTCTTCCATATCGGAAACGCCGAGGTGCGCTCGGACATGGTCCTGGTGGTGGGCTCGGCGCTGGTGATGATGTTCATCCTCGACAGGTTCGTGAACGGCACCCGGCTTGGCAGGGGCATTCGAGCAGTCGCCCAGGATGCCTCGACTGCGGTGCTCATGGGTGTGAACATTGATCGGGTCATCACGCTTACCTTCCTGCTTGGCGGAATCATGGCCGGAGTTGCCGCGATGCTCTACGGAACCTTCTATGAGGTGACCCAGTACAACATCGGCTTCGTTATCGGCATCAAGGGATTCACGGCGGCGGTGCTCGGTGGGATCGGCAATATTCGCGGGGCGCTCGTCGGAGGCTTCGCCCTCGGCCTTGTTGAGACTTTCGGCGGTGCGATCTTCACTGCACAGTGGATCGATGTGGTCGCCTTTAGCGTTCTGGTTCTCGTACTACTGTTCCGGCCGACAGGCATCCTGGGTGAGAGCCTGCAGCGGGCGCGGGCATGAGCGCAGGGAGGTCTAACCGGTGGCAATGACCTCGAACAAGCTGGGGCAAGGGATTTCGGGAGCCTGGGCTCCGGTACGAAAGGCGACCTCGGATGTCTCGTCGCGCTGGCGTAATGCGCCGAAGTGGGCCAGGATAGCCGGCTACCTGCTGTTGGTCGTGCTTGCGGTGCTGTTGCCTTCGCAGACCGTCGGCAACATCATGGCTCCTCAAAGTGACTGGCGAACCGTTCTCTTCTACCCGATCGGTTCCTACATCCTGCTTGCCCTTGGCCTGAACGTGGTTGTCGGCCTAGCCGGCATGCTGGATCTTGGCTACGTCGCCTTCTTCGCCATCGGCGGATACGCGATGGCGGTGCTCGGCGTCAATTATCACTGGAGTTTTTGGGAGATCCTCCCGGCGGGGGTGGCAATAGCGGCCCTTTCCGGGGTGATTCTCGGCGCCCCGACCTTGAGGCTTCGCGGCGACTATCTCGCCATTGTCACTCTCGGATTCGGAGAGATCATCCAGCGTGTGGCCAACAATCTCACGGTAACCGGCGGACCGACGGGAATCTCCGGCATTCCGCACCCACCTTCCATAGGCCACTTCTCCTTCCTGACCTACGGGGTGCTCGATCCCACGCCGTACTACTACCTCGAGCTGTTGATGATCATCCTCGTCATCTTTGTCTCCTATCGCCTGGAGAATTCTCGGATCGGCCGGGGATGGGTGGCAATCCGAGAGGACGAGGATGCGGCCGAGCTTATGGGTGTGCCGACCTTCGCATTCAAAGTGTGGGCCTTCGCCATCGGAGCTAGCGTCGGAGGACTCTCGGGCGTGGTCTACGCCGCAAAGGTCATCGCGATCACTCCGGAGAATTATCCACTGCTCCTCTCCGTTCTGATTCTCGTCTGCGTGGTTTTGGGGGGCTCCGGAAACCGCATCGGGGTCATTCTCGGGGCATTCCTGGTGGCGTGGCTCCCGGAGCGGTTCAGGGGCTTGGCGAATTATCGCATCCTCATCTTTGGCGCCGCCTTGGTGATAATGATGATCTTCCGTCCTGGCGGCATCCTGCCGGCCGGCCGCAGACGCTCGGAGCTGCTCGAGGGACGTGGTGGAGGCCAGCATCTTGGCGGCGAGTTCGACCTTGGCCAGCCTGGAGCGGAGCCGGAGGTATAGATGGTTGACGTAGCTGGCGATCAGAAGCGGCTCCTCGAACTGGATGCGGTGACCGTACGCTTTGGAGGCGTAGTCGCGGTGTCGGAGGTCTCGTTTCAGGTGACTCAAGGCGAGATTCTTGCGGTCATCGGGCCCAACGGGGCGGGAAAGACAACCGTGTTCAACACGGTCACGGGCGTGTACAAGCCCAGCGATGGTACGGTTCGCTTTGAGGGGCGGAACTTGGCCGGTCTAAAGCCTTACCGGGTGACAAGGCTGGGGATGGCGAGAACCTTCCAGAACATCAGACTCTTCCCCAACATGACGGTCCTTGAGAACGCCAAGGTCGGGGCGGATTCCAATTCGCGCTCGGTGGTCTTTGGCGCGATACTTCACACGCCCCGCCAGAGGAGAGAAGAGCGGATCGCCGAGGAGCGTGCCATGGAGGCGATCTCGTTCGTCGGTATCGAGGGGGACTGGGGACGCGAAGCCCAGGCGCTCTCGTACGGCGATCAACGCCGTCTGGAGATTGCTCGCGCTCTCGCAACTCAACCCAAGCTCATCCTGCTAGACGAGCCCGCCGCCGGGATGAATCCCGCCGAGAAGGTCGAGCTTCAGGGGCTTATCTCGCGGATTCGCGAGAGGGGCGTCACGGTAGTGCTGATCGAACACGACATGAGCCTCGTCATGAAGATTTCGGACCGGATAATCGTTCTCGATTTCGGTAGGAAGATCGCCGAGGGCCTGCCACAGGAGATACGCGAGAATCCGGCGGTCATCGAGGCATACCTGGGGGCGGCGCGAGATGCTTCTTGAGATTTCCGAGCTAAGCGTCTTCTACGGCAAGATCCAGGCATTGGATGGGGTCTCGCTCGACGTCGAGGAGGGCGAGATCGCGTGCCTCATCGGCGCCAACGGCGCAGGCAAGTCGACAACCCTGAAGACCATTTCCGGACTGCGCAAGGTGGCACACGGCGCTGTGCGCTTCAAGGGTGCTGACATAACCCACGTCCCCGGGCACCGGCGTGTGACCATGGGTATATGCCAGGCGCCGGAGGGCCGGGGAATCTTTCCCGGCATGACGGTTATGGACAACCTCGGCATGGGTGCCTACACCCGCAAGAAGCGGGACGCGGAGAGAGTCACCGGCGACTACGAAAGGGTCTTTTCCCTCTTCCCAAGGCTCAAGGAGCGTCGGAAGCAGATCGCGGGCACAATGTCCGGAGGAGAGCAGCAAATGCTTGCGATAGGCCGCGCCCTGATGTCCGACCCGGACCTGCTGCTGCTCGACGAACCCTCGATGGGCCTCGCGCCCATGCTCGTGACGCAGATCTTCGAGATCATCAAGGAGATCAACGGCCAGGGGACGACGATCCTGCTCGTCGAACAAAACGCCATTCAGGCATTGTCCGTTTCAAGGCGGGCTTACGTGCTGGAATCGGGCCATATCACCCGTAGAGCACTGGCGGCGGATCTTCTCGACGACGACTCCATCCGGGCTGCCTACCTGGGCGGCTAGAATACCCCTAAGGGTATTGATGGAGGCATCAGCAATGAGCAACGACACCGAGTTGGCCGAGCCGCAGCCCGCCAGGATCCAGCTGAGTGACGACGAGGCCAGGGATCTATTGCGTCGGCTCGCCCGGGTCGAGGGTCAGGTTAGAGGGCTGGCCAGGATGATCGAAGAGCGCCGCGAGTGCGACGACGTTGTGACGCAGTTCCAGGCGACTCTCAAGGCGCTGGAGCGGGTTGGCTTCAGGATGGTGGCCGCCCAGCTGTTCGCCTGCGCGAAGAGGGACGATGTCCAGTCCCTGGAGGAGTTCGAGAGGCTGCAGAGCCTCTTCTTGAAACTCAAGTAGGGCGTCCGTGCGGAGGCCCTTGCTCAACCGCCGCGATTAATGCAAAGCCGCCGCGGCACTGGCCGCGGCGGCTTCACTTCTTGCTGATCGGAAGCTCAGGCGACGGTGCCCGGCCGGCCGCTCCCGGCGACGATGTCAAGGCCGTTGCGCGCCCAGGAGACCATGCCTCCTTCGAGATTATGGACGTTGAATCCCTGCTCAACTAGGAACGCTGCGGCACTCGCCGAGCGTGAGCCTCCGCGGCAGACGACGATCACGGGCTTGGTCTTGTCTATCTTGTGGAGGTTTGCCGGGATCGTGTTCAGAGGTATGTGCTTCGCAGAGGGAGCATGCCCGTAGTCCCACTCCATCTTCTCGCGAACATCGACAAGCTGCGCGCCATCGGAGATCATTCCGTGGGCGTCGCGGGCGGATACTGAGGGAAGCTTGGTTCTGAAGAACAACAGTCTCTCCTTGGGTCGGACTTTTGATCCATAATACCCGGGAGGGTATCTTTGGCGCCCCCAATGTACGTACATTTAAGCGTGCTTTAATTTTCGCCCTAGGTGGCGTCGCGCTGGGCTGCGGGCTCGGCCGCGGGCGGCCAAGGGCAAATGAAGCAACCTGACCTTGGGCAACTAACTTGGTACCCATATGCAATCCCACACCGAGCAACTCGACAATAACCAGATAAGGCTTCTCGTGGAGGTTCCCGAGGAGGAGCTGGCGCCAGAGGTGGAAAAGGCCTTTCTAAAGGTGTCACGGCAGGTTCGACTGCCCGGATTCCGGCCGGGCAAGGCGCCGCGCCGGGTGTTGGAAGCCAAGCTTGGCCAAGGATTTGCTCGGGCCGAGGCGATAAACGACAACGCCGGCCGCTGGGCTGAACAGGCAATAATCGACAACGAGGTCGAGGCGATCTCCCGTCCGTCGGTGACAGTCACCGACGGCGAGGACGAGGGGCCGCTCAAGCTCGATGTGGTCGTCGAAGTTCGGCCGGCTTACGCCATCGAGGGCTACGGTGACCTTCGCATTGAATTCCCGTCGCCGAATGTTTCGGACGAGGAGATCACCGACCAGATCGAGAGGCTGCGCGAAGCCTTCGGCAGTTACGAGGACACCACCGAGCCCATCGGTGAAAACTCCGTTGCCACCATCGACTTTGAGGTCGCCGAGGAGGGCTCGGACCCAAGTGCGGTGACTGATTATGTGCTCAGGATCGGTGCCGCCGAGCCGGTGGAGGGCCTCGCGGAGGCACTGTCCGGGAAGTCTGTCGGCGATACTTTCGAGTTCGAAGTTCCGCCTTCGGAAGAGGGCGGCACGCCACTCAAGGTGACCGGCACGGTCAAGGCCCATCAGTCGCTGGTCAAGCCCGAACTGGACGATGAATTCGCCAAGGACGTGTCGGAGTTCGAGACCTTGGCCGAACTTCGCGAGGATGTGCGGACCAGCCTCGAAAACTTCCGCCGCTCGCTGCTTAGAAATTCGTGGCGGCAGGTGCTGGCGAACTCTCTTTCCAAGGCCGTAGGCATAACCGACCTACCTGGTTCCCTGGTACAACGAGAGTTCGAGAATCTCTCCCACGACTTCGGCCATCGCATTGAGAACACCGGTTTGAGCTTTGCGAAGTATCTCGAGATCGCCAATACCACGGCCAACGAGCTCTCCTCGCGGCTTGCCTCCGAGGCGGTCATTGAGAGCCGCCTGGACCTGGCTCTTAGGGCTCTGGCAAAGGCGGAGGGCCTCGAAGCCGACGAGCAAGAGATTGATGAGCAGGTAGCTCAGATTGCCCAGACCAGCGGCCTTGATCTGGACGACGCAAAGGAGCGCCTGCGCATCAGTGGGCAACTCTTCGCGCTGCGGGCGGAGATCGCCAAGCGCAAGGCTCTCGACTGGGTTTTCGAGAATGCGCAGCTCGTCGACGACAAGGGCAACGTCCTGAGCCGCGCTGACATTACGGGCGAGGCCCCCAAGGCCGAGGAACCCGAGGTTGAGGCTGAGCCCGAAGCGTCGACCGGGGCCGGAGAAGTTGACGGGGAAGAGGCGGCGGAGTAGATCCGCGCTTTGCGTCGTTGACCTACCCTAGAGTGCTGTCCGGCAAGAAGGAGTCGCAGGTGAAAGCTTTCAATTATCTGGTTCCAACGGTGGTGGAGTCCTCCAGCCGGGGCGAGAGGGCGTACGACCTTTATTCCCGGCTCCTCCGGGAGCGTATCATCATCCTGGGTACCGCAATCGACGACGCCGTCGCGAACCTGGTCTGCGCCCAGATGCTCTTTCTTGAGTACGAGGACCAAGAGAGGGATATAAATCTCTATATCAATTCGCCTGGCGGCGACATAACCGGGCTGTTCGCCATCTACGACACCATTAAGTTCATCCGGCCTGATGTGTCTACCTTCTGTTTTGGTCAGGCGGCCTCTGCTGCCGCGGTGCTCTTGGCAGCCGGTGCCAAGGGGAAGCGGTTTGCTCTGCCACATGCTCGAGTGCTGCTGCACCAGCCCTACGGTGGAGTAGGTGGCCAGGCGACCGACATCGAGCTGCAGGCTAAGGAAATCCTGCGTATGCGGGACCTGCTCAACGAGATGCTGGCCGCCGACACCGGGCAGGCCGTGGACAAGATTCAGGCTGATACCGACCGGGATTTCATCCTTGACGCGGAGGAAGCCCGTGTGTACGGGCTCATCGACGAGGTTCTTTCTTCTAGAGGCGCTGTGGAGGCGGGCGCGATCGCCCGCTAGGCAGACTGTGATCTTGGGCCTGGGATGTGGCGCCTGGCCCACCGGCGAGGCTAAGGTACCGAATTGGAGGTAGCGGGGGATGGCCAAGTTTGGTGAGAGCCAGGATCTGGTGAAGTGCAGCTTCTGCGGAATGTCGCAGAAGCAGGTGCGCAAGCTGATTGCTGGCCCCAGCGTCTACATCTGCGACGAATGCATTCGGCTGTGCGTAGACATCATCTCTGAGGACGAAGGTTCAAAATCCGATTTCCGGGTGGAGAAGCTGCCCGCACCCCAGGAGATCTCCGCCTTTCTCGATAACTACGTGATCGGCCAAGAGCGTGCAAAGAAGGTGCTCTCGGTCGCCGTCTACAACCATTACAAGAGGGTCCAGCAGGGCAACGTGCTTGACAAGGAGGTGGAGCTCTCCAAGTCCAACATCCTCCTGTTGGGGCCGACTGGATGTGGAAAGACTCTTCTTGCCCAGACGCTTGCCCGCATGCTTAACGTTCCCTTCGCGATCGCCGATGCCACTGCACTTACCGAGGCCGGATACGTGGGTGAAGACGTCGAGAATATCCTGCTCAAGCTGATTCAGGCCGCTGACTACGACGTTAAGCGCGCACAGACCGGGATCATCTACATCGACGAGATCGACAAGATTGCCCGTAAGGCGGAAAACCCCTCGATTACCAGGGACGTCTCGGGCGAAGGCGTTCAGCAGGCATTGTTGAAAATCCTGGAGGGCACGGTGGCTTCGGTTCCGCCCCAGGGAGGCCGCAAGCATCCCCATCAGGAGTTCATCCAGATCGATACCACCAACATCCTCTTCATCGTTGGCGGCGCCTTCTCGGGCCTCGAGAAGATCATCGAGGCGAGAATCGGCAAGAAGAGCATTGGATTCCGCGCCGATCTCAGGGGCGATAACTACGACGAGTCGGAGATGTTCCACTACGCGCTGCCGGAGGATCTTCTCAAGTTCGGTCTCATCCCCGAATTCGTTGGGCGCCTGCCCGTCATGGGGGCGGTCTCCAACCTCAAGCGAGACTCATTGATCCGGATCCTCGTTGAGCCGAAGAACGCGCTTGTCAGGCAGTACAAGCGCACATTCGAGCTTGACGGTGTCGAACTCGAGGTCAGTGATGACGCCCTGGAGGCGATCGCGGATCTGGCGCTACTGCGCGGCACCGGGGCTCGTGGTCTAAGGGCCATCCTCGAGGAGGTTCTCCTGGACGTGATGTACGAGCTTCCATCGCGGAGCGACGTGCAGCGTTGCGTGGTGGATGCCGAGGTCGTGGCCAAGAGGGCCGCCCCCACTCTGGTTCCGCGCACGGGTGGAAGCGAGCGTCCCCCACGGACGCGCCGCGCCTCCTAGCTCGATCCGGCTCGGAAGTCGAGGCACGATGGGCTGGACGATCCAGGAAGCTTTGGCTTGGCTAGATGGGCACGACAACTTCGAGACCAAGGGCGCATTTGTCAAGGAGCCATCCCTCGAACCTGTAGCCAAGGTCATCGAGGCGCTCGGCATTTCGTCTTCTGAGTTCCGGACGATCCATGTGACCGGGACAAATGGCAAGGGATCGGTCTCCCGGATCTGCACCGAGCTCTTGGTGCGGATGGGCCAAAAAGTCGGCACGTTTCTCTCGCCCCATCTGGACCGCGTAAACGAACGTATTCTGATCGGTGGAATTCCCGTCCCCGATGAGCTGCTGGCCTCCGAACTTTTGCTGATCGCCGGGGTGGAGGAGAAGCTGGGATCAGCGCTTAGCTGGTTCGAGGTGCTTACCGCTACGGCCATCTCGCTCTTCTACGCCGAAGGCGTAGAGGCGGCGGTGGTCGAGGTGGGTATCGGCGGAACCTGGGATTCGACCAACGTGGTCGATGCCGATGTCGCAGTGGTCACCTCGATTGGGCACGACCACCTCGAGCTCCTTGGACCTGGGTTGGAGGGTGTCGCCGACAACAAGGCGGGGATCATCAAACCGGGAACCATGGCCGTGCTGGGGGCGATCCCGGATGACCTGATGACTTATTTTGACAGGCGGCCGAACCGCGGCGTCCTGAGGCTTGGACGCGATATCTCGGTTTCTGAGCAGACGCTGGGCGTGGGTGGGTGGCGCTTCGATCTGCGAACTCCCAGAACCATCTACCAGGAGCTGTTTGTGGCGCTCCACGGCCGACATCAAGTCGATAATGCCGCTGTGGCGATTGCGGCGGTCGAGGAGCTTGTCGGATCGAGCCTTGATTACGACGCCGTCGGCGAGGCATTGGGGAGCGCATCGGTGCCTGCAAGAGTCGAGGTGGTCTACCGCAGCCCGCTTGTAGTTGTCGATGGAGCGCACAATGCCGAGGCGGCTGAGGCGCTGGCACGTACCTTTGCCGAGGAGTTCTCGGGAATCGAACCTGTATACGGCGTGGTGGCCATGCTCGCGGGCAAGGATGCGAACGCGGTGTTGAGAGCGATGAAGTCGCGATTGGCCGGCGTCTTTGTTGCGACCGTCAGCGAGCAGCGCGTGATGCCTCTTGCGGTACTTGCGGCGGCGGCACTCGAGGAGGGTTTCTCTGTGGTGGAGGCTTCCTCCGTCGAGGAGGGCGTATCCGAGGCGATGCAGCTGGCCGGCCAAGACGGCGCGGTGGTGGTGTTCGGATCTTTTCGGACCGCCGGCCGGGCGCGTCGCTTTCTGCTCTCTTAGAAGCAGTTGAGAGCGCCGAGAACTCTAGAGGCAGCGCCAGATCGGCCCGGTAGTCTCTAAGAGCTATGGATTCAACCTTTTTTATGTGCAAGCCCGACGCCGTCGAACGCGGGTTGGTAGGCGAGATCTTGTCGCGCCTAGAGCGCAGGGGACTCACGTTGGTGCGCGCTGAATTGCGCCAGTTGGACGAGGCAATCGCCAAGGCCCACTACGCAGAGCATGATGGCAAGCCCTTCTTCGGTGAGCTGGTGTCCTTTATCACGCGATCCAAAGTGCTGGTATGTGAAGTGGCTGGCCCTCGGGATACCTGGGCCGTCGTTCGTACGATAATGGGGGCCACCGATCCGACCAAGGCGGCACCTGGAACGATTCGGGGCGATCTGGCCATCGAGATCGGCGAAAACCTGGTGCACGGCTCTGACTCGGCTGAAGCCGCAGCTCGGGAGCTTGCCCTGTTCTTTCCGGAGCAATGACGCATTAGGTGGATAGACTGTTGGGTCGTGGATTGCGCTGCCGGCAGCACCTCGGCGCCGGTGCCCAGGCCTAAGGCTATCCGCAAGTTTTTCCACTTCTCTGACCAAGGAACCCTCCGGAGGCACACATCATGGCATTAGGCTCCTCATTTCTAGGGCGCGATATGGCAGTCGATCTCGGCACAGCAAACACCCTGGTGTACGTGCGCGGCAAGGGGATCGTTCTCAACGAACCATCGGTGGTCGCCATCAACACCAAAGACGGGCGGCCCCTGGCGGTTGGCCTCGAGGCGAAGCGGATGATCGGGCGGACCCCGAGCAACATCCAGGCGATCCGGCCCTTGAAGGACGGCGTGATCGCGGACTTCGAAATCTGCGAGAAAATGCTGCGCTACTTCATTCACAAAGTGCATAACTCACGGTTCGGTAAGCCGCGTATGGTGATTTGCGTCCCATCCGGGATCACCGGAGTCGAGCAGCGTGCGGTTCAAGAGGCGGCTGAGTACGCGGGCGCACGGAAGCCGGCCTACATCATTGAGGAACCAATGGCCGCTGCCATCGGCGCGGGCCTCCCCATCCACGAGCCCACTGGCAACATGGTGGTTGACATGGGAGGGGGCACCACTGAGGTCGCGGTCATCTCGCTCGGAGGAATTGTCACCTCCAAGTCGATAAGAATCGGCGGCGACGAACTTGACGAGGCGATCATCACCTACATCAAGAAGGAACACAGCCTGGCTTTGGGCGAACGCACCGCGGAGGAGATGAAGATGGCGCTCGGCTCGGCGACCGTCCTGGAGGAGGAGTTCCAAGCCGAGATAAGGGGTCGGGACCTGATAACGGGCCTTCCCAAGACCATCGTCGTCTCGACCAAGGAGATTCGCAAGGCCATTGAGGAGCCCATCTCGGCAATCGTCGACGCGGTCAAGTACACCTTGGACAACACTCCGCCGGAGCTGGCGGCCGACATCATGGAGCAGGGAATCGTGCTGACCGGTGGCGGCGCACTTCTGAACGGCCTCGACAGGCGCCTCCACGAGGAGACCGGGATGCCCATTGTCGTCGCGAACAACCCGCTCCAGTGCGTTGCGCTTGGCTCGGGACAGTGCCTCGAGGAATTCGAGGCGCTCAAGCGGGTGCTGATCTCCTCCAGCAGCCGCTAGGAGGGGACTGCCATTACCGGTGGCCGGTCCCGTTTTCAGACGCCCTCGCATAACGCTCATAGTCATACTGCTGATCTCGCTGTCGCTGCTTACCGCTAGCTATCGGGGCGAGCCACCGGTGATAACTTCGGCGAAAGGCCTGGTGCGCAACGTAGTCACGCCGCTGCGTCAGGCTGCTACGGCCGTTGTCTCTCCGGTGTACGACGTCGTGGCAGGAGCATTCGAGTACAGCTCGGTCAAGGCGCAGAACCAGCGGCTTCAAAGCGAGGTGGCCACACTCAAGAACCGTCGCTTTGCGGACCAGGGTGCCCAGGCGGCGCTGAACTCCCTGACGGCAACGCTGCATCTGAGTTATGCGGGCAGCATCAAATCCACCGCCGCGCAGGTGATTTCCTATACACCGTCCAACCTTCAGCTGAGCGTGGAGATCAACAAGGGCTCCCACCAGGGAGTGCATGTTGGCAACCCCGTCGTTGCGGCGTACGGTCTGGTGGGCCGAGTCGTGGCTGTGTCGGCGGACAGCTCCACTGTGCTTCTGGTTGACGACCCCAACTTCGCGGCCGGGGTGCGCATCCAGCCCAGCCAGCAACTCGGCCTGGCTGTTGGGCAGGGCTCCGCCAGGTCGCTCTCCGTGCAGCTGGTCGACCCGGGAACCGTGTTGAAGAAGGGCGAGGTCGCCTATACGAGCGGGCTTCAGGGGGAGATCTATCCGCCCGGCATTCCAGTAGGACGCGTGGCGGATGCCTATACCCCCCCGGGCGCGCTCCAGGAGCACGTTGATTTGACCCCGGTCGTCGATCTTGCCCGTCTCTATTTTGTCTCCGTCCTCGACTGGCTCCCGGCGGGAACGCCATGACCTTTTCCAGGGTGATCAAGCTCATTCTGCTCGTGTTGACATTCGGGGTCTTGCAGAGGTCCCAGCTGGGTACGGTCACCCTAAGTGGGGTCCACCCCGACTTCCTAATCGCAGCCACCGTGATGTTTGGCCTAATCGAGGGTCGCGAGGCCGGCGCGGTAGCCGGGTTTGTACTCGGTCTAATGGCCGACTCCTTTACCACCGTACCGTTCGGCGTCTCGAGCCTTGTTTACGCCTCGATGGGTTACCTGGCCGGGATGCTGGAGGTGACGTCGCTCCCGGAATCAAGGGTGGTGGACGTCTTGGTGGGGGCCGCGTGCACCGGTGGCGGAGAGGTCTTGTTGTACGCCGTGCTAAAGGTGCTTGGCCTGCATTCGATCCTTGAGCAACGATTGGTATCCGCCGTGATGGTGCAGCTGGCCATGGGTGTGCTATTTGCGCTGATCCTAGCACCGCTGGTCAAGCGCCTCCTGAGGATCGGCGTCGAGGAGCGGCCGCCCTCGCGTAGGGCCTTCTGACGCCCAGGGGCGTTAACCACCGTCTTATCGGTCTTGTCTAAGTTGAAGTTGGTTGGAGGGAGGTGCAATGAGCTTCATTGATTCCGAGTCGCCGAACGCGAGTGGTTTGTCCCAGCGCAGGCGCGTTCGAGCCATGGGCTTTGCAGTCTTCGCGCTCTTCATTGCCCTGGTCGCCCGGCTGTACTCCCTGCAGGTGCTTCAAAGCCCGACCTATCAGGCCCTTGCCAATCAGAATCAGACCCGCCAGATAATCACCCCCGCACCGCGGGGACTGATCGTGGATCGAAATGAGAACCTTCTGGTGGGCAACCAGGTGGTGGAGTCGATCACGATCGCCCAGAACACCACCATCACCAATCCTCAAGTGCTGCCTCGTCTCGCGACGCTGCTTGGCGTGCCGCTCGCTCAGATCAAGGCGGCGGTTAACAGTCCCAACAACAGCCCGTACGCACCGATTCCCGTTGCCTACAACGTGGGAAAGGACAAGATCATCTACATCAAGGAGCATCCGGCCCAGTTCCCGGGCGTATCCAGCTCCTTGACCACCGAGCGCGTGTATCCGGAGGGGTCGACTGCGTCGCAGATCCTGGGATACGTGTCGCAAATCTCGCAGTCCGAACTCACCAAGCTTGCTGCTCAGGGTTACCAGGCCGGAGACCAGATCGGTCAGGCCGGTGTGGAGGCGAGCTTCGAGAAGTATCTGCGCGGCGTGCCCGGCAAGAAGACCCTACAGGTCAACTATGCAGGACAGGTGGTGGGCACGCTGGCCAATAATCCCCCGAAGCCGGGCGACAACGTGGTACTTAGCATTGACCTGAGCCTTCAGAAGGCGGTTCAAGCCGCGTTGGCCAATCAGATCCATGCACTGTCCAACACCTTCGATCCGATCTTCAGGCGCTATCTGACAGGCCTCTCCGGAGCTGCGGTTGTGGAAGACGTGAACAACGGTCAGGTTCTGGCCATGGCCTCTTACCCGACCTACAATCCATCGGTGTGGGTGGGGGGAATCTCCCAGGCGGCCTATAGCCAGATCACGTCGCCGTCCTCGGGAGATCCGATCCTGAACCGGGCCATCGACGGCCTATATACCCCCGGCTCCACCTTTAAGCTGGCTACTGCTTCGGCGGCGCTTTCGAGCGGCCTGATCACCCCGTACTTCTACTACAACGACACCGGTGTGTTCAATATCCCGAACTGCAAGCCCGGAAGCGGTCTTTGCAGCTTTCACAACGCCGGTTACGAGCGCCTTGGCTCGATCAACATAGTCACCGCGCTGACGGCTTCTGACGACGTCTTCTTCTACAACCTTGGCTACCAGTTCTACGCCAACATGAACAAGTACGGAAAGACCCCCATCCAGAACATGGCGGCCAGGTACGGATTCGGTTCTCCCACTGGCATCAACCTTCCGGGCGAGGCCTCCGGCATGGTCGATTCTCCACAGCTGCGGGCGGCCCTGCACAAGCAGTATCCGGCCGCATACCCCTACACGTCGTGGTACACGGCAGACCAGATCGAGATGGCGTTCGGCCAGGGGGAGACTCTGGTAACACCGCTGCAGCTTGCCAACGCATATGCGACCTTCGCCAACGGCGGCACGCGCTACGTTCCCCAGATCGCGGTGGGCATCGTGAACCAGACCGGGAAGCTGGTTAAGAAGTTCAAGCCTCAGGTGGTCGATCATGTCCAGCTCAGCCCGCTGGATCGAAGCGCGATGCTAACCGGTTTCGAAGGAGCGATCGGGAACCGGCTTGGCACTGCTTACGGTACCTTCATCGGCTTCCCGCTCAGCTCCTACCCACTGGCAGGTAAGACTGGAACCGCGTCGGTTAGCGGCCAGGAGCCCGACGCTCTCTTCGTGGCCTTTGGTCCCCTGCCAAATCCCAAGTATGTCGTGGCGGTGGTAATCGGCCACGCCGGATACGGTGCAACCGGCGCTGCACCGGCGGCCAAGGCGATCTTCGAGTACCTTATGACCCACAACGTCGGCAACCCCGTCTTTTCCATGCCTCACATTCCGGCGGGTGCGACCACGTACGCTCGCTACGGGGTCGCCACTACGACAACGACGCCACCCAAGGTTGGCGCACCGAGCACAACTACCACCACTAACAAGGGCTGAACAGGCCGGGAGTCGTTCGGTCACGCGCCGAGGCTCCGCGTCCGACTAAACTGGTGTCAAATGGCAGCCTTTGTTCTTTGGATAGCGCTTATTACCGCGGGCTCAGCGACCCGCCGAAGCCTTTCCGCGGCCCCGCTTTGCGACGCGTGGCCAACCAGCGACGGCAGCCGTGGATCATCAGTTTTCGGCAACACTCCGAATCTTCCGCGCAGCGGCAATCGCCGACTGACGGCGGTCGGTGTGCCGACCACGGGGGGGCTCGCGAACTATGGCGCGGGCGCCACCTCGGATGTGGCCGAACCAAGACGAATTGCAGGTTTTGCATGGCAGACGAAAACGCACCCCAGGCGGCTCCCGCCGCTCAGGTGAGCCCCACGACCCCGACGGTATCTCCCGACGGGGCTCAAGCATCCCCAGGCCGCGGCCAGGAGGGTCAAGGCGGGCAAGGCAGGAGAAGGCGGTCTCGGGGGCGCCGGCCTTCTGGACAGGGAAGTGGCGCCCAGGGCGCAGACACGGAGGCCAAGACCGGTCCCGGAAATGATGCGAAGGCCTCCGAGTCGAGCGGCGATCACCAGCCACATCGGCCTAGGCTTCCTCATCTGAACCGGGGTGAGGCCGCCCAAAAAGAGCAGGCCAAGGAACCTTCGGCAGCTCAGGCCGTAGGCAGGCAGCGCAACCGGCGGCGCAGGCCCCCTCGCGAGCACGGTAGCGACCTCGAGCCGGTGCGCTACGCCGTGGACGGCCAGCTCGCCTCGGAAACGAGCAGCGACACGAGATCTTCGCGCCGCGCCAACCAGCGAATCGGCCGCTCCCGTAACGGTAGGCCGGTCGGCCGCTATTTGATGTGCGTGCACCGCTCCGAGGACATGGTGCAGATTGCCGTCCTTGAGGGGCGGACGCTGATAGAGCACTACGTTTCCCGTGTCGGGGCGGATCCGAACCAGATCGACGGCAATATCTATCTCGGCCGGGTGACCAATGTGCTGGCCGGGATGGAGGCGGCTTTCGTCGACATAGGGACCTCGAAGAACGCGGTCCTGTACCGTGGCGACGTGCGCTACGACCGCGAGGACCTCATGGACCAGCCGAACAAGGATGTTCGGATCGAGCACTTGCTGAGGCCCCGCCAGGTGGTGCTCTGCCAAGTGACCAAGAATCCGATTGGAACCAAGGGGGCACGGCTCACCCAGGAGGTCTCCCTTCCCGGGCGCTTCGTGGTACTGGTTCCCAATTCCGACAGCTACGGAATATCCAAGCGGTTGCCCGATGACGAGCGCCGAAGACTGCGCAAGATCCTGGGTGACCTGAAGCCGGAGGGCTTCGGTGTGATCGTGCGGACAGCCGCCGAAGGGGCATCTGCGGAGGAGCTGGGTCGCGACATAAGCCAGCTGGTCGAGATGTGGACCGCAATCGAGGCCAATGCCAAGACCGCCCACGCCCCGGCGCTGCTTTACTCCGAACCTAACGTGGCCGTCCGGGTGATCCGCGAAGAGTTCAATCGCAACTATCGCGGCGTGATCATCGACGACCGGGAAATCTACGAGGAGGTCCACTCCTACGTCTCGAGTATCTCACCGGAGTTGGCGGACCGCGTCGAGTATTACGATGCCGCCGAGCAGGGGTTGCCAATCTTCGAGCTGAATCATGTGCACGAGCAGCTGCACAAGGCGATGGACCGCAAGGTCTGGCTCCCGTCCGGAGGATCCCTGATTATCGACCGCGCCGAGGCGCTGACGGTCATCGACGTGAACACCGGCAAGAATGTCGGCACCGTCTCGCTCGAGGGGACGATCCACCAGAACAACCTGGAAGCCGCCCAAGAGATCGCCCGCCAGTTGCGCCTGCGGGACATCGGAGGCATCATCGTCATCGACTTCATAGACATGACGGTCGAGGCCAACAAGGAGGACGTCATGCGCACCTTGAAAGAGGCACTTGCGCGTGACAAGACCAAGACGCAGGTTTACGAGATGTCCCAGCTCGGCTTGGTGGAGATGACCAGGCAACGCGTCTCCGAGGGACTGGTCGAGGCTCTCAGCGACACCTGCCCGACGTGTAAGGGCCGTGGCGTCGTCTTCTTGGACGTTGACGACGTCTGATACCGCTAGAATGATCGACCTATGTATGCAGTGATTAAGTCCGGCGGCAAGCAGGAAAAGGTTTCGGTGGGCGCCTCCGTCCGCCTCGAGCTCCTCGAGGGGCTCGTCGGCGACCCGGTCGATCTCCAGCCGATAATGGTGGTCGACGAGGATAACGTCGTGGTCGGCAAGGAGCTTGGCAACGCTGCCGTAAAGGGCGAGATCGTGGGCTTCGAAAAGGGCCCCAAGGTGCGCGGCTTCAAGTATCGCCCCAAGGCGAACATGCGTAGGCGCTGGGGACACCGGCAGAAGTACGCGGTTGTCAAGGTTCTAGAGATAACCAAGTAGCGATTCGCCAGATATTTTCAGGAGAGGCTTCAGATGTCCAAGACGAAGGGCGGCGGTTCCACCAGGAACGGCAGGGATTCCAAGGCCAAGCGCCTGGGTGTGAAGGTTTACGACGGTATGGCCGTCACGGCGGGCTCCATCCTGGTTCGTCAGCGGGGAACCAAGTTCCATCCGGGAGTGAATGTCGGTCGGGGTAGCGACGACACTCTCTTCGCGACCGCGCAGGGCACGGTCAAGTTCGGCGAGCGCAAGGGCCGGCGACTGGTCGACGTCCTCTAGGTCGTCAGGAGCCGCATTGCGGCCAAACAGGCTTTGACGAAAACCTCGGCCGATGGACCGAGGTTTTCTCTTTGAAAGGGACAAATGGCAGGCTTCGTCGATCAGGCGCAACTGCACGCCAAGGCCGGGGACGGCGGCGCGGGTTCGGTGTCGTTCCGCCGGGAGGCCCACGTCGATAAAGGTGGGCCGGATGGCGGGGACGGAGGGGGTGGCGGAGACGTGATCCTCGTGGCGACCGACGAGATGGCGTCGCTGCTGAGCTTCGCGGACCAGCCATATCGCAGGGCGGAGAGCGGAGCTCATGGGATGGGTAAGCAGAGGCATGGTCGCAGTGGCCGCGACTTGGAGGTCCTGGTACCGACGGGTACGGTCGTCCGCTCCTTGGAAGGCGAGGTTGTGGCCGACCTGGCCGAGGCCGGGATCCGCTTTGTCGCAGCAAAGGGCGGCGAAGGTGGCCGTGGCAACACGCGTTTCCTGGCCAATAAGCGTAGAGCGCCATCATTCGCCGAGCAGGGGGAGCTGGGCGAGGAGAACTGGTTCAACCTAGAGTTGAAACTGAAGGCCGACGTGGCGCTGGTGGGCTATCCGAACGCCGGCAAGTCAACCTTGATCTCGGTGATTTCCAGGGCACAGCCCAAAATCGCCGACTATCCCTTCACCACTCTCAAGCCCAATCTCGGCGTGGTTCGGCTTGCCGATGATAGTGAGTACGTCGTCGCCGATATACCCGGGCTGATCGAAGGAGCCTCCGAAGGGAAGGGGCTCGGACTGGAGTTCCTGCGCCATATCGAGCGCGCACGAGTGCTGGTCTTCCTGCTGGATGCGACCGAGTCCCAGGGAACGTCCGTGGCCGAGCAGTACCGTGTCCTCCTGCGTGAGCTCGAGAACTATCTCCCGGAGCTGCTCGATCGCCCCAGGCTGGTAGTGGTCTCGAAGGCCGACGTGCTGGACGAGGAGATACTGCACCATTGCGAGGAGTACCTTGGGGTGTCGGTAGACATGGCGATATCGTCGATTTCGGCTCTCAACGTCGAAGCCCTCAAGCGCAAGCTGGCTGAGATTGTCTCACGGTCCAGGAGCGAAGCGGGATCCACTCGCTCCTCGGAAGCAATCTTCATCAACCTGACGCCCGACGGCTTCAAGGTCGTCCGGCTGGGTGAGCATCGCTTCCGCGTGCTTGGCCGAGCCGCTGAGCGCGCCGTGGCTCTCTCGGACGTCACCACGCCTGATGCGCTGGAGTACATCCAGACCCGGCTTCGCCACCTGGGGGTCGACCGGGCGCTGACGAGAGCCGGCGCGACCGACGGTGATGAGGTGGTTATCGGCACGTTCGAGTTCGACTACACCAGGGATTGATGGGGGCACCCCGCCGAGTGGTAGGGGCTAGCCTGGCTGGTGCATGTGGCCTGGTCTTGGCGTCTGCGGTGGGCCGACGCGAGGGAGCGCATTAGTGAATCTGGTCGTGAAGATCGGGTCTTCGTCGGTTACGACTGACGATTTGGACGTGAACCACCAGGTGGTTGATTCGATCTGCGACCAACTTGTGCATCTGCACGCCGCGGGGCATCACGTCGCGGTAGTCAGCTCCGGTGCCATCGCCCTTGGCCTGGGTCGGTTGGGCATGAGGGGCGAAAGACCGTCCGACCTGGTCACCCTGCAGGCCGCATCCGCTGTTGGGCAGGTCGGCCTGATGGCCGCTTGGGCGGCCGAGTTGGCCGAGCGTGGCCTGGCATGCGGCCAGATCCTCCTCTCCGCCTCCGATTTCATGGAGCGGCGCCAGTACCTTTCAGCTCGGGCCACGCTGTCCAGGATGCTCGAGCAGGGGATCATCCCCATCATCAACGAGAACGACGCGGTCGCCGATGACGAGATCCGCCTTGGGGACAACGATAGGATCGCAGCTCTAGTGGCGGGGCTGGTCGGTGCGGAGGTTCTGGTCCTCCTAACCGACCAGGAAGGACTCTACACGGCGGACCCGCGTCGCTTCGAGGATGCGAACTTGATCGAAGAAGTGCAGGAGGTGACTCGGGAGCTTGCCTCGCTGGCCGGCGGACGGGGAACCAGTCGCGGAAGCGGCGGCATGGTTACAAAGATCATGGCCGCCAGGATCGCCGCCTGGTCCGGGGTAGAGACGCTCATCGCAGCCGCCTCCAACCCGGATGCACTGCGCGCCGCACCCTCGCGCAAGCAGGGGGTCGGTACCTGGATAGCCAAGAGCCGTCGCCGCCTTCCTTCCCGCAAGCTGTGGATCGCCTTCGCTCTCCCGGCGAGTGGCTACGTCAAGGTCGACGAAGGGGCGCGCCGTGCTATGCGAGACCGAGGTTCCTCGCTGCTGGCGGTGGGTGTGACCGAAGTGGGCGGTGCATTTTCCGCAGAGGACGCCGTCGAAGTTCTGGCCGATGACGGCAGCGTTATTGCCAAGGGCCTGGCACGGCTAGGTGCAGCAGAGCTAAGGGCGGAAGTCCAGCACCGCAGGGCGGGCATGACGGCGGATTATTCTGCGCTGGCATTACACCGCGACGACATGATCCTCCTGGAGGCATAGCCCGCCACCGCCAAGGCCGCTCTCATTAGGCTGGAGGGGGATGAAAGATGTCAGCGCTGTAAATTCCGAGCTGGTTGCACTGGCAGGCAAGGTGAAGGGTGCGTCGCGCCGTGTCAGGCTTGCCTCCGCCCAGCAGAAGAACGACGCCCTGGGCTATATGGCGGAGGGCCTCGAGCACACGATCGACGAGATTCTCACCGCCAATGCCGACGACGTCGCGCGCGCCCGTGGCGAGGGCATGCCCTCCGGTCAGGTGGACAGGCTTGCACTCACCGAGTCACGTGTCAAGGAAATGGCGGCACAGGTTCTCGAAGTCGCCGCTTTGGCCGACCCGGTCGGACAGGTCACCCGCGGATACCGACTTCCAAATGGACTTGCGGTAAGCCGCGAGAGGGTTCCTCTTGGAGTGGTGGGGATAATCTACGAAAACAGGCCCAACGTCACCTCGGATGCTGCCGCTCTTTGCCTGAAGAGTGGCAACGCCGCCTTTTTGCGCGGCTCCTCGGCGGCTTTCTCCTCCAACCGCGCAATTGCCTCGGTCCTGTCGGAGGCGCTGGTCAAGGCCGGCTTGCCCAGGGACGCGGTGGCGCTTGTGCCGGATGCGTCGCGGGAATCGGCGGTCGCCTTCATGCGTCTGCGGGGCTACGTTGACTGCCTGATACCGCGTGGTGGACGGTCTTTGATTGCCGCCATCGAAGAGCACGCAACGGTTCCCTACATCATTGACGGTGAGGGGAACTGTCACATTTTCGTCGACGCCAGCGCAAACCTGGATGCTGCGGAGAAGATAGTACGCAATGCCAAGGTGCAACGGCCAAGTGTCTGCAACGCGGTGGAGACGGTCCTGGTGCACCGCGATGTCGCCGGGGAATTCCTCGCCCGCATGGACACATTCCTTGCCGAGGTGGAGATTCGCGGCGACGAGACGACTTGTGCGGCGATTCCTCGCGCGATCGCGGCCACCGACGAGGATTGGGCTACCGAGTATCTGGATCTGAAGCTGGCCGTGCGTGTCGTCGACGACCTGGAGCAGGCGGTGGACCACATCTCGCGCTACGGCACCGGGCATTCGGAAGCGATCCTGACCAACGATTACGCCAATGCCAGCCGGTTCACGCGTGAGGTTGACGCGGCGGCGGTGCTTGTGAACGCATCGACCCGCTTCGTCGACGGCAACCAGCTCGGACTGGGGGCGGAGATCGGCATCAGCACTCAGAAGCTTCACGCACGAGGCCCCATGGGGCTGGAGGCTCTCACCACCGAACGGTACGTTATCGAAGGCAGTGGGCAAGTGCGCGGCTAGCGCAAGGGAACGGATGGAACATTGAAAGCCACGGGCGAGGGATTTACAGGAATAGACCAGGTGAGCGAGGCACTCGCCCAGGCTTCGTATTTGCCGAGCCAGGAGATCTCCACGACCGTTTACCTGGCCACGGTGTTACACAAGCCCATCCTCGTCGAGGGTCCGGCCGGTACAGGGAAGACGGAGCTGGCCAAGGCCCTCGCGCGAGCTCTCGATGCGGAGCTGGTCCGCCTGCAGTGTTACGAGGGGCTTGACGACGCCAAAGCTATCTACGAGTGGAACTACTCCAAGCAGCTGCTGCGAATACAGGCCGCCAGGGCGGCTGGCGAGGATCCCGCCGACTGGGACGCGGTCAAGGAGAACATCTTTTCGGAGGAATTCCTGCTTGCCCGCCCGCTGCTGCGAGCCATCTCCTTGGACGATCCGGCAGTCCTGTTGATTGATGAAATAGACCGGGTCGAGCTCGAGACCGAAGCCCTCTTCCTGGAGCTGCTTTCGGACTTCCAGATCACCATCCCCGAATTTGGCACCGTCTCGGCTACCCGCCAGCCGATCGTGATCCTTACCTCGAACAACACGCGCGAGCTCTCCGAAGCCCTCAAGCGCCGGTGCCTCTTCCTGCACATCGGTTACCCGAGCAAGGAGAGGGAGAAGGCGATTCTCATGCTCAAGGTGCCGAGCCTTCCCGAGGAGCTGGCGGCCAAGATCGCGGACTTCGCGGCAATGTTGCGATCGCTGGATCTCAAGAAGCACCCCTCCATCTCCGAGACCCTCGATTGGGCGGTCACCCTGCTCACTCTGGATGCCAAGGATCTGGATCCCGCGACGGTTGCCTCGACGCTCAATGTGCTGCTCAAATACCAGGCGGACGTTGAGAAGGCCAGGGCGAAACTCGGATAGGAGACCGATGATCGATCAGCTGGTCTCCTTTGCGGATGCCTTGCGCGAGGCCAAGGTCCCCGTCTCCATGACGGAGGTGGTCGATGCCACCTCCGCAGTGCGCGCGGTTGGAGAGATCGACCGGCGCACTTTCCGCACCGCGCTTTTTGCGACCATGATCAAGGACGAGGGCCACCGTGAGGTCTTCGATCTCCTCTTCGACGTCTTTTTTGCCAATCGCCATCCAACCTCGTCGAGGGATGAGGAGCCGGAACACGGGGAAGGCGGCGAAGTCCCGCCGAGTGCGGCGCAGCAGTTTGGGGGTGGGGGCGGTGGTGCCGACGAGCTCCGCCGCATGATGATTGAGGCGATGCTCGCCGGCGATATGGCCCGCCTGGCCCGCCTGGCACGAGCTGCGGTGGCACGTCATGGTGGATTGGAGAAGGGGCGCGCCGTAAGCGGCGTGTATTACGCCTACCGCACCCTGAAGCAGCTCGATGTGGAGATGGTCTATGCGAAGCTCCGCGAGGAGCTGGCAGGGACGCAAGGGGAGGGGGCCATCGGGGAGGCCATCCTGGCTACTCACGTCGAGCAGCTGGTGGCCGAACTGCGCCAGGCGATTGAGGCGGAAGTACGTCGAATGCTTGTCGAAGATCGCGGCGAGGAGGCGGTGGCGCGCACCATGCGTCCGCTCCTGCCAGAGGACATCGACTTCATGCAGGCATCCCGCGACGAGATTCAAAAGATTCGCCACGCCATCGGGCCACTGGCGCGCAAGTTGGCGACTCGGCTGGCCAAGCGTCGCATGAGTAGGAGGAAGGGGCCGCTCGACTTCCGGCGCACGTTTCGCGAGTCCCTCGGCTACGGGGGTGTCCCGGTCAAGCTTGAGTTCCGGCCCCCGAGGCTCTCCAAGCCCGAGATCTTCATCATTGCGGACATCTCAGGATCTGTCGCCGCCTTCGCGCGTTTCACGCTCCAGCTCGTCTACGCACTCTCAGAGGAGTTCAAGAAAGTGCGCAGCTTCGTCTTCATCGATGCGATCGATGAGGTCACCGGTTACTTCGAGACCGCCGGCTCCGTCGAGGAGGCGCTCAAGCTTGTGAACACCAGGGCCAACGTTGTTCATGTGGACGGCCATACCAACTACGGCCATTCCTTCGAGCAATTCCGGGAGAACTACCTGGAGCACCTCTCGAAGAAGTCGACCGTTATCGTCCTTGGCGATGCGCGCAACAACTACCATGCCTCCCGAGCAGATTTCCTAGGTGAGATACGCTCCCGGGCGTCGCGACTCTATTGGCTGAACCCGGAGCCGGCTTCCTATTGGAACTCAGGCGATTCGGTGATAAGCGACTATTCGCGATACTGCGACGCGGTGGTGGAGTGCCGCAACCTGCGCCAACTCGAGGCCTTCATAGAGCTGATCGGCTGAGGCTGTTTCAGCGGGCCGGGCTTCGGGTTCCGCCGTTGGCGGATCGCGTTTCCCCGGTCATAGACCATGTCCTGCCACGGCGAATTGGGTCCGGTGCCACGGTCGGGCTTGGCCGTTGGAGGATATGGCGCGGCCGATGCTCCCGCCACGCCGCTTGGCAGGACGGCGTGCGATGCCATGACCGAATTCGGGTCCGCTCCTCTCCGGTCTTTCTGGCATGGATCGACCTCGAGTTCAATGCATGATTGCCGGCCGCCGATACGCACTTGCCGGCGTGGCCCGGGCGTTGCGCGCCGGGGGAGTCTCTCGAGTAGTTTGCGCAGCGGGTTCGGCGATGACTGGAGCGTTAGGGATCCACCCGTTCCCTAACGGCAAACCTGTCGTTCTGAACGAGGTGAG